>CP089984.1:10226000-10541500 GCA_037157815.1 Sorangiineae bacterium MSr11954
CAGCGTGCTGCTGCGCGATCTCACGCGCTCGGGCGCCGGCATTTCGTTCCTTCTGTCGTTCGTGTGCGGAAGTGATCTCCAAAGCGGCGCGCTCGTTCCGCTCTTTCCCAAGGCTAAGACGGAGGAGAGCACCGTGTTTGCCATCTACCCGTCACCCGGCCACGCGACCGCCAAGATCCGCGCCTTCATCCGCTTTTTGCAAGACGCTTATCGAAACACGGGCGACTGGACCTGAGCGCCATTTCGCTCTATCGATTCCAACGACGCCAATGGCTCGATATGCGGTGATCTCCGATGTGCACGGTAACCGATGGGCGCTGGAAGCGGTCCTCGCCGACCTGCGCCGCCGGCAGGTCGATGCGCTCCTCCAACTCGGCGACGCCGTGTATGGCCCGCTCGATCCCCATGGCACCGCGGCGATTTTACGCGCCCCCGGGCTCCCCGTGCATCACATTGGCGGCAACCAGGACCGCATCGTCTACGAAGAAGACGCGGACACCCGCGCGAATTCGTCGCTGGCATTCACCCGCCAGGCGCTCGATGAAGCCGACCTCGCATGGCTTCGCGATCTGCCGGGCGGCGCGGTCGTCGGCGATGTGCGACTCTGTCATGGCACCCCGGGGAGCGATGAGAAATACCTGCTCGAGCGGGTGACCGAACATGGGGTGGGGCTGCGGGACATCGAAGGCATCGAGCGTTTGGTCGGCGCCGTCCAGGAGCGCGTGCTCCTCTGCGGGCACACGCACGTTCCGAGGCTGGTATCGCTCGCATCGGGGCTGGTGATCGTGAACCCCGGGAGCGTCGGTTTGCCGGCGTACACCGACCAAATGCCGTATCCTCACCGCATGGAAAGCGGGAGCACACACGCGCGGTACGCCGTGGTGGATGTGGGCGACAGCGTGACCGTGGACTTGATTGGCGTGGCATACGATGGGGAGACGGCCGCCACCACAGCCTTGCGAAATGGGCGTCCCGACTGGGCCGTTGCATTGCGTACGGGCCGTGCCGGTTCAATGTGAACTTCGTCGGCCGCCTTCGTGCGATAACGATTCGCATGACTCAGAACCGACGCTTCGATCTCGTCCTTTTTGGCGCCACGGGGTTCACGGGCAAGCTCGTGGCCGAATACCTCGCGCGGAGCGCCCCCGACTCGCTCCGATGGGCCATCGCCGGGCGCGATTCGAAGAAGCTCGAAGGGGTCAAAGAGGAGCTCGCGCGCATCCAGCCGAAGCTCGGTAGCATCGACGTGCTGGTGGCCGACTCCAACGATCGGCCCTCGCTCGATGCCGTCGCCCGCGAAGCGCGCGTGATCGCCACCACCGTGGGCCCTTACGTGCGCTACGGGCGCGAGCTCGCGTCGTCGTGCGCGGAGCACGGCACCCACTATGCCGATTTGACGGGCGAGGTCCCCTTCATCCGCGAGAGCATCGATCGCAACCACGAGCGCGCCCAAAAGAGCGGCGCCCGCATCGTGCACAGCTCGGGGTTCGACTCGATCCCCTCCGATCTCGGGGTGTTCACGTTGCACGAGCACTTTGCGGCCAAGAAGCGGAAGCTCACGCGCGCGTCCTTCTTTTGCGAGGCGGTCAAGGGGGGGATGAGCGGGGGCACCATCGCGTCGATGACCACGCTCATGGAGGCCGCGTCGCGCGATCGCGCCTTGCGCCGGCTCATGGCCGACCCGTACGGGCTCGTGCCCGATGCGGAGCGGGGGCCGGACAAAGATCGCCACACCGTTCGCTTCGAGCCGCGCATCGGTAAATGGGTTTGCCCGTTTTTGATGGCCGCCATCAATACGCGGGTGGTGCACCGCTCCAATGCGCTCTTGGGTTATCCCTATGGGCAAGCTTTCCGCTACTCCGAGGAGATGAGCACCGGGAGCGGGCCGGCCGGGTTTGCGCGCGCGACCGCGGTGGCCGGGGGCCTCTTGACCATGATGACCTTCGCCTCCACGCGCATCGGCCGGACCGTGATCAAGCCGTTTCACCCCTCGCCGGGTGAGGGCCCCTCGGCGGAGCAGCGGGAGGCGGGCTTCTTCAAAATCCGCATCATCGGGGAGAGCGACGCGCCCAATGGGAGCCCTCCTCTTCTGGCGGATGCGGAGGTGCACGGGCAGCACGATCCGGGCTACGGCGAAACGGCGATCATGCTCTCCGAGGCCGCCCTCTGCTTGGCCCTCGATCCGCTCGACTCGCCGCGCGGTGTTTTGACGCCGGCCGTGGCCATGGGTACGCGATTGATCGATCGGCTGCGGCGCGCGGGCATGACGTTTCGCGTTACCCCGCGCACGTGAGCGGCGCGCGCCGTTTCATGGAGCCGATGGGGGTCGATCGTGCGAGGCTATGGGATTATGCGAAACGCATGGGCAGCGACCCGACGAGGGTTCCTTTCACTGGCCGCCACGGCCATGGCGACTTCCTTTCTGGGCATGGGCTGCGCGAGCGACCCTCCGCCCGCGGCGACGACGCCGTCCACCTCGGCGTCGAGCGGCAACACCAGCATCACGAAAGCCATGGTGGCCCGCGTCTGGCACGGCCGGACACCGGGCGCCAAATCCGAGGAGTACACGCGCTACCTCGATGAAAACGGGGTGCGCAAAATCCTGGGCATCCCGAACAACCGCGGCTGTCAAATGCTCCGCCGCATCGACGGCGACAACAACGCGGAATTTTTCGTCGTCTCCTATTGGGACAACCGCGAGGACATCAAAAAATTCGCAGGCGACGATATCGAAAAAACGCACAACCTGCCGCGCGATCCCGAGTTCTTGATCGAGCTCGAGCCCAAGGTCCGGCACTTCGACCTCATCGTCGACCAGCTCCCCAAAGGCCAGCCGCGCATCGCGCGCATGTGGCACGGACGAACCCCCGCCGCCAAGGCCGAGGAGTACACGCGCTACACCAAGGAGCAGGGGCTCGCAAAGATCCAATCCATCGAAGGAAACCGCGGAGTCCAACTCTTCCGCCGCCCCGACGGCGAGACCACCGAATACATGGTCGTCTCCTATTGGGACTCGCGCGACGACATCAAAAAATACGCCGGCGCCGACATCGAAAAGGTCCACAGCTTACCGCGCGATCCCGAGTTCTTGATCGAGCTCGAGCCCAAAGTGCGCAACCTCGATCTGGTCGTGCACGAGCGGCGGGCGAGCATGCCTTGACGGGGTGACTCGGAGGTTGAACGAAGAAGAGTCGACCGCCAGGGCGCGAGGAGCCCTGGTGCGCTCGCGGTTTGATCCTCAGAGGTCGGCGCGAAGAAGAGTCAACCGCCAGGGCGCTAGGACCACCAGGGGTTTGGTGATTTTTGATTCTCTCTCTTGGCGCTCTTGGGAGCCCTGGTGCGCTCGCGGTTTGATTCTCAGAGGTCGGCGCGAAGAAGAGTCAACCGCCAGGGCGCTAGGACCACCAGGGGTTTGGTGATCTTTGATTCTCTCTCTTGGCGCTCTTGGTGTCCTGGCGGTTTGATTTCTTCGAGCGTCCTGGCGGTTCGATTTTTAGCCGTAATACGTCGCATAACGAAATGCCGTGTGGAAACCGAGGCGCTCGAGGATGGGGGCCGAGGTTTCCTCGCGGGCGTAGGTGGTGGCGAAGGTGATGTTGCGGGTGCGTGCGTCGTGGAGGCGGGCGGCGATGAGGGCGCGGTACAAGCCGCGGCGGCGAAAGGGGGGGAGGACGATGGCGCCGAGGAGGACCGCGGAGAGGGGGGAGGCGATGTAGCTCGCGGCGCCGGCGGCTCGGCCGTGGTGGCGCGCGAGGAAGAGGCGGTGCGTGCGGTCCGGGTTCGAGAGGAGGGTGCGGTGAAGGTGCTGCAGCGGCCCTTCCTCCACGTTCCAGCCCGTGGCCATCACGCGCGTAAAGGCTTCGATGGTCCGCGGGCCGACCTCCTCGACCGTGGTGCCTTCGTCGTATGCGAAGGTTTCGGCCTCGAAAGGGACGTCGGGATGGCGCGTGCCGGTGAACATGGCGCGGGAAGGCGATTTGACCAGGCCGCGGCGCTCGAGGCGCTCGCCGAGATCGGCCGGCTCGGCGTTGGGGTAGACGGCCCATCGGAATTTGATGCCCAATTGGCGGTATTCGGACACCGCGGTGTCGATGATGGAGTCGGCTTCGGATATTGGGAGCGATGAGCAAATGACTTCGTTGAAGCCACCTTGCCGGAAGGAGGGGGTCACCAGCTGAAACCAACCGGGACGCTCGATGAGACGCAAATCCGGCAGCCGAACCACGCCGCGGCGCGGGCCCTCGAGAATCTCGCGCTGAAGGGACTCCTCCAAAGCATCGAACATCGCGCCTAGTCTATCATGCGCGCCATGTCCCTCTCCGGCCACTACTGGACCATCGCCCCCGTCGTGCATCACGTGGTTCGCCGCCCGAGCGCCCCGCCCGGCAGCGCGCGATGGAGCACGGTCGTCGCCAACGAGGCGTTTGGCGAAGTTCGATTGAGCGGACTTTTGTCGCAGCCCGAGGGCGGGGCCTCGCGCGATCGCGCGCTGCTCATCGTGATTCATGGATTGGGCGGCACCAACGAGAGCCATTACGTGATCCCCGCCGCCCGCGCGGCCCACGCGATCGGCCTCCCGTGCCTGCGCATCAACCTCCGCGGCGTGGCCGGAGGGGCCGACGATTTTTACCACGCCGGTTTGTGGCAAGACGTCGCCGCCGTCGTCGCCAGCCCATCGCTTGCAGAATACACGAATATCTACATCCTCGGTTACTCCATGGGGGGCCATGTGACCCTCCGCTATGCTGCGGCAGAGGTCGACCCGCGGGTGCGCGCGGTGGCTGCGATCTGTGCGCCGCTCGACTTGGACAGCTCGGCGGCGGCCATCGATCGACCCGCGCGCGCGTTGTACCGACACCATGTGCTCGCCGGGCTCAAGGGCATGGTGGCCGGTGTGCTGCGACGAAGGCGGCAGGCGCTGCCCATCTCCTTTACCTCGCTCCTGAGGATAACGACCTTGCGCGAATGGGATCGGCAGGTGGTCGCGCCCCGTCATGGGTTCGCGAGCGCCGAGGACTACTATGCCCGAGTGAGCGCCGGACCGAAGCTCGGGCTGCTCCAACGACCGACCCTGCTCGTGCAATCCGAAGCCGATCCCATGGTGATCCCGGGCACCGTGCGACCCGCGCTCGTGGGCAGCCCCGCGCAGCTCGATGTGCGGTGGATCGATCGCGGAGGACACGTCGGCTTTCCGAGCACCCTCGACCTGGGCGAACGTGCTCCGCGCGGCCTCGAGCGCCAAGTGCTCGCCTGGCTCGTTCGCCATGGGAGCGCGGCGAACGCGACGTAGTCGAACGCTTCCGGTCCGCTCGGTCTGCCTTCGCCGAGGGCCTCGCGACGAGCGGCTCGAAGCGTAGAGGGGAGTAGATCCGATTCGGGACTTCGAGCACCATAGGCGCATGGGCTCCCCGCAACCGAAGCGACTGGTGTTCGCGCTCGCGTGGCAGGGGGGCTCGGAGCCGGTGGCCGAGCGGTTCGGTGAGCTGACCGCGTGGCTCAGCGAGAAGACCGGCTTCTCGATCACGCCGCGCATGGCGCTGTCGTACGTGGAGCTCGAACGCATGGTGCGCTCGGGGCAAGCGCATATCGCGTGGCTGCCGCCGCTCATCTTTTTGCGCCTGGAGCGCGAAGGGCAGATCGTGCACTTGGTCAAGAGCGAGCGCGCTGGTCACGCGTCGTTTCATGCGGCCATGATCGTGCGGACCGACTCGCCGATCCGCTCCTTGGAGATGCTGCGCGGCTCGCGCGCGGCGTGGGTCGATCGATGGAGCGCGTCGGGGTACGTCATCCCGCGCGCCATCTTGATCGCCAAAGGGCTCACCCCGAAGGATCTCTTTCGCGAGGAGCGCTTCTACGGCTCGCACGAGGCCGTGGTCGGCGCCGTGCTCTCGGGGCGCGCGAACCTCGGCGGCACCTACGCGCAGCTGACGGAGAAAGGCACGCTCCTGCGCGGCGCGTGGTCGAACGTCCGCGGCGGCGAGTCGAATGTCCGCGTGCTGATGACGGTGGGGAGCATCCCCGGCGATCTGCTGGCGGCGCACGTCGCGTTGAACGAAGAGGAGCGCCAGGTCCTCACCCAGGCGCTGCTCGCGGTGCCGAAAGATGCGCTGATGGGCAAAATCATGCGGCGCATCTTTGGCGCGGAGAGCTTCCGCGATGGGCCGCTCACCGGCTACGACGTGCTGCGCGGCGCGATCGACGATGGCCCGAAGTGAGCGCGCTCAGTACGCGCCGTCTTGCACCAGCGGGTGCTGCTGCGTGCGCAGCGCATAGCGAAGCGCCGACTCCAGGGTGCTGAAGGACGAGAGCTCCGCCAGATCCAGCTCCAGCCCCACGATGGTCTGCGCCATGTCCGGCGAGATGCCGGAGATCACGCACTGCGTGCCCAAGAGGCGCGCGGCGCGCACCACCTTGAGCAGGTGATCGGCGGCGCTCGTATCCATGGAGTCGACGCCGGTGAGGTCCAGGATCGTAAAGCGCGCCTGCGTCTTCACGATGGCCTCGAGCAAGCTCTCCATCATCTGGTTCGCGCGGGCGTTGTCGACCAAGCCGATGACGGGCAGCGCCAGCACGCCCTCCCAGAGCTGCAGGATCGGCGTGGACATGGCACGGATGGAGTCCTCCTGGCGGCGGATGATCTCCAGCTTGTCGAGCAGCGCCTGCTCGGCCACCTTGCGGTCGTGGACCTCTTGCTGCAGGCGCTCCTCGGCCTGCGTTCGCTCGTGGACCTCTTGCTTCAAGCGATCGACGGCCAGATCCAGATCCGCGCGGCTCGCCTTGTCGGCCGTGATCAGCGCCTCGAGCTGGCCATCGACGGTGCGGTCCGAGGGGCGCACCACGAAGGTGTCCCACTCGTCGCCGCGCGCGATGAACGACGTCTGCTCGGCCCAGCAATTCTCGCCGAAGATGCGCGCCGCGTAGCCGGCGAAGCGGCCGGCCAGCGAGCTCGTTCCCCAACAGACGCCGATCGCCTTTTGGTAGAGACCCTCCCAGCTGTTCTTGACCCGAAAGCGCAGCTCGCGCTTCTCGCGGTTGAGCGAGACGAGCTCCCACTGCCCATGGCCCAGATGCGGGGCGGCGGCGCACACCGCGCGAAGCCCGTCCTCGACATTGGCGGCCGGGGTGACGAAGCGCTCCCACTCGTCGGCGGTCGTGTCCTCGCCCGCGCCGTACAGGGCCAGGTTGAATCGGTCGGTTCCGACCATCTTGTGCAGGCCCGACATGAAGTAGGCCATGGTGGTCTCGGTCCACATGCACATGATGGGGTTGCCCATGATGAGGAAGAGCCCCTCATCGACATCCCACTCGAAATCGAGACCATTGCGAAGATACGTTGGATTCTCTCGATGATTCATGGGCGCGATGCCCCTCCTCGCTTGGCCCGCCCCGCCTGCCCGGACCTACCCGTTTGCCCGGCCAGCTCCGCGAGCGAGACGGGCTCCTCGACCCGGTCCGCGGATGGGAAGCTGCTCATGGCCAATGAAAGCTCGTCTGCGGGAGGACGCAAGGTAACCTTCACACCTAGCATTTCGAGCGCCACCTCCGCGCTCGGGGCCGTGCGCAACGTGCGAAAACGCACCCCCATGGTTTCCAAGGTCTGCGCCGTCTGCGCGTTCATGCCGGAGACCACCGTGGGCGTCCCCATCAAGCGGGCGGCCGATGCCAGGCGCGACAGAACGAAGCACAAATGGCTGTCCAGGGTGAAGACCCCGGTGATGTCGAGCACCAACCCTTCCGTTCGCTGACGGTGGATGATGTCGAGGACCTCGGAGGTGGCGCGTTCCGCCTTCTCATCCCCGATGTCGCCTTGAAAGGTCACGAGAAGCCGATTCCACACTTTCAGAATGGGAATTCCACTCGGTGTAGCAGGCATCAGTCCACCTCCCCTTCGGCGTCGACCACGACGACCGTGGCATCGTCGTGCGCGAGCCCATGACGCATGATGATCTCGCTGCAGGTCTCATTGGGCGAAAGATCGCGGAAGTCGGAGAGCGAAAAATTCTGGGCAACACCATCCGACGTCAAAACGATCCGGTCGGACCTGTTTAGCTTGGACGTGAAGGAACGCAAGCGTCGCAGTCGCACGCCGAGCACCCCCTCGCCGATCACCGAGGGTACCCGTGTCGGTCCACAGTGAAAGAATACGTTGCCGACACCACAGCCCTCGATGGAATCGCCTTCGAGCCGGCAGAGAATGGCGGCCGCACCGCGTGTGCCCGCGAGGCCTTGGTGAAGGACGCGCATCATCGATTCGATCCCATCTTCGAGCGGCGCCGACTCGAGGTTCTGCATGGAGAGGGCGGCCACCTTGGCCGCGCCGCCGCCATGCCCCAGCGCGTCGACGATGCCGATCCACGTGACGCGATCGGACGTGAGCACCACGGGGCTATCGCCGTTCTCCGCTTCCCCGGGGCGCGGCCGGGTGAGCGCGCCGATGGTCCATTTCAAAGCGAGACCTCCACCTCGACGCGCGTGCCGCTCGGCGTGGTCTGAATGTCGAAGGCATCGGAGAGCCGCTTGACCCCCGTGATCCCCTTTCCCAAACCTGTCCGGCTCCGATAACGTCCGGACAGGATCTCCTCCAAGTTGCCGATCCCCGAGCCGCGATCGGTCGCCCGGATCTTGACCTTGGCCCGGGGGACCCGCTCGCTGCTCATCTCGATCTGCCCGCCCGGGGTGTAATTGACGATGTTGCGCGCTAGCTCGCTCACGATGGTGACGATACGCTCCGTCAGCACGGGGCGGGCGCGCATTCGCTCGCACAATAGGCGCGCGTGACCGCGGGCTTCGGCGATATCGCGATCTTGGGAGATGGGGACGATGGTGGGCGTGTTGGGGTGATGGTCGGCGGCCAGCGCATCGAGCTCGCCCCACACCCGGTCCTGCAACGACGGCTCGACGAACAGCTTGATGCCCACTTCGAGCTTTGGATACAGCCCAATCAGGCTCGTTCCGTTGAGCGACTCGGACGTCAGCTTACATTCACGCAAGGCACGCGAGAGGACGCCCTGGGCCATGATGGGCGAAATGTAGCGCGTAAGTATGGCGACAACGCGGTCGTGGATAGTCGTTGAAGGAGGCTCGCGCACAACCATGTCCCGGAATGGAAACGGTGCTCAAGGAGATGAGCACCCGTCCCTCCCGCCGACCGAAAAGGGCAACCCGTCCAAACTTTTACTCTATCGACCCGAGCTTTGACGGATCAACTCTTCCTTCGCCGTCCGATGGATTTTGGTGTGATGCCGTCCGCATCCGCCCGCCATCGGCGCGCGCGCGCCCCATCCTCCCGGGCCCCCTGCCTTGCGCATCACCCCCCGGAACCGAGCACGACTTACATTTACCGACATACCGTCCGAACGGCTACGGCATGGCACCTGCGTTCCGACTGCGGCCCCCTAGCATCGATGTCGATGTCTCCCTGCCGCAGTTCCCGCAACGCCTCCGTACCTGCATGCGTTCCGTGCACCCCGATTGGGCCCCGATGGCTCAATTGGGATAGAGCGCCACCACTTCCTTCGGCGGACGCTCGATGGCACGGACGGGGCTGGTCAACACTTCTTCCTCGGGCTCTGGCTCCCCCGAAATAAAGCAAATCTGTTCGCCGACGTGGGGATCGCCCGGCTCTGAAATGGACGCGATGCCCCCCACCTCTGTAAATCGGATACCGGAGCTGACCCGCTTTCCTACGGCCATGTGCTCGGGGAGGAATCGTCCCGTGCGCAGATCCCGAACGGCGACGCAGATTCCATCACGACAATGGTATTCGCTGTTGTGCGTGACGAAGACGCGATGGCGACGTCGCTCGCGGCCGCTAAATTTCTCGTGTGTATCCGGCTGACTCAACATGCTCACCTCCGTTTCTCCCCCGCGTCCGGCTCGATCGGGGTCTGCCCGTCGAAACCGTTCGTGCCGCCCTCCGTAGGGTGATGAAGCAGATATCGATCCATGCGCAGGAGCTGCTGCGCGGCGCTCGTGCCCGTTCGAGGCCCGTGCAGGCTCGGTGAAGCTGGGTGAAGAACGAGGAACCCAGCTCACCCGTGACGATGTGCCGCGGTGGGGCGAGGGCGCGTGCGCTTCAGCGTCCGTTTGCCGAGGCGCATCGCATGGCGCACGCCAGATCGCTGCCGCAGTGGCATGGATCATTGGGCGCGGGCGCGGGCACCGGAGCCTGCGCCGCCTTGGATCGGCGCGAATGGTGCCGATGCTTGCGGCTCTTGGACTTCATCGCCTTCGAAATGGTCGCCTCGGTCGCCGCGTTGGCCGCGTTGATCTCGGCCTCCGCGGGCGGCGGAGGGACGAGCGGGTCCACGGTGGGAATGGGCTCCGACGCGGGCGCCGGCGGTGCGGGCGCCGCAGGTGGCGCGGCCGCGGGCGCGGCAGGCGCCGACGCGTGCTGCATCGCCATCATGCGCATCGCTTCCTTTTGCGCCGCCCACTTCCAGACGAAACGCAGGCCGATGATGGCGCCGATCGCCAAGACGGCGCCGAACAACGCAAACAGCGCGACCCGCCGCGGGTACGTCGATTTGCGCTGCACGTCGGTGGCCACGGCGACCGCCAACGGCGGATCGCTGTTGGTCCTCGGCTTGACGAGCTGCACGGAGAGCTTCGAGCCGCTCGGCATGAGGCGGTGAAGATCGATGACCCCCGAGTCGTCGTTGGCGTCGAGCACCGGGCCGCTGCCCAAGTCGGGATCCGTGGCGCCCAAGGTCTGTTGAAGCGCCCGCGTGGTCGCCTGCTGCTTGTCGCCCAGCGACTTCAAGGAGAAGAGAACCGACGTGGAGTTCCTCGCCCCCGTCGATGGCGTCGATTCCGGCGCCGAGGGCGCCGCGCGCATGGCCTGCGTGCTCGGCGTGGCCGGGGCGGCTGGGGTGCTCGCTGCAGCGGGCGCATCCTGTGTGCTGGGCGCTGCAGACGTGGTGTCGACTGCCGCCTCCATGCTCGGCGCGGCGGGCGATGGCGTCGCCGGCGCGGTCGTCTGCGCCATAGGCTTGGCCGCCGTGCAAACTCCGGATACGACGAGATCGGGCGATGCGCCCGGCGACATCGGGATCGTCGCCACCACGGCGCTGTTCGGACCGGCAGACTCGGACGATGCGTTCATCGCACCTGCGCCGCCCATCTTGTCGGCGGATCCTGCCGTGCCCGCCGGCATGGATGCGACCACCGCGCTGTTGGAGCGAGGCGCTTCCGGCGGCGCGCTCACGGCAGCTTCGAGGACGGCGTCCAGCGCGGGATCCCGCGGAAACATCGGCGCCGTGGTCTTGCTGTTGAAGGGCGGTTTGTCCGGCTGCACGCTCGGGCGCAGGGCATTCGCCACCTCACGAAGCTCACGGACATCGTGCATGGGCGCCGTATTCTCGAAGCTCATCGCACCCATGCGCGACGTGTCCGATGAAATACGTTCTTGTTTGTCGTTGTCTGCGGGTTCGCCCGACACGAGCAACGATTCGCCGCACATACGGCATCGGATGCGCGCCGAACGGCCGCGCATTCTGTCGTCGCGAATCGAGTACTTCTGCCGGCAGCTATGGCATCGGATGATCATGATCGCCCCGGCGCACACGCAGTGCAAAAAGCGTGTCCGGGTTCCCGACGTGATGAATCCCCGAAAAGAGCGCTGAGGCGGCAACGCCTGCGGCCAATTCGGTGGTACGGCTCCGATCCAAGCGGGAGCGCGAGCGCTCCATGCGCACCCACGCCCCTACCCCTCTTTCTACGTCGAACGCGGGATTACTTGTCCGCTTGGGACAGCGTCCCCTCACCTACATTAATCCAATAGACATGACGATCGTCCACCGCGATTCGCTTGGGGTGCTTCTGCCCGCGGATCAAGGTGACGGCGCTCCCTCCCGCCTTGGGCACCCGGTAGACGCCACCGTCTTCCGAATCGTAGTTGACGAAGAATACCGACTTATCGTCGAGCGCCAGCCCCACGGGGAACGAGAAGCCGCTGGTCAAGGTCTCGGCCTCACCGCCATCGATCTTGATCCGGCGGATGGTCCCCATGTTGTCGCCGGGGCTGTCGGACCAATAAAGGTGATTGCCGTCGCTGACGGCCGCCCACGCATAAACGACTTTGGCCACTTCGCTGCTGGCGCCGCCGCCCACGGGGGCCTTCATCAGCCGGCCGGCCTCCGGCCAATACACGTACTTCGAGTCCGCCGCCACGAAGAGCACCCGCGCCGAACGACCGCCCGACGCGACGCGCACGGGTTTGCCGCCCGCGAGCGGCACGCGCATCACGTCGAGCAACGTTTTGTCGTCGGCCGGTGCAAGATAAAACAGGCTCGCGCCGTCCGTCGCGCCGTTGGTTGCGCCATTCGACGCGCCATTCGACGCGACGGCAGGATCGGCGAGGGCGAGCGCTTTGGGTGCAACCTGCACGGGTGTCGATGGAGCCGAGGTGCCGGCCTTCATCAGCCGATCGCCCACCCCATTGGGCTTGTCGCCGCCCACGGCGAAGAACGACTCTCCTTTAATGACGAGCGGCGTGCCGGCCGCGCGCAGCTTCGACGCGAGGTGCACGGGCTCGGCGCCCGCTCCGGGGTTTGCCTGCGCAGAAAGGTTCACGCGGAGCAGATCGAGGACCTCGTTCTGTTCCTTATCGCCGGACACGGCATCCATAACGAAAGCGGATGATCCGTCCACCGCGAGCCCCTTGGGCTTCTTGAAGCGCGCGAGCACGGTGCGCGCATGCGGCTTTTCCGGTTCGGGCTGGGCCGACGCCGCCGGCCGCGCCGTGGCGGTCACGGAAGCGCTCGACTGCGTTGCCGCCGTGAGCTCTTGCTTCCGTTTCGCCTCGTCGCATCCCAACGCGCTGATCGAAGACAGCGCCACCAACGCGACCAGCGCGTTCGGAGCGACGGTTGCCACGGCTGCCCATGCGCTGGGCAAAGGAGAGCGGGTGCACTCTGGCATCAATCGAATTCCTCTACGTGGAGTGCGGCATCGGTCGCACGCCGGAGAAAGGTCAAAGCTGCATTGAACTCGCGATCACTGAAGGACCCTTCGATGGCTCTTTGTGCGTTCGACCACGCAGGATACGCCCGCGAGATAATACGCTCACCCTTGGGCGTCAGCACCACGGGCCTCACGCGGCCATCTCTACCGCGGCTTTGCCGCACGAAACCTTCTTTCATCAACCAAGCCACGTTGCGCGAGAGTGAGGATGCATCGAGAACCAATGTATCTGCAAGCACGCTCATTGACGCCGGTCCCAAATTCTTCAATGCGACCAGGATCGCCAATTGGGTGGCCTTGATGCCGAACGGTTGAAGCAATGCGTCGTAATGCGATGTTACCGCTCGCGCGGCGCGTCGCAGATTGAAGCAGGCGCAAAGCGTCTCCATTTCCTTGTACTGCTCTTGGCTCAGACCGAGATTATTCATAGCTGGCATGACGCGCAGCTTACCTGTCTACGACCTACGTGTCAGCGTGGTAAGGCGCTACATGTCGAGCTCACACCGTAGCGATTCGTGGTCGGAATCACGCGACCGACCGTGAGTGCGGCGGCGCTAACCTTCGCTCCGTTCGGTCGCATAACCGACGAAGAACGGACCCATCTTTGCGATGAACTCCGATGTTTGCCTCGTCTTCCGCATCGCTTGTACGAGATGCGAAAGGGGATGTAGCTCGGGGCCGACGAGCCCGATGACGAACTCGTTGTCTTGTGCGTCGAGACCGTGACAAGCGAGCCGGATATCGTGCGCGAGCTCCTGCGCGCCGTACGCCATACCGATCTGCGCGTGCTCGCGGAGGATGTGACTTTGATCGATCGGCTCGAGACGAGCAAAAGCCCCACTACGACGTAGCGGGTACCACACGTGCCAGGGATAGGCCTCGCTTAATACATTTTTAACGGGGCGCTCCAAGAGGGCAAAGGCGAGTTCGGGTTCGTGACCGGTGCTGTAGCTTCGCCCGATCATGGCCATATCGGATCGGAGCAACACGTTTTCCAACGGGCTTTCTGCAAATAGAGGACGTACTTCGCGTATGAACCTTTCGGGGTCCTCCCCCCATGAGAGGAGCCCGATCCCACGTGGGCTCATCGTGTCGGCGTAAACCACGCCGGGGATCTTTCGCGACCGGAGCAGCTTGCCAAGCTCGGCGATGGTTCGGTGGGCCTGGGCCGCCACCGGCACGTCGAAGACCAGCAGCTGCATGAAGAGGCGGCGGTTCATGCTCTGCCGCACCCCCTCCTTCTTACCGCCATACTCGTTGACGTCGATCCGGGGAAGTCCGGGCTGCTTGGCATCCTCGGAGGGCTTGGACTCCGTATTTTCGGCGGGCTTCGTGGTGCTCGTGCTCATGTCCGCGAAGAATGCTGTGCGCGCGCGCCGGCGGCAAGAGCCGGCGGCGAAGGGCGCGCCTTCTAGCGGATGAAAATGACCAAGGAAATTGATACGGTGCGCCCATGCAGCTCAATCGCGAATGGTCGGAGCTTTTGGAGAGCTACAAGGGCGATCACCAACACCCGAAAAATCAAGCGTGCCACGCCATCGGCATTCCGATGATCGCGGCATCCATCCCCATCGGCGCGACCGTGATCGGTCTCCCGCTGGCCGCCGGTTTGTTCACCGTGGGGTGGGGATTCCAGTTTGCCGGCCATGTGTTCGAGGGAAAGAAACCGTCGTTCGTCGACGACAAACGGAACTTGCTGGTGGGCCTCCTCTGGTGGTCGGAGAAGGTCGGGTTGCTCGAACTGCAGAGCACCCCAAACGCGCCTCGGGCTAGCTAAGCCGCAACCTTGCAGGCGTGGCGGGGTTCGCGGTGCCGGCGGACGGACGCGCGCCGGGGCCCCACGCAACCGCGTCGATTTCCCGTCGGTCCGAGGGAAAGAGCTCATACTTCCCGTATGGAGCTCATCGCCCTCCTGATGTTGGCACCGATCGTGGGCCTCTACCTCGTGTCCGGGCTCCGTCAGATTCACCAGTGGGAGGCGCCGCTCAAGTTCACGGTGGGCCGCTACGCGGGGCGGCTCGAGCCTGGGCTCACGTGGATCATTCCGGGCGTGCAGCGGATCATCCGCGTGGATACGCGCATTCGCAACAAGGACTTGTTCCAGCAGCAGGTCATCACGGCCGACAACGTGACGGCGTCGATCGACGCGGTGATTTACTACAAAGTCATCGACCCCGAAAAGGCGGTCCTCAACGTGCAGGACTACGATCACGCCGTGCGCGATCGCGCCAAGGTGGTGCTCCGCGATATCGTGGGCGAGACGCGGCTCGACGATCTGCTCGCGCACCGCGAGGAGATCGCCCTCAAGGTGCGCAAGGCGGTGGAGCAGTTCGTCTCGCAGTGGGGCCTGCACGTGGAGGCGATCGCGATGCAGGACATCCAGCTCCCGCAACAGATGCAGGAGGTGATCGCGCGGGTGGCCATCGCGGAGCGCGATCGGCAGTACGTGGTCATCAAGAGCCGCGCCGACGTGGAGAGCGCCAAGAACTTCGCGCAGGCCGCCGAGATCCTGGCGTCGTCGCCCGGAGCGATGGAGCTGCGCAGGCTGGAGGCATTGCAGAACATGTCGGGCCGCACGAGCCGCGTCATCTTCGATCTCGCGAAGCCGTACGAGACGTCGCGCACGCGCGTGGCGGCCACCGCGATGGCGCTGGGCGAGGGCCAGGCGCCCCACGGCGAAGAAGACGAGGCGGGCCAAGAAGAGGTCGCAGCTCCGAGCCACGAATCGCAAGCACGCCGCGCGGCGCGCTGATCGCGAATGGGGACCGGCCAAGACGGAAATGACGGCACCGCCCGCACCTCCTTCCTTTCCTTCCTCGATCGAAGCTCCGGAGCTGCGCCGGCTCGCGCTGGCCTCCGCGGCGGCCTTGGACGATGGAACGGTCGAGCAAGCGCTTCGAAGCGGGACGATTTGGATTCGTCACACCATCGCTACTTGGGAGTCGAGCGAAGGTACGACATTGGGCCACTTAGTAGGATTGTCCCTCGATGCTGCGCTTTTGGCCCGTATTGCTCCGGAGCCACCGGTGGTAGACGCACTTACCGTGGCTATCGCCGAGGCCATCGCGCAGAGGCCTCTCGAGAGCCTGCGGGAGCTTCGAATCCACTGGGATGGCGCCATCCGCAGCGAGGGTCCCTACCGGGGCGACGCGCTGCGCACGGGGCTCGCGGAAGCGCTCGACGCGTATCTGAAGGAGCGCGGAGAAGAAAATGCCGCTCGCGCCTTGGGCTCCGCAAAATTCGATATCGTATCCCGACTATCCGACATCGTCGCCACCGTCCACGTGCCGCGCGAGGTCGTTGCACGGGAGCATGATTTTCGCGAAATCACCGATGCTTTCCGCTTTCTTCTGGCGGGGCCCGAGGGGACGCGCGTGCGTACTCACATCCGCATTGGGCGCCCGTAGCGTTACGCGATCAGCAGACGATCTTTCGTAATCGAAACGGAGCCGCGGGGCGCGCCGGTGGTCACTCGCGGATCCTCCTCGTATCGATCGCGAGGGAAAAACAGGCTGGATCGCGCGGCGCGCGGGCTCAGTGTCATTTCGGCACATGGTCACTGAATCGCTCGTGCTCCCCTATAACAACTTTCAGAAACCCACCGAGGGGGGGTCGCATCGTAATGCCCGGGTGTCGCGCTTCGAGTGCTGCGACGCCGAGTGAAGTCATCAAGGGGGTTTGATAAATATGAATAAAGATCTCTCTTTCTCCGCGAAGCATGTTTTCTTCGCTGGATCCATGCTCGGTCTTCTTGCTGCCGGCTGCGCGGCAGGCCCCGATTCTTCGACCGGTGACGGCACGGACAACCTGACGGGCGACAGCGCGAACCACTGCGATCACTGCCCGCCGCCTCCTCCTCCGCCGCCCCCCGCGGGCTGCAAGTACGTCGGCAACTCGCGCGTGGTGGACGTGCACCTGCTCGCGGGCCTCCGTATCCCCTTGCTCGACGTGGGCAAGTTCCTCGAGCCGAACGGCATTCACGTTCCCTTCAGTGATGCCTCGATCGGTCCCTCCGGCGGTCACGCCAAAGCCGATCTGCTCGACCTCCAAATTCCGAACCTGCTGCGCGCACGCGTCCTCGAGGCCACGGCCGATGGGGCGGACTGCAAGGCGGCAGCGGTGGCCGAAGTCGCCAACGTCGAAGTGGGCCTCAGCAAGTTGAAGCTCCTCAACGGGACCTCCCTGGAAATCGTGAACCAGCTGCTCGCCGATCTGGGCGTGCAGGCCGATATCCAAGCCGACGTCCTCAAGGCCTCGGCGAGCGCGTCCTGCAAGGACGGCAAGCCCGTCCTCTCGGGCGACACCATCGTCGCGAAGCTGCGCATCGGCAACAACAACATTCTCAACATCGTTCCCGGTAAAGCGAATCAGAAGATCGAGCTGCTCGGCGAGGGCCTCGGTCACGGTATCTACATCGCCATCAACGAACAAATCGTGGAGAGCAAGGGCAACAGCGGTAAGATTCAGGTCAACGCGCTCCACGTGAACGTGCTCGACTTGGCCGACGTGGTGGTCTCGGCGGCCGAGGCGGGCATCACCTGCCAGTAAACACCGACTCGTCCCCGTCATAACGGACTTCATTCGCGGCGCTCGACGCGTGGCGGATGAAGTCCAAGTGGCGACTCGTTGCGTGCCGCGATCCGGAGGGGTTGCGGCACGTGGTGTTTTGTCTTTGTGCTCGGAGGGCCGACTCCGAAGGCCGAGTCCGAGCTTATGCCTAGCGATTTCGCGCCGCGCTGATCCTGATGCTCGAGATTCTTGAGACGCTCACAGTGATGGTTCCGCCACTTGTCCCCAGAGTCGTGCGACATCAGCGATGGGCGTGTGGAGCCACTTTCCGTCCGCGTGTGGAATATCCCGCCCGAGGCGAGCGAGTCGCGCGCGGCTCAGCACCCGTTTTCGCTGATGTAACCTGCCTGACTCGCTCGCGCGACAGCCCCAGAAGCTCGCCTGCGTCCCGCAGACTGAGCTTGACTTCCTTCGTGAGCATGAGCGCGGCTTCGCGCTGGGCCTGGCGTAGTCGTTCCTGCTCATTGAACGTTCGAACCACTTGCTCGGCTAGATCATCGAGCGCTTTCCTTGCCCGGACTGACAACGACACCTTATCGACGAGCTTTGCCGTATCGGCGTGTTCGTCGAAGAGGGATAGCGCTTCACGGATTCGCTCGCGTGCTTGCTCGATCGTTCGCCCCTGGGTGTGGCAGCCCGGAACGCCGACAACAGACGCCACCCACCATCCGCGTTCGTCTAAATCGTAGCGAACCTTGTACGTTTTGCTCTTCTTCATCTCAACGCCTCTCTTTCGAGCCATCCTTTACCGAAGCAAGCCTCGAGCTGCCGCTCAATCGCCCGGAGCAACCCAGGTCCAAGGTCCTCTCCCTTGTGTATGGGGACGACCGTAACGCACTTTCCACATTGGATTTTGAGATGCGACCCACGCTGACTCACTTCGACGCACTCGAGGCGACGTAGAATTCGGCGAAGCTCGCGCGCGGTCATGGCATTCAACGTATCGGCCTCCCGAAAAGTGTCAAGTCGACCTTGACAGATGACAATCCGATGGCCGGATGCTCGATGGTCACGCCAGCCTGCGCCAGGGGCCGTTCTTCGTGGCAGGCGCTCCGTCCTCGAGAAGTCGAGATGGGCCGATCAGCGTGCGGCGGCGTCAGGAGGGCTCACCGAGCCCCGGGCAGGCGCGAGCGATGCACGGTCGTTGTCGACGAACGGCAGTGCGCTTGCGCGTGCCTTCTCGTCGGTTATGACGGCTCGGTGGCCTGCTTGTCCGGTCCTCGACCGAGATGTTCTATGGATGACCTAGCGAAACCAATTACGACTGATCGGCGCGGGCGAGGCACTCGCGGAGGATCCGTGCAAGACCCTGGACGTGGGGTTGCTCGAGCATCGATAGGTGGCTGCCAGGTACTTTGTGCACGTCGGTGCCGCCGCGGGCGAGGTTGCGCCAGCCGAGACGGGCGTCGAGCTCGGGGGAGAGGCCGGACTGCGAGGTGCGCTCTGCCAGAAAAAGAGTGACGCGGCCGGGGTATGGGGCGTGCGGGCCTCGGCTGTAGGTGTCGATGATTGCGCGGTTCTTGCGGTCGACTTCGTCGAAGATGGAGCTGGGCTCGGCGGTCTCGGCCACGGGTTCGGTGGGGCGGGCGAGTTTGCGCTGGACCTTGTGGGCGACGACGTCGGCGGTGTCGTTGAGGTAGGAGACGATGCCGCCTACGGGGAGACCGCAGAGGTTGCGGAAATGGTGGCGGGCGCGTTGGGCGACTGCCGTGACCTGCTGGAGGCTCGAGAGGGTGCCCGGGACCGCCGTGTCGAAGATGCCGAGTAGGGCGACCTTTTCGCCTTGGCGGTGGAGCTGATTGGCAATTTCGTAGGCCATCCAGGAGCCGAGGGAGAATCCGAAAAGGATATAAGGGCCGTGCGGCTGCTTCTGGCGAATGGCCTCGATGTAGTCGCGGGCCATGCTCGGGAGATCGTCCTTCGAACCGTCGAGGCGGAGCTCGGCCTCGAGGCCGTAAACAGGTCGGTCTGGGCCGAGCAACAATGAAACTTCGCGGAAGGCGAGGACGCTCAGGCCGCCGCCGCCCGGGAGCCAATAGACGGGGCGCAGTCGGCCCTTTGGCTGAATGGCGATCAGGCTCGAGCGATGGGATGCGCCGCGCTGAAGGAGCGCCACCATGCCGCGCACCGTGCCGGCCTCGAGCAGGCTGGACATGGGGAGCCGGCGGCCGAACTCTTTTTCGACGCGCGCGAGCAGGGTTACGGCCATCAGCGAATGACCGCCCATTTCGAAGAAGTTGTCGTCGGGGCCCACGGGAGCACCCAACACGGTCGCCCAGATATCGCTCAGACGCGCTTGCAGCGCTTCGGCCGGCTCGCCGAAGACGTAACGGGAGACGACGATTTCGCTCGGAGTCAAAAGAGGGGACGCGGCCTCGGCCGCCGTTTCGAGGTGAACGGCGGGGTGATCGTGCAGCGCTCGGAGGCACTCGGGGTTGCGCAGCGCCGAGACGTTGATGACCGGGCGGCCGTTGATGGCGTCGCGCACCGCGCGGTCCGAGCGCTTTCCGCTGTGGGTCGTGGGGAGCTCGTCCACTTCGGCGATGACCGATGGGGCGTGCGCCGTGGAGCATTGCTCGGAGAGCTGCTTGCGAATGTGCCGGACCAGCGATGAGTCGAGACGGTGGCCCTCGCGAAGCACCACGACCAGGACCAGACGGCTCCCGCCTGGCTCGCTCGGCGCGGCTTGTTCGACGGCCACCGCGTCGGCGACTTCGGGGATGCTCGCGAGCACATGGTAAATTTCGGCAGGTCCGATGCGAATGCCGCGAATGTTCATGACCCCGTCCGAGCGACCGTGGATGCGTCCCGTACCCCGAGCGGTCAATTCGAGCAGATCTCCGTGCGTCCATACACCCGGATTTTGACGGAAATACGCGTCGTGGAAGCGGGTGCCGTCGCCGTCGCCGAAGAGCCCCAGCGGGCGCGATGGAAACGGATTTTGGCATATCAGCTCGCCGAATGTGGTGCAATCTTCCGCCTTGCCGGCCGCGGCGCGCATTCCGATGGCGCGCACGTCGAGGCCCAGGCTCTTGGACTGCAGCTCCCCTTCGTAGACGGGGAGGTGCGGGTGCCCGAGTAGAAAGCAACCGATGATATCGGTGCCACCCGATATCGACTGAAGCGGGACCGCCTTGATCGCGTCGTGGGCCCAGCGGAAGAAGGAGTCGGGGAGGACGGAGCCGGTCGACAGGATGGCCCGCAAAGCCCGAAGATCGTAGGCGCCGCGCGGGACGATGCCGGCGTCGCGCGTGTATTGCAAATATCCCGGGCTGGTGCCGAAGACGGTGACCCGCTCGCGCTCCACCAATTGCCAGATGGAGTCGGCCTCCGGATAGGATACGGAGCCGTCGTAAACGACGATATGCGCTCCGCTGGCCAGCGCGGACAATTGCCAGTTGTACATCATCCATCCACACGTGGTGTGGAAGTACAGGGTGTCGCCCGGCCTCAAGTCGGTGTGCAGCCTGTGCTCTTTGACGTGCTCGACCAAGGTGCCGCCCGCGCCGTGGACGATGCACTTGGGCCTGCCGGTGGTGCCGGAGGAGAAGAGGATGTAGAGCGGATGGTTGAAGGGGAATCGCGGCAGCTCGTCGAGGGTGGTAAACGCTTGCTCGCGGCCTCCCTCGTCGAAGAGCGCTCGGAGCGAGAGCGCCGCCACGTCGCGGCCGGCAGGGATGGGCGGGTTCTCTTTGCCGCGCAGACGAACCACGTTCTCGAGGGTCGGCAGCTCCCGAACGAGCTCGCCGATTTTGTCGAGCACGACGCGCTCGTAGCCGTGGTGCACATAGCTTCCGTGAAAGAAGAGCCACGTGGGTGACAACTGATTGAAGCGCTCCACCATCGAAGGCAGACCCAAATCGGGCGCGATGGACGACCAAACCGCCCCCAGGGCCGCGGTCGCCAGGCAGGCCACGGCGGCTTCGGCGGTGTTCGAGACGACCGCCACCACCCGATCGCCGCTGCGAAGACCTCGGCGGTGAAGGGCCGATGCCAGCCGGAGCACGCGCTCGGTGAGCTCCCCGCGCGACCATGAAATGCGCTCACCGCGCTCGTTGCATGCGGTGAGCGCCGGCTGCGCGAGCTCTTCTTCGGTGTGCGCCGCCAGGAGGTTCTGCACGAAGCTCAAACGCAACTTGGGAAAGAACACGGCGGTCTCGCACACGTTCCCGGCGCAGACGGGCTCGTAGGAGCCCTCGACCTCGAGCCCCGACCACTCGAGGAAGAGGCGCCAGAAGAGCCGGTAGTCCTCCACGGAAAATTGGTGGAACGCGGCTGCGTCATCGAAGGCGAAGCCGGTGGTCTCCTCGCAAAAGCAAACGAAGTCCGTCATTTGCGACTGGGCCACCGCCACCGTCTTGGGGACGAAGATCGGTGTAGGCCCGTGCACGACCTCGTCGCCAGCGGGCGGCTCGGGGGAGCGGTTGCCCCAGTGACGGCGCGCGCGTGTGGTCGCGGTACCCGACTTCGGCTGGTAATCGAGGATACCAAGAGGAAACGTCGCGCTCGCGTAGGCTCCGCCGTCGTCGGGCTTCATATCGTTCTTCGATGCTGCACCGGCTTTGGAGTTTGTGTGCAGACCTCGAGTTTGTCCGTAGTGGACCCGGCGGGCGTGTTAGTCGTGGAGTGCGGAGGTCTCGAAATGATTGCGCTAGTCACCGGAGGCGCAGGTTTCATCGGTTCACATATCGCAGAGCACCTCGTGGCCGCGGGGCACCGCGTGCGGGTGTTCGATAATTTTTCAGCAGGCAAGCGCGCGAACTTGAGCGGCATAGCCGGAGGACAGCTCGAAGTCATCGAGGCCGACGTTCGCGATGCGCCGCGGCTCGAGTACCATATGGCCGGCTGCGACGTGGTGTTTCATCAGGCGGCCGTGGTCTCCGTCCCCTACTCGGTCGAGCACCCGCAGGAGACGCACGATGTGAATTTGCAAGGGACGATGAACGTGCTCTTCGCGGCCAAGCGCCAGGGGGTCAAGCGCATCGTCTTCGCGGGATCGGCCGCGGTCTACGGGGAAGATCCCGAGCTCCCCAAGCGCGAGACCATGCGCGAAAGTCCCATATCGCCTTATGGCGTCGAGAAGCTCGCCAGTGAGTTGTACCTTCGCACGTACGAAAAGCTCCATGGCGTGGAGTCGGTCACCCTTCGCTACTTCAATGTCTTCGGCCCCCGGCAAGATCCGCGCTCACCTTACAGCGGTGTGATCAGCATTCTCGTCGATCGCGCACTGCGCAACGAAGCCCCGACCCTCTTCGGGGACGGCAACCAGTCGCGCGACTTCGTCTTCGTGCGCGACGTGGTGCAGGCGAACCTGCTGGCGGCCACCGTGCCCGGGGTTTCAGGCCGCGTTTACAACGTGGGGGGCGGACGGCGCACCACCCTCAACGAGTTGGTCGCCATGCTGGGGCGCGTCGTGGGCCGCACCATCACCCCCCATCACGGTCCGCCGCGCGCGGGCGATATTCGCGACTCGCTGGCCGATATCGGCCGGGCCCGCACGGAGCTCGGATACGAGCCGCGGGTGACGGTCGAAGAAGGTCTGGCCGAGCTCGTTGCGCACGTGCAAAGCACACGGGAAACCGAAGGTAAACCCTAATGTTCCGACATCGGACCCGGGTTTTTCCGACCTCTTGTAAGCTTGAGGTACGGTTTGGGACGGATTTGGCCTATCCTTCATGAGCCTCGGGCCAAGCCCGGGAGGCGCAACAGGACGCGATTGTGAATGGCATCTGTAGGTCCACGAAGCGAGCTGGTTGAACGGCTGGACAACGGAGAGGTCGCGCGGCGCGCGGCCCTAGGCATCTTGCCACCTCGTTGGAAGATGCTCGTCTCCGAAGAGGGGGTGCTCACCCTCGGCGCCGAGGAGCTCCTCATCGAAAAGGGAGAACCGCAGGTGGGACAAGCCGTTTGCCTGCTCTCGGGGCACCGGATCGCGTTCCGCCGGCTGCTCTCGCGCGACGACCGCGGGATGCTGCTTCGCGCCGACGTCGCCCCCTTCGAGGATCACTGGAGGGACGGCGTCGTGGGGTGCGTCCACCCGCGGGCCATCGATCGCGCGGCGGCCATCAATCCCGTGCATTTTACACGTACCAGCTGGGTCGCGGCGGTGGCTTCGGCGCACCTTCGCTCGGTGCGCCGGAGGCTCAAGAAGCAGCCCCGCCAGCCGTCTCTGACCACGCGCTTGCTCGCGGAGTCGGATTGGCCGCGGGTGCGCGAGTTCTGGAACGAGTCGTGCGGGCGCGAGCTGCCCGTGCAGGCGAACCCGAATCAACACGTGGTCGGGCTCTTCGATGGCAGCACCCTGGCGGGCGTCAACATTCACCTGGGGTTCGGCTCGACCGCGTACTCCGCCTTCACCCTCGTGCACCGGAGCTACCGCGGGTGCGGCGGGGGAAAGCAGATGATCGAGCACGCGGTGGCCATCTCGCGCGAGCGCAAGTTCGACAGCATCTACGTGAACATCAACGTGCGCAACCTGCCCTCGATCGCCGCCTACCGCAGCGCAGGCTTTCGCCCGACCCGCTGGTGGTCGGACGACGCGGATCCTCTCGCGTCGGCCGAGCGTCAGCAGATGGTGTTCGAGCTCGACCTCAGGTAGGCGCCGGCGCGCGCTCACGGCACCGCCCCAGCGAGCGGGATGCGCGCGACGCCGACCGAAGGTCGAAGCTTCTCGCCTTCGCCTACCTCGGCGATGGTTCCGGCGACGAAGAGAGCATCGGCGCCAAGCGCGACCGACTCGACGCTGATGGCGGATACGCCACCGGCGATGGCGGAGAACTTGGCTCCGTCGAAGTAGAAAGCATTGCGTCCGCCCGTCTCCGGCCAGACGCTGCCCGTCGCGACGAGACGGCCGCCGTCCAGCGCGAGCAGCGAGGTGAAGGTGTGCACGGTCTTGTCGAACGGCGCAGGAAGGCCGTTGTCGGGAGTAGCCAGCTCCGTCCAGCGCGTTCCATCCCAACGCGCGAGGAGCTTGCGATTGGGTTGGCGCTCGTTGGGCGTGGCAACGTACACGGCATCTTTGGTGGCCGCGAGCGCCACGACCGTGCCGCCGGCGCCCTCGCCGAGCGCGCTCCATGCGGTGCCGTTCCAGCGCGCGATGCGGTCGGCGGCGAGGGTGCCGATGTTCTTGAAGAAGCCGCCGGCGAGGACGTCGTAGCCCGAATCGTTCGCATGCGGTGCAAATGCGATGCGGTAGATACCGCCATCGAACGCATCGGTTCCTGCCTGCGGCACCAGCTTTGCGCCCTCCCAATGCGCGAGAAAAGCCTTTTTGCCATCGCCGCCAGCGACCCACAAGGTCCCGTCGGGTGCATATCCGATGTCGTGGATCTTGGGTAGCTCCTCGGTCACCAGTGGCGACCATGCGCCATCGTTCCGAACGAGGATCAGGCTCGGGTGATCCGCCGCCGCCCGGCTCTCGCACGCGAGCGCGATGGCGTCGCCTTTGCCGGCGGCCATGCGGTTGCAGCGCGTCTTCTCGGGCAGCGGCGGGGCGGCCGCCTTCCACGCGCCATCGTCATAGCGAACGAGCAGCGACGAAAGAGGCGCCCCGCCCGCATGGGTGCCCACCGCGAGACCGTAAACGGTGCAGGACTCGGGCGCCGATGCCACCGCGGCGATTTTCCCGGAGATGCCCTGCCCAGCCGTGCCGGCGGGCTTCCACGCGCGGCCATCGTGCACCGCGATGCTCTGCGACGCGACGCCGCCCGCTCCCCCGAAGTTGCCCCCCACGAGCACATCGGAGCCCGACACGCCGAGGCGCTGACGCGGCATTTGCCAAACCGCGTTCGGGTTCGGCTCGAATCCGCAGAGCCCCGACGAGAACCAGCCGTTGCTCACCGGTTTGGCGCCATCGTCGAGCGACGTCCACTTCGTACCGTCCCATTTCGCCATGCCCGCCGAGGCCATGCGATCCGGAGAGCTCCGCGCGCCGCCCACGTGGTCGAAGCAGCCGGTCACATAGAGCGCCCCATCGTGCGGGAGAAGGTGGCTCACCACGCCGGTGCCACCTGTAAATGCAACACCGTTGCCGGCGAGCTCCCACTTCGTTCCATTCCATTTCGCCAAGCTCGCGGAGCCTTTGTTTTCATCGCCCAAGGTAAAGAGCCCACCCGCGTAGAGCGTTCCATGCGGATCGCGCGCCAAGGTCAGCACGCGCACCTCGGGCTTGGCCATACGGTACTTCGCGCTCCAGGCAGTGCCATCCCAATCGGCGATGAGGTCCGAGGCCACGCCGCCGATGGAGTGAAACTGGCCGGCCACCAAAACATGGCCGTCGTCGGGGACGATATCGAACACGAACGAGTCGGGATCACCGCCTTTTGCGCCGCTCCATGCGGCGCCGTCCCAAATCGCCAGGCCCTTTGGCCCGCCGTTCTCGAACTCGACGCCGCCGCCGACCCAGAGCTTTCCATCGATCCATGCGAGGCGGCGCGCGAGCCCCATGTAGCGGCCCACCACCTCGAGCCCCTTGCCGCGGTCGACCCAAATCTCGTCCGGATCGCCGGATTGCCCCACATTGGCGGCCAGCGCGAGCTCGCCGGAAGGCCCCACCGCCACCGCGTAAAAGCCGCCCGGTCCGAGCGCGCGTCCATTCCAATTCGTGCGCCCCGGCTCCCACGCACCATTGCGCCATCGCGCTAGACCGTCGACGCGTAGATCGCCCGCCCAGCGAAAATAACCCGCCACGAGCAAGCTGCCATCGACGTCACGGGCGATATCGTGAACGGTCGGCGTCGCGCCATCGCGCCCCGTGAGGCCCGCGAGCGTAAATCGTGTATCCCAATCGCCGAATGGGGCGCCCGATGCGGGCAGCGATGGCGGGCATTTCCGCGGTGCGTCTGCGTCGGGGCCCGCATCCGCGCCGGGGCCGGCATCGACGCGGGCATCGGGGGCGCCGCCATCGGGGATGTTCGTTCCGGAGTCGGGCACGGGGTGCGGATTCGTGCCATCGTCGCTGCAAGCGCCGACCGTGCAAGCCCCCACGCCGAAGGCGACCGCCACGAGCGAAGACACACGCGTCTTCATGGCGCCTTGACGGCAAACGGGATGCGCGCGACGCCCACCGACGGGCGAAGCGTGTCGCCGTCGCCGGTCTCGGCGATGGATCCGGCGAAGTAGACGGCGTCCGCGCCAAGGGCGAGCGACTCGACATTGGTCGCGGAGACGCCGCCCCCGAGGGCCGAAAACTTGGTGCCATCGAAGTAGAAGGCGTTGCGTCCTCCCGTCTCCGGCAAGAGGCTGCCCGCCGCCACCAGACGGCCCCCGCTCAGCGCGAGCAGCGACGCGACGTGGTGCACGCTCTGGCCGCTGGGCGCGGGGATACCATTGGCCGGTGTGGCGAGCTCCGTCCACGCATTTCCGTCCCAGCGCGCGAGCACCTTGCGGTTCGGTTGGTCCTCGAAATACGTGGAGACGTACACGGCATCTTTCGTGGCGGCGATGGCCGAGACGGTGCCGCCTGCGCCCTCGCCGAGCGCGCTCCACGCGCTGCCATTCCAGCGCGCGATCCGGTCGGCCGGGAACGCTCCAATCCGCGTAAAGTAGCCGCCGACGAGGGTGTCGTAACCCGAATCATTCGCGTGCGGTGCAAACGCGATGCGGTAGACGCCGCCATTGAATGCGCTGCTCCCCGTCTGCTGCACCAGCTTTCCCCCCTCCGAGCGCGCGAGGAAGGCCTTGGTGGCGTCGCCGCCGGCGACCCACAAGGATCCATCGGGCGCATACCCGATATCGTAAATGTGGGGCAGCTCCTCGGTGACGAGCGGCGACCACGCGCCGTCTTTCAACACCAGCACGAGGCCCGGCCGCTCCATCCCCGTCCGATTCTCGCACGCGAGCGCGACGACATCGCCTTTGCCGACGGCGATGCGCTCGCAATACGTGTTCGCGGGCAACGGCGGGCCGGCCGGCTTCCATGCGCCGCCCTCGTAGCGAACGAGCCGCGAAGAGAGCGGCGCGCCGCCGGCATGGCTCGCCGACGCGAGCCCGTAGACCGTGCACGACTCCGGCGCCGATGCCACCGCGGCGATGGATCCGGAGATGCCCTGTCCGCCCGCCCCCGCCGGCTTCCACGTGCGACCGTCGTGCACCACGATGCTCTGCGACGTCACGCCGCCCGCGCCCGCGATGTTGCCGCCCACGAGGAGATTCGCGCCCGAGACGGCCAGGCGATGGCGCGGCATCTCCCAAACCGCGGCGGGATTGGGCTCGTAGCCGCAGCCGTTCAACGATTGCCAGCCGTTGAGCACCGGCTTCGTGCCGTCGTCGAGGGACGTCCACTGCTTACCGTCCCACTTCGCCATGCCGGCCGATGCGATGCGCTCCGAGGAGCCCTCCCCGCCATTGACGTGGTCGAAGCAACCGGTCACGTAAAGTGCGCCATCGCGCGGGAGAATGTGGCTCACCACGCCATTGGCGTAGGTGAATGCCACCCCGTTGCCCACGAGCTCCCATTTCGTCCCATCCCATTTCGCCAAGCTCGCGGAGGCTCGGGTCTCCTCGCCGAGCACGAAATATCCGCCGGCGTAGAGCGTTCCACTGCCGTCGCGCGCCAAGGTGAGCGCGCGCGCAACGCTCTCCTGCTTGGGCAGCGAATACGCTCCGCTCCACGCGGTGCCATCCCAATCGGCGATGAACTCCGCGGCCACGCCGCCCATCACGCTGAATTCGCCGGCCACCAGGACATGGCCTTTCGCATCGGGGACGATATCGAACACGTACGAGTCGGGATCGCCGCCTTTCGCGCCACTCCATACGGTGCCGTCCCAAATGGCGAGCCCCTTCGGCCCTCCATTTTCGAACTCGACGCCGCCTCCGACCCAGAGCTTTCCATCGATCCAAACGAGGCGTCGCGCGCGGCCCATATGGCGGCCCACCACCTCGAGCCCTTTGCCTCGGTCGATCCAAATCTCGTCCGGATCACCGAACGACTTCCCATGCGCCGCCAGCGCGAGCTCGCCGGAAGGCCCCACTGCGACCGCAGAAAAACCGCTGAATTTTTGATCGAGCCCGTTCCAATTCGTGCGCCCCGGCTCCCAAACGCCGTTGCGCCAGCGCGCGAGGCCATCGGTGCGGAGGTTGCCCGCCCAGCGGAAATAGCCAGCAACGAGCAAGCTGCCATCGACGTCCCGGGCCATATCGAGCACGGAGGGCGTCCAGCCATCGCGCCCGGTGAGCCCCGGAAGGGTAAAGCTCGTATCCCATGGACCAAATGAGGCGCTCGCTGCCAGCGATGGCGGGCATTTCCCCGGTGTGTCGGCGTCGGCGCCTGCATCGCTGCCGGAATCGACGCGCGCATCGGGACCGCCGCCGTCCGGAGCTCCGGAATCGAGCCCAGGGTGCGGGCTCGTGCCATTGTCATCGCACGCCGCCAGAACACCGGCGCCCACACCGCAAGCGGCCGCTAAAAGCGAAAACATACGCATCTTCATGGTCGAGCTCCTTCGAGAGCGCCGCTCGACCCCCCAACGCGGCCATCCTATGGGACGGCTCAACCTTAGATCGATGTATACGTTTTGACATCTGGGAAGTTTGTTTTCTCTCTCATTGACGCAATGAGTACACAACGGCGCACTGCTCCACGCCAATGGAGCCATCGAGGCGCCGCGCGCACGTTCACGGTGCCTTCGCGGCAAACGGGAGGCGCGCGACGCCAACCGATGGGCGAAGCGTGTCGCCGTCGCCGACCTCGGCGATGTTCCCGGCGAAGTAGATGGCGTCAGCGCCGAGCGCCATCGATTCGACGGCGATGGCGGACACGCCGCCGGAGATGGGGGAGAACTTGCTCCCGTCGAAGTAGAACGCGTTGCGTCCTCCCGTCTCCGGCCAAACTTCGCCGGCCGCGATGAGACGGCCGCCGTCGAGCGCGAGCAGCGAAAGGAACGTGTGCACGCTCTTGCCGTGCGGCGCGGCGATGCCGTTGGCCGGGGTGGCGAGCTCCGTCCACGCCGTTCCGTCCCAGCGCGCGAGCACCTTGCGATTGCGCTGATTTTCGGGGTGCGTGGCGATGTACACGGCGTCCTTCGTGGCCGCGATGGCCGAGACGGTGCCGCCTGCGCCCTCACCGAGCGCGCTCCACGCGCTGCCATTCCAGCGCGCGATCCGGTCGGCCGGAAACCCTCCAATGCGCGTAAAGAAGCCGCCGACGAGGGTGTCGTAACCCGAATCGTTTTTGTGCGGTGCAAATGCGATGCGGTAAATGGCGCCGTCGAACGCGTCGCTCCCCGCCTGCGGCACCAGCTTTCCGTCTGCCCCGTGCGCGAGATAGGCCTTCGAGCCCTCGCCGCCGGCGACCCACAAGGTCCCATCGGGCGCATACCCGATGTCGTTGATCTTGGGCAGCTCCTCGGTGACGAGCGGCGACCACGCGCCGTCTTTCAACACCAGGACGAGCCCCGGCCGCTCCATCCCCGTCCGGTTCTCGCACACGAGCGCGATGGCATCGCGACCCCCGCCTTTGCCGACGGCGATGCGGTCGCAATACGCCGCCTCGGGCAGCGGCGGGCCCGCCGGCTTCCAGGCGCCGTCCTCGTAACGTACGAACCGCGAAGAGAGCACCACGCTGCCCGCGTGGCTCGCCGCCGCGAGCCCGTAGACCGTGCACGACTCGGGCGACGAGGCCACGGCCAGCATCTTTCCGGAGATCCCTTGTTCGCCCTTTCCCGCTGCCTTCCACGCGCGACCATCGAGCACCGCGATGCTCTGCGACGGCACACCGCCCGCGCCCGCGAAATTGCCACCCACCAGCACGTTCGAGCCCGACACGGCCAGGCGCTGGCGAGGCATGCTCCAAACCGCACGGGGGCTGGGCTCGAAGCCACAGGAGGACTCGAGCCACCCGTTGCTCACCGGCTTCGAGCCATCGTCGAGCGACGTCCACCGCGTGCCGTCCCACTTGGCCACGCCGTCGGATGCGATGCGGTTCGGGGAGTCCTCGCCGCCGTTGACGTGATCGAAGCAGCCAGTCACGTAAAGCGCGCCGTCGTGCGGAAGAATGTGGCTCACGACGCCGGTGGCCCAGGTGTAGGCGACGCCGTTGCCGGCGAGCTCCCACTTCGTGCCATTCCATTTCGCCAAGCTCGCGGAGCCGCGGTTCTCCTCGCCGAGGGTAAAGAGACCGCCTACGTAGAGCGTTCCATGGCCATCGCGCGCGAGGGTCAGCGCGCGCCCCGTGGGCTGATCGGGTATGCCATACGCCGGGCTCCACGCGGTGCCATCCCAATCGGCGACGAGCTCCGCGGGCACGCCGCCGATCTCGTGAAATTGACCCGCCACCAAGACATGGCCTTTTGCATCGGGGACGATATCGAACACGTAATCATTGGGACCGCCGCCTTTGGCGCCACTCCAGGTGGTGCCATCCCAAATGGCGAGCCCCTTTGGTCCGCCCTTCTCGAGCTCCAAGCCGCCGCCGGCCCAGAGCTTTCCATCGATCCAAACCAGGCGCCGCACGGGCCCCAGGTAGCGGCCCACCACCTCGAGCCCCTTGCCTCGGTCGACCCAAATCTCGTCCGGATCATCGATCCCACCCAAGGTGGCCGCCAGCGCGAGCTCGCCGGAAGGGCCTACGGCGACGGCGGTAAAACCGCCCTGGCCGGGATTGTGCCCATTCCAATTCGTGCGCCCCGGCTCCCATGCTCCATTGCGCCAGCGCGCGAGGCCGTCCACGCGCAGGTTGCCCGCCCAACGGAAATAGCCCGCGACGAGCAAGCTGCCATCGGTGTCGCGCACGATATCGTGCACGGTGGGCGCACCGCCATCGCGCCCCGTGAGACCTGCGAGCGTAAATCGCGTATCCCAATCACCGAATGCAGCGCCCGACGCCTGCAGCGATGGCGTGCATTTCCTCGGTGCGTCCGCGTCGGCTCCTGCGTCGTTTGCATTTCCCGCATCGGGGCGCGGGCCACCGCCATCGGGAACTCCACCGTCGAAGCCCGGGTGCGGGCTCGTGCCACTATCGTCGCACGCAGCCAGAACACCGGCGCCCACACCGCAAGCGGCCGCCAAAAGCGAAAACATACGCATCTTCATGGTCGAGCTCCCTCGAGAGCGCCGCTCGACCCCCCAACGCGGCCATCACATCGGACGGCTCAACCTTAGATCGATGTATACGTTTTGACATCCGAGAAATGGTTTTTTCGCCGTTGGCGCAAAGAGTACGACGGCGCACTGCTTCCCGCGCCAATGGATCCATCAGGGAGCAGTGCGTCGTCAGGGCGTTCAATTATTCAATCGTAACGTCATCCACGAACACATTGCCTTGGCCAAACCAGCCATGGACCCACACCGTGACGCTATTGGACGCGCCGGTGGTAAACGGCAGCGAGACCTGCTTCCAGGTGGAGGACGAGGTCCAGGTGCTGGCGGATGCGCCTCCGGAGACACCGACGAAGGCAAAATTGCCCTGGACCCAGGCCTTCAAGGTGTAGCTCTTATTGGGCTCCAATGTAACCGTCTGTTCGGCTTGACCATTCTGAGAGGCGGTCGCCGCCACCAAGAGCGCCTTGCTGCCTCCGTGCGTCGGAGTGCTGACAATCGCGTCGCCCGGCTGCCCCCTCCAGGGATCGAGCACGCCGCTCTCGAAGTCGCCATTGACGACCTTGCCCGGGGGCGGGCCGTTGCTCACCTTGAGCGTATAGATGGCGGTGCGGGAGCCGGACGGCGCCGCCCCCGTTACGGTAATGGGGTACGAGCCGAGCGCGGTCGTTGCCGAGGTCGACACCGTCAGGGTCGCGGAGCCACCGGCCGTGACCGAGGAGGGGCTCACCGTGGCGCTCACGCCTTGCGGCGCGCCGCTCACTTGGAGATTCACGGTCTGCGCCTGCCCCGACGTGACGGAGGTGCTCACGGTGGCCGTGGCCGACTCGCCGGGTTTCACGGTGCCCGATTCGGGGGCTACGCCGATCGAAAAGTCGTTTCCGGTGCCCCCGCTGGTGAAGGGCGCGAACGCTTGGGTGAAGAACCACGTGGGTTGGTCGATGCCGGAGCAATCGTTTCGCGCGCCCGTGCCCGGGCACTTGCCATTGTCGCGCTGCAGCGCCCAGAACGATATTTGGCTGATGCCGAAGGAGTTCGCCCAATTGAGCACGGGGTTGGCGTCGGCCTTCTGGAAGGTCTCGCCCGGGCCGAAGTCGTCGATGCCAATCATCTCCGTCACGCCGATCATGGCGGCGAGCTGCGCGGGTGTTTTACCCGGATACAGCTGCCCCAATTGATTGCGCAGGCCGGCGGCGGCCGTCTTCGTGTCCTCCGCCATTTGATGGTTGGGATTCCCATCGTAATAGTCGAAGGTCATGATGTTGACGATGTCGATCCGCGCGTTGTTGGACACCGCGTTGCGCATGACGGCGAGCCCCGTCTCCGCCAGGCCGTTGACGGTGGTGGGCAGCGTGTAGGTAACCTGGAGGGTGCGGCCATTGGCGGCCGCCCAATCCTCGACCTGCTTGACTGCCTTATTTCGGCGGTCGATGCCGGCGGTGTTGGTGAGCGAATTGTCTTCGATGTCGAAGTCGATACGCGTGATATTGTAGGTGGTGATGACGCTTTGGATGGCGGCGGCGATCTTGGAGACGTCCGTGCAGCTATCGGCGATCTCGGTGCCCGTATTTCCGGCGGTGTAGCCGCCGAAGGCCGGAATGACATCTCCGCCATTGCTGCGGATGGTCGCAAAGTCATTGCCGAAGATGGATTGGGACACCGGCATACCGGCATCTCCGTTCCAAAGAACGGTGCACGAGCCTCGGGACGCGGTTTGCAAAAACGCCATCGTCAGGAATTTTGCGCCGGACTGCTGAGACAAGGTCGCGGGGCTCTCCCCGGTCCAAGCCTCGAAGTAGGGAGCAAAGACACGGCTGGGAATCGCTGCGGCCGTCTTGACGGGGCCGGCAGCCTTGGTCTCGGCAACGCCACCCGTTGCAACGACGGCGGCGGTTGCCGCCGCGAGCACCATGGCCGGAAGGGCTTTGAACAATCGCATTTGCGCTCCTGTAACGTGAAGAGGAACTGAACGACGAGCGCGCGCGACCGTGCAACACGGGGACCATGCCCCCATCAATCGTCATCCCGCGGCGATGCGACCTCCCCGGTGATGGCCATGATCAACGCGATCAGCGTTACGGATCAACTTCGCCATGATCGACTCGATCAGGGTCCATGATTTTACCGCCAGGGCGCAAGCACCGCCACGCGGGGCTCATAAATCAAAAAATCAAACTCTCTATCTGCATCCATCAATCAATCCCGGCTGCATCTGTGCGGCCCCAGCATCCTGGCGGTCGATCCTTCTTCGCGACCACCCCGAAGCATCAACCGCCAGGGCGCTAGCGCCGCCAAGAGAAAGAGAACGAGAAAAATCAAACATCATAATCCCTGGCGATCCTGGCGCCCTGGCGGTTGATCCTTCTTCGCGACCACCCCAGAGCATCGAACCGCCAGGGCGCTAGCGCCGCCAAGAGAAAGAGAACGAGAAAAATCAAACATCATAATCCCTGGCGATCCTGGCGCCCTGGCGGTTGATCCTTCTTCGCGACCACCCCAGAGCATCGAACCGCCAGGGCGCTAGCGCCGCCAAGAGAAAGAGAAGAGAAATCAAAACATCATAATCCCTGGCGATCCTGGCGCCCTGGCGGTTGATCCTTCTTCGCGACGGCGCTCTCACTCATGAACGATGACGCGCGTCCCCGGATTTTTGTCGGTGGCCCGCACGGCGTGCCAACCCTTTGGCAAGACGGGCCCCGCCCACTCGAAGAGCACCTTTGCGTCGTGCGGTGTCATGTTTACGCAGCCGTGGCTTCGCTCGTGCCCGAAGTTGGAGTGCCAAAAGGCGCCGTGGGTGGCGTAGCTGCCGTGGAAGTACATGATCCAGGGGACGTCTTGGATCGAATAGGGCCCCTCGCTGGTGGCGTCGTCGTCCATGGTGGCGGCCGTGAACTTTTCACGGATTTGGAACGAGCCTTGGATCGTGTGGTGATCTTGGGTCTTGTCCTCGTCGTTGTGGCGGCCGGTGGAGACGATGGTGGCGTAGACGGGCTTTTCGCCTTCGTAGGCCACCAGCGACTGCGACTTTACATTGATATCGATCCACTTCTCGCCAGGCTTCAGATCGGGCGGGGGTGGCATGGCCCGAAGCGCGCGCCCGTCGAGATCCTTCATCCAGAAATTTTCGGCTGTCTCGTAGTAGGCGCGCTCGTCGACGATGTTCTTCTTTCCCGTGAGCTGCAGGATGGAAAAACGCGACAAGCTCTCGTGGCGGCGCACCCGCTTCTCCGCGTCGTCGTACTCGTAGCGCCAGGCGCGGGGGTTGGTGACGAAGCCGAGCGGCAGCTTTCGCTTCTCGTCGTCGCGGCCGACCCAAACGCCTTCGAACTCGGTCGTCGGTTTGTGCACCAGGATGTGATCCGAAGGGACGTAATAGCCGTCGGTGGTGCGCCACATTTTTCCGCCGGGTACTTTGATTTCTTTGTCGAGCGACAAATAAAACCCGCGCACCATACGAAGTACGATGAGGCCCGTCTCGCCCTTCAGCTCCTCGAAGGTGACCTGCGGCCGGCCCCCGCCATGGTTCTTCACGTACCAGGGCGCGTCGGCCCCGGACGCGGCCATCGCGGCGGCTTCGGGGGTGGGGAGCGCCTTGCCATCGGCCCCGCGCTTGGTCTTGCCGATGGCGAGCCCGCGCTCGGCCTCCGCGCGCTCTTTGCGCTGGGGAATGCGGCGGTAGAGCGGTGTGCCGTTGGTGAGGTTCAACCCGTAGTCGTAGGGCAGCGGCCCGTCGGTGTACGGGAGGTGCGCGGCGTTGGCGAGCTCCTTGTTGTTCAAATCGGGGGTCACGAACTTGCCGCACATGAAGCCGCCGGAGACGAGCTCGTACCAGCCCTCGGGGCAATTGCTCTTTTTGATGACGTGGGGCTTTACCTCCACGATGGCCCCTTTGCGAAGAGAACCGAGTCGGATGACGCCCTGACGCTCCTCGGCCGCCTTGCTCGGATCGCGCGGTGGAAATTCGGTCGCACTGAATACCGGCGCGGGCGACACGAGGGCCGCGACGCGCGGAAGGGCGGGGGCCGCTGACGCCCCGGCATCGCCCGGCGCCGAGGCCATGGGCACGACGGTTCCTTCCACGGCGGCGTCCGGCTCGTTCTTGGCCTCGTTTCCGCTGCCGCGGCACCCGGCGGAGGTAAATGCAAGCACAGCGGCCCCGAAGAACCAGGCTGAGCCGACCCTTTTCACCGACATGTTGCCCCGGTATCATAGCTACTGCCGTGGTTCCACTTCGCGGCGTCCCGCGGCGGCGCTAATCTCTGCCCCGGAGCACCATGATCCCCTTCGAGGAAGCGACCACAGCGGCTCGACGCACGCCCATTCGGGAGCTCGGGCTGACGATCGCGGGAACCGTCCTCGAGCCGGTGATTGCTCAGTTCGAAAAGGAGCTGCTGCGCGCGCGCATCACGCGCGTTCGTCCGCGCTATTACCTCTCGACGGAGTGGGGTGTTCCGGAGGAGACCGTCGCCATCGCGATTCCCTTCTACCTGGTGCGCCCGGAGCTCACGTTGATCCACGCCGAGCGGGCCTGTCACGTGGAGGGCGCGGGGCCAAAGGAGATACTGCAATATCTGCGGCACGAGATGGGCCACGTGATGAACTACGCGTACCGCCTGCACGACCGCAAAGATTGGTCGGAGCGCTTTGGCTCGATGTCGCGGCCGTATGAAGAGGAGTATCGCCCGCGCCCTTTCAGCCGCGAGTTCGTTCATCATCTTCCGGGTTGGTATGCGCAAAAGCACCCCGACGAGGATTGGTCGGAGACATTCGCGGTGTGGATGACACCCGAGCTGGATTGGCGCAAAGAGTACGCAAAGTGGCCGGGGGCGTTGCGCAAGCTCGAATATTGCGATCGCGTGATGCTCGAAATTCGCGAGCGCGATCCGATAACCACCTTGGCGGAGCTGGATGGAGACGTGGCGACGCTCTCGATGTCGCTCGAGCAATTTTATCAGGAGGCCACCAGCCTCCCCGGCGGGCATGTATCGGGGCTCGATCGCATGCTCTCCACCCTCTTCGCCGAGAGCCCCGAAATCGGCGTGCGCCTCGCCGTTTCGGACCTGCTCCGCCGCGTCGAGCGCGATCTTCCAGGCTCGGTGTTCCATTGGACGGGACATATGCCCGAGCGCACCCGATGGCTCATCGAGCAGATGGCCGAACGCGCCGATGCGCTTGCGCTCACCTTTCGCGTCGAGCGCGAACAAGAGCTGACGATTGCCATTACCAGCTTGGTGACGGCGCTCGCCATGAATTGGCAACAGAGTGGCCGCTACGAGACGTGACGGCGGGTACGTGACGGCACGACGTGGCCGCGGTGACCGCGGTTGACGACGCATCGTTCCATGTCGATAAATGGCGGAATGCTTACCCGAGGAGCATGGGCGTCACTGATCCTCCTCGCATTCGCGTGCGGTCCGTCCGATCCGGCGAGCCCGACCCCGGTGCGACCGAAGGACGATGCGACCATCATCCGTGAACCATCCAGCATCGCACGCGTCACCGCCGACGGCCCCCTTCGACAGGGATTTGGCGCGCCACCCACCGACACAGCCGTGACGGTGCACGTGGTGGGCACGCGCCTCGAGGGCGCGGAAGAAGTCCGCGTGGGGCCGGCGGACAAAGCCATCTTCGGGATCGTCACCGAGAACACGCCCACGACCCTCGCGTTCACCGTGAAGGTCCCGCACGGCGCGCCGCTCGGAAAGCAGCCGCTCACGGCGCGCGTCGCAAACGGTACGGTTTCGTACGCGGACGCGGTGACCATCGGCCCCATCGTCGCATCGCCGGACGGTCGCGACAGCCGCGACGCTTCGACGATCGACGCGAACCCCGCGTCGAGCGCGGAGCCGGCGGGCACCGAGGGTAGCCCGTTTCGCTCGCTCACCAAGGCCATCTCCGTGGCAGGCGAGGGCGATACGATTCTTCTTCGCGACGGCACCTACGACGCCCAGCACGGAGAGACGTTCCCGACCATCACGAGCCACTCCCCCGTGACATCCGCCCCCAACGTCCTCGCGGGGCTCACGATTAAAGGGGAGAGCGCCGAGAAGACGCGCATCGTGGGCCCGAGCAGCGAAGTGTGCGCGGTGGGCAAAGGGCAAGTGGGCCTCGCCCTCGCGGGAGATGCGCGGATCGAGAGCCTCGACGTGTCGGGCTTTTGCGAAGGCGTTTCGGTCAACGCCGGCGCGGCGACCGTGGTGGGGGTCCGCGTTCACCACGTCTATGTCGGCATCTATGCGCTGGGCCATGCGAACGTCACCTTGGAATCGGTGGACGCGGACGCCTGGGCCGACGCGGTGGAGGCCGTCGAGCAAGCGTCGCTCCATGTCGTGGGCGGGCGGCTGCACCACAGCTGGAACGGCATCAGCTTCCGCAGCCGCGGTACGCTCACGGTGACCGGCACCGAAATCGACGCCAACGGCGAGCCCGATGACGATGGAACGGGCGGCATTTGGCTGCCGTACGAATCGGTGGTCACCATCACCGACGCGAAGATTCACGACAACAACCCCTTCGGGATCCTCACCGGCTACAAGATAACGAGCCTGCCGCTCACGGTGACCCGCACCAGCTTCGTCAACAACGCTCGGGCGGGCCTCTATATCGGCGGACGGTGTACGGTCAAGGCGCGCGAGTCGACCTTTGCCGACAAGCAGCACGACGTATGGATCGAGTCGGGCGCCGTGCTGGACTTCGGCACCCCGAAGGATCCGGGAAAGAACACGTTCATCATTTGCGGCGCCTGCAACGCGTTCCTCGACGGGCGTTCGGCGGGAAACAAGCTCGACACCCCGCCCATCACGGTGACGGGAAATACCTGGATTGGGATCCCCGCGTCGCCCCCGGTCGGCTGTTCGGCCGCCGACAGCTCCGCGGCGACCCCACGCTATTGGCAAATTCGGAACCCTGGCTATTGCCCATCCGCCATTGGCAACGTGATCCTGAACTCACCCGCGGAGCAGTGAGCGCGCCGTCGGCGCGAGCCGCAGAACCTGCGGTTTGCCGACGGCGTGGCGGCCGAACACGTGCCGGCGCGGCGATTGCTCGAGCGCCGCGAGGTAGGCCTCGTGGGCGGCATGATCAGGAAAGCGCGAAAACCAAGCGAACCAATTCCCCTCGCGCACCGGAAGCGGTGGATAGGTATTCGGGCTCTCCTCGCTCACCAGGACGGCGGCCATCGATGCACCGCAATCGTTCAGCACCGGTTCGAGCTCGCGTTCGAAGAAGTCGAGGTAAGCCGAGTCGATGGGTGCATCGAGGGACAGGAGCGTGCCGCTCAAAAGGCCGCGCGCGGGCGCATCGGGCGCATCGGATGCATCCCGCGGCGCGCGGTCGCCGTCCGGGAGCTCGAAGCCGGAGCCTTCACGCGCGGGGCGCAAGAGGATGGCGTTGTTCGTATCGACCATGGTGGCGCGGGCGGCATCGCGGTGTTCTTTCCAAACCGTGCCGTCGTCGTAAAATGCGGTGAGCGCATTTCGGCGCGCGGCCATATCGTCGAAGCCGCGCAGCCATACGAATTGATTGGGATCGTCGAGATCGCGAAATTGGCCGATGATCTTCATGCCCGTGGCCTCTTGCGTCTCCACGAACTCGCGGTCGAAGAGGGCGATCATGGTGTCGCGTGTTCCAGGGCGAAGCGTGTATTGCCTGAGCTCGATGATGGGGGAGTAAGTCGGCATGGCGTCCAGATGCTCCAAGGTGCAACGTAAAACAGACCGGGTGTCCGGTTTTGTTAATACCGGCGGGTCGTCCGGTTTGTCAATCGAGCCGCCTGCGATTTGCGCTAGGGTGCCAAGCATGAGCGAGAGGCGTGCGGCGGGACGCAAGCGCACCAACGATCCGGACGGGATGCGGCGGCGCGTGCTCGACGTGGCCGCGGAGGCTTTTCAGGCGCGCGGCTATCACGCCACGAGCATGCACGAGATCCTGAGCGCGGCGGGGATGACGGGCGGCGCGCTCTACCATCACTTTCCGACGAAGAAGGATCTGGGGCTGGCGGTGATCCGCGAGCGGGTCGCCCGCGAAGTGAACACGACCTGGATCGAGCCCGTTCAATCGGCCCGCGCCGCGAGCGAGGGCATCTTCGAGGTCTTCGACGCGATCATCGCGAGCTTGGACGAGCGCGGCGCCGTGCAAGGCTGCCCGCTCGGCAACTTGGCGCTCGAGCTCTCGCTGGCCGACCCCGACTTCCGCGCGGCGGTTCGCGAGGTCTTCGAGACCTGGCGGCGCGCGCTCGCCGAGCGCCTGCGCACCGAGCGACGCGCGGGAAAAGGCGAGACGGATCCGGAGGCGCTCGCCACATTGATCGTGGCCTCGTACTCGGGGGCGATGGCCATGGCCAAGGCCGAACAAAGCTCGGAGCCGCTCAAGGTCTGCGCGGACGAGCTGGCTCGCGTGCTCGGTCCGCGAACGCGAAAGGGACAGGAGCACGCGCGCGGCGCCGCGTCTTCCAGGTAGACGCGCCGAGCATCCTGGTAGAGTTCTTGGCTCGACAACGATGGGCTCGAACCTCCCTACGCTTTCACACACCTTCGTCACCGCCCCCGATCACGCGCCGTCCCGCTGGATCTTCTTTCTCCATGGGATCCTGGGGAGCGGAAACAACTTCCGAACCTTGGCCCGGCGCTGGGTGCTGGCGCAGCCGAGCCTGGGGCTCGTTCTGGTCGACCTGCGCATGCACGGGCGCTCGCAAGGGTTCGAGGGGCCGCACACCATCGAATCGGCGGCGCGCGATCTCGCGACCCTCGAGCCAACCGTGGCGGAGCGAGGCGGAAGCGTCGCCGGCGTGGTGGGGCACAGCTTCGGTGGCAAGGTAGCGCTGCAGTACGTCGCGCAGCGCGCGGAGGCGGGGCGCGCGCTCGACGAAGCGTGGATCATCGACTCCACCCCGGGCGCCCGACCGAACGCGGCGGGCTCGGAATCGACGGTCCGCGTGTACAATCTGCTGCGGTCCCTCCCTCCTCTCTTTCCGACGCGCGCGGCCTTCAACGAGGCGCTCGCCGACGGAGGTCTCGACATCGGCATGATCCAATGGCTCGCCATGAACGTGGACAAGACCGAAGGAGGCTTCCGTTTCCGGCTCGATCTCGACGCCATCGGAGCGCTGCTTCAGGACTACTTCGCGCGCGACTTCTGGCCGGTGGTGGAGTCGCCGCCGGGCACCTCGGTGCACCTGATCATCGGCGGGCGCTCGCTCGTCCTCGATGAAGCGGACCGCGAGCGCGCAGCCCGCGCGGCCAAGAACGACCCCAGGGTCACGGTCGACATCATCCCCGACGCTGGCCACTGGGTTCACGTCGACGCGCCGGATGCGCTCTTCGACGTGCTCTCGCAACCCGGACCCGCCACGAACGGCTGATGCGCGTCACCGTCCTGACGCACCTCGAGAAGAAGGGGGACACGAAGTACGACGTGGTCGTGGACCAAGTCGCCGAGGCCCTGCGTTCGGAGAAGCACACGGTGAAGGTCCTGGCCGTGCACGGCGACGTGGCGGCGCTCATCGAGGGCATCCGCGCGCAGCGGCCGGGGCTCGTGTTCAACTTGGTCGAGTCGTTCGGGCGCCACTTCGCGGGTGAAATCGGGGTGGCGGGGGCTCTGCAGCTTTTGTGCGTGCGGCACACGGGGGGCGGGCCGGGCGAATACTACCTGCAGCAGGACAAAGCGCTCACCAAGGAGATCCTCGCCTACCACGGCGTCCCTTTTCCCAACTACGCCGTCTTCCGGCACGATAGCTATCCCGATACGAGCGGCCGCCTGCGCATGCCGCTCATCGTCAAGCCGCTGCGCATGGACGCATCCATCGGCATCGAGACCGACTCCCTCGTCCGCAGCGCGACGCAAATGATGAAGCGCATCGTGGCCATCCACGAGAAGATCAAGGACGCGGCGCTGGTGGAAGAGTACATCGAGGGCCGCGAGTTCTATGTGGGCGTGCTCGGCAATCGAAAGCCCATCGCGCTGCCGCCCATCGAGATGGACTTTTCGGGGCTGCCCGCGGGGATGCCGCGCGTCCTCGGGCGCCGCGCCAAATGGGTCAAGTCGAGCCCCGAGTACAAAGGCACCAAGTCGAAGATCGCCGAAATTCCAAACGAGACGAAGCTGCAACTGCAACGCGTGGCCCTCGACGCCTACCGCGCGCTCCGCGTGCGCGACTACGGGCGCATCGATCTGCGGCTGACGCCCGCGGGCGAAGTCTACGTGATCGAGGTGAACGCCAGCTGCTACCTCGAAAAATCCGGGGAGTTCGCCACCGCGGCGCAGGCTGCGGGGATTCGCTACGGCAGCTTGGTGAACGCGATCGCCAAGCTGGCGCTGGCGCGCTTTCGCCGTCCGTATTGAGGCGTTGGGGCTTGCGGCGGCGAGGACGCGCGCCCTTGCGCCGGCGGCCGCGGCGGATGTGCTGCGCGGGCGCGGATTGACAGCGGGGCGCGTCACCTTATTCTTTGCGGGTGGGCTCCCCCGAGCCCGGCGCCTCGCAGGTCCTCCCGGCACGACCATCGCGATCGCGAAGAGGGCTCGGCCCTTCGGGTCGTCGCTGCATGGTTTTCTCCCTATCGCACCCGAGCCGGGCGGGGCAATCGCGAGGAGAGCCATGGCCAATCGGCATTCGCACAAGAAACTACGGGCAGAAGTTCGGGCCCGAATGCGGGAGACGGGGGAGAGCTACCAAACGGCGCACCGGCGGATTGTCGCAGCCGCCGAGTGGAGGCAAGCCAAGCGACACCAGCCCGGCGCCGTCGATCTCGTGCCGTTCACCTTCTTCGGTACGCCCGCGTTCTTGTCCGTAACGGATGCGACCTTCGTCCAGGTGCTCACGGTGATGCAGCATACGCCGCCGTCGGCGCGCACATGGATGCCTCCCCGGACAGCCTGGCTCCGCCCGCGGGGGAAGAATTGAGCGCCTCGGCCGAAGGCGCGCCGCTCGGTGATGTCTCGGACACCGCGCGATGGGTCGCCTACTTTCGAGCCTTGGAGTCCGAGCGCCGCGATGCGCTCTTTCGCGATCCGCACGCGCGGCGGCTGGCCGGCGAGCGCGGACGCGCCATCGCCATGCGCCTTCGCAAAGGGCCGCTCGCATGGTCGCTCGCGGTGCGAACGCGGGTGTTCGACGAGCTCATCGTCGATGCCGTTCGAACGAAAGGCGTTCGCACGGTCGTGAACCTGGGCGCGGGGCTCGATACCCGGCCCTATCGCCTCGCGCTCCCGTCGAATCTGCGATGGATCGAGGTCGAGCTGCCGGACCTGCTCCAGTTCAAGCAGGACGCGCTCGCCGGCGAGCGTAGCGTGTGCGCCGTCGAACGCGTGCCGCTCGATTTGGGCGATCGCGCGGCACGCAACGCGCTTTTCGAGGGCATCGGCCGGAGCGATCCGCGCGCGTACCTCGTAACGGAGGGATTGCTCGTCTACCTCGACGAGATGGAGGTCGCCTCCCTGGCAGGCGATCTCGCGCGCGCCTTTCCCGATGGATCGTGGCTGCTCGAAAACGTGGCGCCGTTCGTCTTGGCGCGGCAGCGGCGCAGGTGGAACGAGCCCCTGCGCGCTGCGCGAGCCGAAATGAAGTTCGCCCCCGCCGAGGGCCTTGCGTTCTTCGCACGCCATGGGTGGGCGCCTCGAACGACGAAGTCGCTGCTCGACGAGGCCGAACGCTTGGGACGCGAAATGCCCTTTGCCAGACTATCGCGTTTCTTGTTCACACTTTTCCCATCGCACTACGAGAAGGTGCTCGGTGCGGTGGTGCACGCGGTGATGGAGCCGCGCTCGCCTGAAGACCCCTGAAAGCGCCGGTTACCGTACCGCGACCGTGCTCGCCTGAGGGCCCTTGTCGCCGTCTTCCTCCGCATACCGAACTTCTTCGCCGATGCGGAGACGGTTGAATCCGTGGTGCAGCACGCTGTTGCGGTGGAAATAAATCTCGCGCCCGTCGCGCGTCTCCAAGAAGCCGTAGCCCTCGTCGGCGAAGAGCTTCTTGACGCGCGCCCGGCTCACACCATCGTGCCGTTTCACGTCGCGGCGAACGCGGCGCGCGTGCTCGTGCAGCACCCGCTCCGCGTCGTCGAACGCGTCTTCGATGGCCGCATAGGCGTCCTCGTGTGCGGCTTTTTCCGGTGGATCGCGTCCAACGACGAGCTCTCCGTTGGGCACCGTGATGTCGATGCGCACGTGGTAGTGCCTGCCGTGGTGATGCTTCCGATGCGGTGCCTCGATGACGACGCGACAACCAATGATGGCGCCGAACAGGTGATCGAGCTTGTCGACCTTCTTTCGAATGAGATCGCCCAGGGATGGGGACGGTGAGAAATCACGAAACGTTAGCTGACACGGTAGGATCATGAAGGCTCCTCCGTAGGATGTCGGAACCCCAACCGGGGATTCGTCGAATCCTCGTTATGGAAGCAAGATGCTCGCACGTGGCGTGCCGGCCCATCTGCGCGAATCCGCCACAGTACGTTGCCGTCCATCTTGCTTCCCTCTGTTTATAAGTTTGGGTAAACCTGTGGAAAAGAGGGCAGTCGGATCAGGCTTGCTCTTTCATGCTTTGGTTCGAACTCCGGGGGGAGGGATCCGTGGCACCACACGAGCGCGCCATGAGCGGCGCAGGGTTCTGCAGGATTGTCTTGGCTGATGAGCCAAGCGAACGGCCGGCTTTTTTGGCCTACGGGCTGCGCCAACGCGGTCACGCGGTATGGATCGTCGACACGGCCGCGCGCGCGCTCGACGCCGTACAACGGTATCGCACGCAGTGGCTGGTGACCAATGTGGCGCTGCGCGATGGGAGCGGCCTGACCCTTCTGCGCCGCCTTCGCCAATCGCTGCCCGTGCGCGGCATCGCGCTGGCGAGCGTGGACGTCGATGTCCCATTCATGCACGCGGCAGGATTCGACGCCGTGTGGATCAAGCCTCTGTCCATCGCGCACGCGTGCATGTCCATCGAGCGCTTGCTGGGGCATCATCCTTCGAGCTCCGCCACCACTGGATCCGTCGCGCCGAAGCTCGCCCGCCTTCCGACGTGACATGACCGCACCATGCGGGTGCACGCCGGGTGCATGCCTCGTGCACGCCGGGTGCGGGAGAACGTCTGGGGCGAGCGGACATGCCACGTGTGTGGCGGGATGGTCACCGAGGCCTGGGGAGGCACGCGTGTGCGACACGTGCCAGGACCGCGACGTGCAATGTACACACATTCGGTCGCGAAGTAGGCCCGGCCATTTTCGCCCGTCGGCGTCGTTTTGAAACTCGGGCAGAAGCCCTCGCGCCGGACCGTGCGTTTTGACGTCTCTTGAATGACGTGCGGGCCGAAATCTGGGCGATAATGAAGGTCCCTTGTCCGAGCCCGAGCGTTCGAAGGCGGTCGCGAAGGAATCGATGCTGGTCAGCAGCATCCGGCCAGCCCTGCGGGCCGAGGCATCCGATTCGACGCTCGACGTTTCGTCGCCCTCGCTCGAGCCTTCGTCCCCTTCGCTCGGAGTATCCTCGCCGTCGCTCGGCGTATCGTCTCCTTCGCTCGGAGTATCCTCGCCGTCGCTGGACGGGTCGTCGCCCTCGCTCGACCTCCTCGGACCGCCGAGCTCGCGAACCTTCCAGCGAATCCCCTGGCACGTCCGCGCCCGCGTCCTGGCGCGCAATGTCGCGCACGGGCTCTATGTGCACCATGCCTTCGATCATGCGGCGGCGATGGCGTTCTACTTTTTTCTCGGCATCATCCCGCTGCTCGTCTCGTGCGGCATGATCGTCGGGCAAATCGTGCGCACGGAGGGGTCCGACGCGTTTCTGGCGCCGCTCTACCGCATCATGCCGCCCATCGCGGCGGATCTGTTGCGCGGGGAGTTGGTGGACATCGCATCGTCGGCCGCGTCGGCCCCCCAGGTGGCGCCCATCACCTTGCTCGTGTTTCTGTGGCTCACCTCCAACGGCTTCCACAACTTGATGGACGTGTTCGAGCTGCTCACGGCGGCGCAGCGGCGCTCGTGGCTGCGAAAGCGGATCATCGCCGTGGGCTGGGTGCTCGGCATTTTCGTGGTGGTCGCGGCGGCCACCTGGATCCTGCTCCGCGGCAGCGGGCTGCTCGCGGCCATGGGGCACCACGACTGGCTGCCGAAGGTGGTCCGGCGGGTGCGGGAGCTGCTCGAGGAAGGGTGGCAGCGGCAGGGCATCGTGCTCCTCTTCGCGGCGATCAGCGTGCTCGGTTTGGCGACCTTTTACCGGTTCGCCATCGTGCATCCGCCGGGGGTGAAACGTCATGTGTGGTCGGGGACCGCGGTGGCCATCGTGCTCTGGGGCCTCGCGTCATGGGGGTTCTCCGCGTACGTGAAGACCCTGGCCAACTACGCCCTCTACTATGGAGGCGTCGCCACCATGGCCACCACGCTCCTATGGCTCTATCTCACCAGTCTCGCGCTGGTGATCGGGGCCGAGGTCAACGCTCAGCTCGAAGGGATCCGTGCCTCGACGAACTCGATGATGCGGCGTAAGGGCGTGCTATCTGCACGTAACGCTTGACGCGACGGACAAGACCGACAAGACGCGGAGGCAGTCCCATGGAATATCGAACTCTGGGCAAGAGCGGGCTCAAGGTGTCCACCCTTTGCCTGGGCTGTATGACCTTCGGCGAGGCCGACGACAAATCCTTCATGTACCAGGTGGGCGCGAACGAAGAGACGTCGCACTCCATCCTGAATCGCTCGCTGGAGAGCGGGATCAACTTCTTCGACGTGGCCGACGTCTATGGTCAAGACGGCTTGTCCGAGCGGGTCGTCGGCAAGTGGTTCGCCCGCGAAAAGAAGCGCAATCAGGTGGTGCTCGCCACGAAATTCCGCTTTCGCACCTGGGATGGTCCCAACGGGACGGGCGCCTCGCGCTACCGCATCCTGCGCACGGTGGAGGCGAGCCTGCGCCGGCTCGGCACCGATCGCATCGATCTATACCAGATCCACATGCAGGACATCGATACGCCCGAGGAAGAGACCCTGCGCGCGCTCGACGATCTGGTGCGGCAAGGCAAGGTGCTCTACATCGGCGCGAGCAACTACGCGGCGTACCGGCTCACCGAGAGCCTGTTTTTGAGCGAGCTGTCGCGGCTGGAGCGGTTCATTTCCTTGCAGGCACAATATTCGCTCTTGGTGCGCGAGCTGGAGCGCGAGCATGTGCCGCTTTGCCGAAAATTCGGGCTGGGCATTCTCCCGTGGTCACCGCTCGCCGCCGGCTTTTTGAGCGGCAAGTACGACAAATCCAAGCCGCTGCCCGACGACGCGCGCCTGGCGAAATGGAAAGAGCGCTGGCAGTCCTTCGACAAGGACCGAAACTGGCGCATCCTCGCGGCCGTGAAGGCGGTGGCGGGGGAGCTCAACGCGACGCCGTCGCAGGTATCGCTCGCGTGGCTCTTGCAGAAGCCGACCGTCACGTCCGTCATCTTCGGGGCGCGGTCGGTGGCGCAGGTGGAGGACAACCTCAAGGCCGCGGCGTTGGTGCTGCCGGCGGGCGCGGTCGCGCGGCTCGAGGAGGCCAGCGCGTTCGAAATGGGATATCCGTACGACTTCATTAAGAACATTCAGGGTCGCTGGTAGCCGCCAGTAATCTTGTCGAGAAGTTGCACCTCAGCGCTCGAGGTTGATGCAATACGCCCATGCGATTGCACGCGGTGGCGCACTTCTCGCTTTTGTCGGCCTTGTTTCTCTCGTCTACGGGGTACGCGCTCCCGGGGCGCGCGCTCGCCGAGCACACGCACCCGACGGCGCCGGCATCTGCCGCACCGGCGTCGCCCGCGCCCGCACCGGCGTCGGTCGTCGCGGCGGCGCCGGATGCACGCCCGGCGGCCGCCGTGCAGACGCCGCGGGAGGCGCTCGTTTCATGGCTGAAGCCGCGGATCCCCGCGGGGGGGACCTTGATCGATCGCGTCGATGCTCCCGTGGCGGTCGCGCACGTGGCCCGGCAAGGCGAGACGGTCGAGAGCGTGGCGGACGCGTACCTCGATTTGACCGACGTCTACCTGCGGTCCGACCTGGTCGCGGCGATCGTGCGCGAAAACGCGCTGGGCCGGGCGCTGCTCGCCAAAGGCCCGCTCGCCAAGGGCACGCGCATCGTCATCCCCCGCATCGTGAGCGCGCCGCGCGAGACGATCGAGGGCGCGCGCTTGCCGGCCGCGAAGCCGGGCGAGCCGATGCGCGGCTTGTACATGCGCGGGCAGACGGCGGGCACGGCGAACTACACGCGCATCCTCGATCGCATGGCGCAGCACGGGCTGAACGCGCTGGTGCTCGATACGAAGGACTACGACGGATGGCTGACGTATCCCTCGCAGGTGCCGCTGGCCAAAGAAGCCGGCGCCATCAAGTCGCCGCCCATCGCCGATCTCCGGCGCACCATTCGGTTCGCGCACGACCGCGGCATTCGCGTGATCATGCGCGTGAGCTGCTTCGACGACGAGCTCATGGCCAAGGCCCGTCCGCGCTTGTCGGTGCAATCCAAGGCGGGGCGCGCGTATCCCATCGGCTGGCTCGATCCCTCGAACGAGGAGGCGCAGGGCTACATTCTGGCGCTCGTCGAGGAGGCACTCCAGGCGGGCGCCGACGAGATTCAACTCGATTACATGCGCTACCCGGTACTCGGGATCAAGAACGCCAACTTCAAACTTGCCGAACGAAATCTGACGCAGACGGTGGTGATTCGCGACTTCGTGCGGCGCGTGCATCACGTCACGCAATCGCGCGGGGTGCCGCTGTCGCTCGACATTTTCGGCGTCGTCGCGTTCGGGCATCGATCGGACATCGAGGGGCTCGGACAAGATCCGGCCATGCTCGCTACCGAGTGCGAAGCGCTCTCGCCCATGGTCTACCCGTCGCACTACGCCAAGGGATTCAATGGCTGGGACGAACCTGGTGATCACCCCGAGATCGTGGGCATGGGGACCAAAGCGATCCGCGAGCTGATTGCCTCGCAGGGCATCAAGGGAGGCGCGGTCATAAGACCCTGGCTCCAAGCGATGCACTACAAGTCGCCGAGCTTCTCGCCGCGCTATTTGGCCGAGGAAATGCGCACGGGAGAGAGCGCGGGGGCATCAGGCTGGCTGATGTGGAACCCAGGTCAAGACTACGGCTACACATGGGCGGTGGCGTCGAGGCAGGAGAAACGCGGCCCGACCGCCCGTAAGCCGTGATAGCTTCTGGACCGATATGGCCGATTTCGAGCTTGCGGTTCCCGGCGTGATCTACATTGGGTCCACGGGCGGCCGCCGCCAAAAAGACCAAAAAGAAGGGGAAAAAGAAGGAAATAAGGGCGAGAGCCCGGAAGCTTCGGCGGCGCCTCACGTGGTTCATCTGGGCGCCGCGGCGGGGTGGATGAGACCGCGTGGCATTCGCCAGTGGGCGCGCGAGATCACGGTCATCCGGCGCAGCGCCCTGAGTGAAGCCATCCGCAAAGATCTCGGCGTGACCTTGCCGCAGGAGCAGGTGCCGCCCGCGAAATTGCCGCTGACGAGCCGCGCGGCCGGCGAAAGTCCATTCATCGCGATCGCGCAGAACCTGCTCCAAAAATTGGTGGACCGAGGGGTGCGCGTCCATACGGTCGGTTTCGATAAAATTTCGGGCGGCTTTTATTACCTGGCCGAGGGCGGACAGAGCCCGCCGGCGCGGGTCGAGGGCGATCTGATCGAGATGATTTCGCCCGCGCTCGAAGCCGCCGGCGAAAACGCGGATCTCGACGCGCTGCTCGAAGGGGTGATCGATCGCATCCTGCTCGATGTCTCGAAGGGCGATCTGGGCGAAGCCGCCGTGGAGCTGGCGGCCGCACTACCACGCCTCTGCACCGACGGACGCGGCACCGAGGGCTGCGATCTGGAGGCGTTCGAGCGCGAGGCCGCCACCTTGGCCCAGGGCTCCACCGCCTACGAGACCTTGGCGCGCGTGCTCGCGAGCCGCTTGTCGTCGACCAAGCACAGCGACGTGGTGACGGTGCCGCTCTTCGGCGAAGCCCGCCGCGAAAAAGAGCCGGTCATCACCGTGCACCTCGGGAGCAACCACACGCAGCTGTCCGCGCGCGATCGCTGGCTCGTCACCGGGGCCCCGAACCGCGAGATCACGCTCGCCCCGCAGCGCGCCAACACGGTGCGCGTGCCGACCATCGAGCCTTCACCGCCGAGCTCCAACGGCGGCAAATTCCCGTCGCGCGCGCCCTCCCCGAGGCCCGCCGCCGGCCTCCCTGCGGCCGGCGCCCCCGCCGCCACCCCGGCACCGGCGCCCGCACCTGCCGTCATCGCGGCAGCACCCGTGGTGAGCAAACCCGCGGTGACGAACGCGCCATCGCTGCGCGCTTCGCTCCCGCGACCGGCGCCCGCGGCCGAGCGCAAGCCCGCCCCCGCGCCCGAAATCGTTGCCAAGGCAACTCCTTCCGAGCTGGCCCCGCCGGAGCCAAAGCTCGAAGATCTGCCGCTGCCGCCCAACGTGCCGCCGGAACCCGACTTCAAAGAGGACGCACCGCTCTCCGAACCGGTGTTCGCCGCCGCACCCGAGCTCGCGGAGCCGGTCTTCGCCGAACCGGTGTTCGCGGAGCCGGAGCCGGAGTTGGAGCCCGAGCTGGAAGCGGCGGAGATCGAAGCCGAAGAAGAAGCGCCCGCCCCCGAGACCGAGGCGCCGCCGTCACCCAAGGTGACCGAGGTGGAGCCCTCCCCCGCCGCCAAAGCCAAAAAGCCGCTCCCCGAAACGCCCATCTTCGCGGCCGCCCCCGCCCGAACCGGCCGTCAGGAGGTGGAGCCCGAGCCAATGACCCAACCTTCGCAGCGCCGCCGCCGCGAAATGGAAGAGGCCCAAGAGCGCGCCGTCCGCGACGGCCGCCGCCTCGCGCTCTGGCTGGTCATTGGGCTCATCTTCATCCTGGTGGCGGCGTACGTTCTCTGGAGCCGGCACTAAATCCGCTTCGTGCTTCGCAGGGAGAGGAACCCGCCAGGACGCGAGGGTCGCGAGGGGTCGAAGGACCGCGATCCTCGCGCTCGAGCTCGAAGACGGGGCGGTTGATTCGCGCGGAGCGTTGAATCCGTTCGCCCCCCCTCGAGGGATTCTGCGCGCCCTCCCTAGCTCAGCGCGGAGGACCGGCCGCCAGAAAGGTCCGGTAGTGCGCAATGAGCCCGTCGGTCGATGGATCGTGGTTCGAGGCGGCGGGCGCGGACTCGGAGAGCTCGGGCTCGATCTTTTTGGCGAGCTCTTTCCCGAGCTCCACCCCCCACTGATCGAAGCTGAAGATGTTCCAGATGATGCCCTGGGTGAAGATCTTGTGCTCGTACATGGCCACGAGCTTGCCCAGGGTGCGCGGGGTCAGCTTGTCGAAGAGGATGGTGTTGGACGGCCGGTTACCCGGGAACGTCTTGTGCGGCACCAGCTCGGCGATGCGCTCGCCCGGCATACCGCGGGCGACCAGCTCGGCGCGCGCTTGCTCCTCGGTCTTGCCGCGCATCAGGGCCTCGCTCTGCGCAAAGCAGTTGGCGAGCAGCACCCGGTGGTGCTCGCCGATGGGGTTCTGCGACTGCAAGGGCGCCAGGAAATCGATGGGGACCAGGCGGGTCCCTTGGTGCAGCAGCTGGTAGAAGGCGTGCTGGCCGTTGGTGCCCGGCTCGCCCCAGACGATGGGGCCCGTGGTGTAGTCGGTGATCGGGCGGCCCTGGCGGTCGACGCGCTTGCCGTTGCTCTCCATGTCCCCTTGCTGGAAGTAGGCGGGGAAGCGGTGCAAGTATTGGTCGTACGGTAAGATCGCGTGCGTCTGCGCGCCGAAGAAGTTCGAGTACCAGACGCCAAGGACGGCCAGGATGACGGGGAGGTTCTCCTCCAGCGGCGCCGTGCGAAAGTGCTCGTCCATGGCGTGCGCGCCGGCCAAAAGATCCTCGAAGTGATCCATGCCGATCACGGTCGCGATGGAGAGACCGATGGCCGACCAGAGCGAATAGCGGCCGCCGACCCAGTCCCAGAACGGGAACATGTTCTCGGTGTCGATGCCGAACTTCGCGACCTCCGCGGCCGCGGTCGAAACGGCCACGAAGTGACGGGCGACCGCGCGCTCGTCGCCGCCGAGGCGCTCGAGCAGCCACGCGCGGGCCGAGCGCGCGTTCATCAAGGTCTCCTGGGTGGTGAACGTCTTGGAGGCCACGATGAAGAGGGTGGTCTCGGCGTTCAGCGGCTTGACCGTTTCGGCCAGGTGGGTGCCGTCGACATTGGAGACGAAGTGCACCGCCAGGCCGTCTTGCCAGTACGGACGCAGCGCCTCGGTGACCATCACCGGCCCCAGATCGGAGCCGCCGATGCCGATGTTGACGATGTCGGTGATGCGCTTGCCGGTGAAGCCGGTCCAGGCGCCGCTCCGAACGCGGTCGGTGAACGCGCGCATCTTCGCGAGCACGGCGTTGACGTCGGGCATCACGTCTTTGCCGTCGACCAAGATGGGACGGTTCGAGCGATTTCGAAGCGCGACGTGCAGGACGGGCCGGTTCTCCGTGCCGTTGATGCGTTCGCCGGAGAACATGCGGTCGCGCCAACCTTCGACGTTGGCCTGCCGCGCCAGCGCGAGCAGGAGCTCGAGCGTCTTGCTGTCGACGCGATTTTTCGAGAAGTCGACCAGCAGATCCTCGTGCCGCCTCGAAAAACGCTCGAAGCGTTTCGGGTCGGAGAAAAGCGACAGGATCGGGAGGTCGCGCACTTCGGCAAAATGCTCGGCGAGGGCGCGCCAAGCGGGGGTTTCGGTCAAACGCTCGCTCATGGCGTCCCATGCTAGTCGCTTGACGGGGCTCGCGCGACAACCGTAGCCTCGCGGGGCCAGTGGACCGTTCTGCTCGAAACCGTATCTCCTCCTTGACCGCCGCCGCCAGCACGTGGAGCGCGGCTGCGCTCGTGAGCTGCGCGCTCGCGGGCGCGTGCGGCGGAGGCTCGCGCGCACCGGTGGGCGTGTCGACCGCCGCGCCCGGCGGACCTTCCACGACCGTGGCGCGTGACGCGGGCGCGGCGCGCGGACCCGAGGGCATCCCCTCGGATTTTCGAACGAACTTAACGAAGATCAACCGGGCGCGCTTCGTCTCGAATGGTCACGCCGGAGGTCGCTACGAGGTCGACGTGTACGCCAACCCCGCCGGAAAGAACGCCGCGCTCTCCGCGAGCGGCGACATCCCGGTCGGGGCGCGCCTCGTCAAGGAGCACTTCGAGCGTGTGGGCGATGGTGTCCAGCCCGGCCCCGTCATGATGATGGAAAAGATGGAGCGAGGGTTCGACCCCGATCACGGTGACTGGGCGTACGTGGTGGTCAACTCGGCCGGCGCCCAGGTTCAGAACGGGCGGGTCGAGGCCTGCGCCGGGTGCCATGACGATGCCCCGCACGACCACGTTTTTCGCGTCAGCGAATGAGATCTCTCGCAAACTGAAAAAAGTCTGAACGGTCGCCCGGGGTGCGGGCACGTATGGGGCAAAACCGGCGCGATGAAGGTCGCGCGCGACGGCGGCAGGCTCGTTTCGAGTGCTCCCGCAGGTCGCGCGCGATCGGTGGGACGTCGCGCCTTCACCCTTTCACCACGAGCGGCGGTGTGCATCGCGCGCCACCGCAATGGGGACTTACGTGCTTCGAACCAACAGGACATGTCACGTTCTCGTATGGCTTGCCCTCGGCTCTTCGGGCTTCGTCGCGCGCCGCGCTCTCGCCCAGAACGCGCCCGCCGGTGCGGCAGCACCCGATCCATCGACGGTAACTGCCCCCGCGGCCAGCGCGCCCGGTCCCAATGCGCCAGCACCGGCGCCTGCGGGCAGCGCGCCGGCGGGCAGCGCGCCGGCTCCGAACGCACCGGCGCAGGCGCCCGGAGCGCCTGCGGATCCGGCCGCCGCAGGATCGAGCACGCAAAATCCACTGGCGCCTCCGGACGGTGCGCCGCCGGACGCGCCGCCGCCCGATCTCAGCGCACCCCCGCCTGCGCCCCCGCAAGACAGCGAGTCGTTCGGTGCATCGGCCCGCGTCGATCCGCCGCCGCGTGAGGTGACGGCGCGATCGATGGGGACCACCGAGCTGACGCGCATGCCCGGAACGCGCGGCGATGCGCTCCGCGCCATCGAGCTGATGCCGGGCGTCGCGCGGCCGACCCCCGGCCCCGCCTTCGGCCTGCCGATCATCCGCGGCGCGGGCGCGAACGACAGCGAAGTTTACCTCGAGGGCATGCCCGTTCCGCTCCTGTATCACTTCGGCGGCATCACGAGCTTCATCAACTCGCGCATGCTCGATCGCGTGGATCTTTACCCGGGCAACTTCTCCGCCCGGTACGGCCGAAAGCTCGGCGGCATCATCGACGTTCGCCTCAAGGAGCCGAAGACCGAGAACGGCGTGCACGGCGTCGGCGACATCAATACGTTGGACGCGTCGGTCATGGCCGAGGTCCCCATCGGCTCCAAGGCGGTGGTGGCCGCGGCCGCGCGACGAAGCTATGTCGACTTTTGGTTCACCAGCGTGGTGCCCAAGGACACGTTCAGCGTGGTGGCGGCGCCCGTTTATTACGACTACCAGGCGATGGGGTACATCGCGCTGGGCGAGAAGACGCGCCTGCGCCTCATGGCCTACGGCAGCAGCGACCGGCTCGACCTCATCTTCAACAACCCGCTCGACGCCGATCCGAACGTGCGCGGCAAGTTCGGCAGCGGCATGGATTTCCACCGTGCGCAAATCGGGCTGCGCACCGAGTTCTCCAAGACGGTCGACCAGAACATCGAGCTCTCGGCCGGCACCACCAAGTACGGCCAGCAAGCCGGGAACATCGCCGACCTCGACATCCGCACCCTGGATCTCTACGCCCGCGCGGAGTGGCGCTTTCGCATCTCGCCGGCCTTTCGCCTCATGGCCGGCATCGATCACCTGACGAACTTCGCCGACGGCACCTTCCGGGGGCAGCCCATCTCGGCCAACCCCACGAACAATACGGAGGACAACCCCGCGAACCTCGGCCGCGTGTCGACGTCGCTCTCCATGACGGCGGTCCATCAGCCCGCCGTGTACCTGGAGGCGCAGATCCGGCCGATGGAACGGCTCCTGCTCATCCCGAGCGTGCGCGCCGACTACTCGTCGCAGATCGAGTCGGCCACCGTCGACCCGCGCTTCGCTATGCGCTTCGATGCGACTGATACCACGGCGTTCAAGGGCGGCGTCGGCGTCTTTTCGCAGCCGCCGGGGGTCGTCTATGCCCTCTCCGGGATCGGCAACCCCAACTTGGGATACCAGTCGTCCGTCCACTCCAGCTTCGGCATCGAGCAAAAACTAGGAGACGCGGCCACCATCAGCGTCGAGGCGTTCCACAAGTCGCTCTACAAGCTGATCGTCGACACGCCCGGCGGGCGCAAGCCGCTCATCGAGAACGAGGGGCGCGGCCGCGTCTATGGCGCAGAGTTCATGCTGCGCGTCCTGCCCAAGGGCCGGTTCTTCGGGCTCGTCTCCTACACGCTCTCGCGCAGCGAGCGGAACGAATACGGCGGCGCGTATCATCTCTTCGATCTGGATCAGACGCACAATTTGGCCATGGCCGGCGTCTATCGTTTGGGGCGCGGCTGGGAGCTCGGCGCGACCTTCCGCCTGGTGAGCGGCAACCCGATGACCCCCGTGGCATCGGCAACATACAACGCAAACTCCGACGTATACCGCGCACGCTATGGCGATTTGAACAGCGATCGAAGCCCGCTCTTTCACCGGCTCGACGTGCGCATCGAGAAGAAATGGACGTTCACCGCGTGGAAGCTCGCGGCGTACCTCGACATTCAGAACCTCTACAACCAGCAGAACCGCGAAGGCTTTCAGTACAACTACGACTACTCGGCGAAGAAAGATCTGCCAGGCATCCCGATCCTGCCCAGCCTGGGACTGCGAGGCGAGCTATGAAACGCGTATTCGCGACTCTATTTCTGGCGGGGCTCTGCGCCACCGCGTGCAACGACGATTTCAGCCAGGGCTGGCGCATCGACAAGACGCGCGTGCTCGGCGCGAGAGCGGTGGTCGACGCCGATCCGACGCGCTCGTCGCCCGCGGCCGGCGAGTCCTTTCACGTCGATTGGTTCGTGGTCAGCCCGGGCGGACCGCTCACCACCAACTGGCGCCTCACCGCCTGCCGCCGCGCGGACGTCCTCCGCGGTGTGCAGTGCGAGGGCCCCTCGCTGACGGAGGTGTCCGGGACCAGCAACGCTCCGTCCATCGGCCTCACCGCTCCGCAGAGCGACACGGGGTATCTCTTGGTCTCGGGCGACATCGACAAGACCAACGTCGAATACTCCGTCATGTTGCAGACGGAGAAGAACGGCACCAACCGAAATCCGCGCATCGAGAGCACCGATGTGCGCCTGCGGGACATCACACTGACCGCCGAAGACGGCGCGTGCGATTCGCTGCCGCAGTTCCTGGCCGATGGCGCCAAGTTCAACCTCGAGCTCACGGTGCACGATCGCGATCGCGAGCCCATCGAGGGCGGGCGAGAGACCATGACGCTCTCGCACTTCACCACCGCCGGCAAGCTCGAACGGCTCTACTCGGCGCTCGATGGCGCCGCCGCGGCGGGGGACGGGGTCCTCAGCGTGCCGTGGGAGATCAAGCGCGATATCAATCCTCCCGCGGCGGGGCTGGTCGTGCGCTTTTATTTCGGGCTTCGCGATTCGCGCGCGGGAATGGACTTCGCCACGCGCGCCATCTGCGTGAAGCCGGCGCCGACGTGATTTACGGCTCTTCTTTGCCTCATTTTTCCGGCTCCCCTGGGGAGGACGTAAGGCTTCGGGCTTCTCCGAGGCTGGGGGCGCGTGACGTAGGGCTTCGGGCTCTTCCGAGGCTTGGACGCGCGTGACGTAGGTTCGGGCTCTTTCGGGCCCTTTGGTTTCTCCGATTCCGATTTTTCCTCGAGGTCATCCATGGGTATCGATCAACGTCTTGCGGTCATCGTTCACGGCGGCGCCGGTTGGGTCATGTGGGTCCTGATCGGGCTCTCCGTCATCGCCGTCAGCATCATTTTGGAGCGCACGGTCAGCCTCATGGCGTCGCGCGACGACGTGCGCAGCATGAAGGAGGATCTCTTGGCCTATCTGGCGCAAGGGGATCCCACGGGGGCCATCGAGCGGCTCGAAGGGTCTTCGTCGGTGGAGGCCAGGGTGCTCATCGCCGGGCTCGGGTGCGCCGATAAGGGGCCCGCCGCGGCCGAAGAGCGCATGGCGAGCACCTCGCAGTTGGCCAAGCTCTCCATGGAGAAGAACCTCTCGTTTCTCGCCACCGTCGGGTCCAACGCGCCGTTCGTGGGGCTGCTCGGTACGGTCATCGGCATCATCCGCGCGTTTCAGGCGCTCGACGCGGCGCATGGCCAGGTCTCGTCGCACCTCATGGCCGAGGTGGGTGAGGCGCTGATCGCGACCGCCATGGGCCTCCTGGTCGCCCTGCCGGCAATTGCATTCTACAACTTGTTTACCCGCATCATCGGATCGCGGCTGGCGCGCGCCGATGCGCTTGGCCGTGAGGTGCTCGCCTATATGAAGACGGAGCGTTGACCATGGGCGCATCGATCTCGAAGCAAGAAGGTCCCCTCGTCGGCATCAATGTCACCCCCCTCGTCGACGTGGTTCTGGTGCTGCTCATCGTGCTCATGGTGACCGCGAACTTCCTCGCGGCGCAGAGCATCCCGCTCGATCTGCCCAAGGGCTCGAGCGGCGAAGAGGTGGGCACCACGCTCGCCGTCAGCGTGGACAAGGAAGGCGCGATCTTCGTCGATGGGCAGCCCTCGAACGAAGAGGGGCTCCACCGCGCGGCGCACGCTGCCCTCACCAAGGATGCGAACGCGCGCGCCGTCATCGCGGCCGACGGCCGCAACACACACGCCCGGGTCGTCAAGGTGATGGATATCTTGCGCGAGGAAAAGATCGTGCGCTTCGCCATCCAGGTGGAGCCCGAGAAAGCGAAGCCCTGACCGTGATCGAACAGCGTGGAACCATGCCGGTCGGCATGCGCCATGTCGCCGAGGACGGCGAGCCATCGTGGTTCGGTTCGGCCTGCGCGGCCGCCAGCATCATCCTGCACATCGGGGTGGCGTTCGCGCTTCAACACGGAGGACACGACGAGGCCCCCGCCCCCAGGATCGTCGAGCTGACGATGACGGAGGCGCCGCCTCCCCCACCGCCGCCGCCCCCGCCGAAGGTCGATGAGCCGGAGCCGCCCAAGCCGAAGCCCGTACCGGTGCCCGAGAAGGTGCGCGTGCAGCAGCCGGTGAAGGAGGTGCCGCCCGAGGCGCCGCCGCCGCAGATGACGGGGCGCACGCTCACCGATCCGGGCGAGGGCGACAAGTCGTGGTCGTCGCTCACGGGAAATGGTCAGGAGATGAAGGGGCCCCTGGTGGTCAATCCGCAAGGCTCGCCCACGGGAACCGGCACCGCCCCCGCGCCCCCTGCCCCGCCGGCGCCACCGCCCGGACCTCGTTTCGTGGCCGTGGGCGATCTGTCGCGCGCGCCGCGTCCACCGAACCTGGACGATGCGCTGGAGCGGAACTACCCGAAGTCCGCTCGGATGCAGGGCATCGGTGGAACCGCCGTTCTTCGTGCGCAAATTTTGCCGGATGGCCGTATCGGGGTGGTGCGGCGTACGTCGGAGAGCTTCGCCGGTTTTGGCGAGGCGTGCGAGCGCACCTTGCGAAGCGCCAACTGGTCGCCGCCAATTGACCGTGCGGGTCTTCCTGTTGGGACAGAGATCACCTACACGTGCCGCTTTGACGTTCGTGAATGAGGCCATTCGAAAACTAAAGCGAGCTCGAGCTCTTCAAGGTCTTTGCGTGGCGCTCGTGCTGGGCTTTGCGGCCAGCACGGTGGCGGGGGCCGAGGCGGATACGCGTCCGGTGGTGGTCATCGCCGAAGGAGACGCGAGCGCCTGGGCGACCGAGCTTCGCCAAGCGATCGGGCGCGAGCTTCGGACGCAGGCCATCGCGCCGGAGGATCCCAGGGCCAAGACCTCGCGCGGGACGCTCCTGGTTTCGCTCTCGACGGCGGACGAAGAGGTGCTCGTCCGCTACAAGCCCGTCCAAGGCAGCGAGATCGCGCGACGGGTGCGCGCCCCCGCCGACCATGCGCGCGCCGTGCGAGCCACCACGTTGCTCGCGGGAAACCTGGTGCGGAACGAGGCGCAGGAGATCCTGGACGCCGCGCGAAAGCCCCAGGGCCCGGCCACGGGGGCCGCGAGTGGGAGCGTGCCCGGCGCCACCCCGAACCCCACCGCGGAAGACGAAGCGGCCAAGGCTGCCGATGCGGGCGCCGGCGACGCGGGCGCAAAACCCGGCGAGGGCGATCCCCATGCGCCCGCGCCAGGCGATCCCCATGCCGCAAAACCCGGCGACCCTGCGGGACAGGGCGGCCCCGCGGGCCAAGGCGCGGCGGGCAAGCCGGGCGATGCACCGGGCGCCAACCCGCCCACGAGCCTCACGCCGCCGCCGCTGGCCACGAAGCTCACCCCCATCGAGCGCCCGTGCGTGAAGCGCCACGCGGGTGAGCCATTCATGCCCATCATTGGCTCGCTGGTGCACCCGGTGGCCACCAACTTCAACCGGCCCCACGCGCGGACCGCCTTTGCGTTGAGCCTCATCTACGGCCGCGCTGGACAGATCAAAGGGGCGGACATCGGCGTCGCGAGCAATGTCGACTGCGACGTCGAGGGCGCGCAAATGCAGCTGGCGGTCTCGCGGGTGGGCGGCGAGGTGCGTGGCTTTCAGCTCAGCGGGCTCGCGTCGATCGCCGACGAAACCGTCAAGGGCGTGCAGGCTTCGCTGGTCTTCGACCGCGCGAACCGGGTCGAGGGGCTCCAGATCGGCGGCGTGAATGTGGCGAAAGAGGTCGATGGTGCCCAGATGGGCGTCGTGAACATCGCGCGGAACGCGGACGGGCCGCAGCTCGGGCTCTCCAACGCGGCCGAGAACGTGCCGGTGCAGATTGGCATCGTGAATGTGGGGCGGAAGGTCGCGTACGCGCAGATCGGGCTCGTGAATGTCGCCAGCGATGCCGACGTTCAAGTCGGCTTTTTCTCCTTTTCCAAGACGAGCTACATCCGGCCGGTCGCGTGGATCGGCAGCTCCACGTATCGGAGCATCAACGCAGGCGTTCGCTTCGATACGCGGTGGGTGTACGCCCAGCTTTACTTTGGGTATGTGGACGGCTCGAAGGTGAACGACTTCGTGACCGGGGGTGCTCTGGGCTTCCACGTGCTGAAGCCGGATCAAGAAGGCTTTCTGCTCGATCTGGAGAACGGCACCCAGCAGCGCTTCGGGGAGAAGACCGAAGAGAACGACAACCTCCGGCAAATGGCCCACATCGTAGCCGGCTGGAGGGTATCCAAAAGGCTCGCGTTTTTTGCGGGAATGGGCATCGTCTTCGCGCAGCGAAAGAGCGACTCGTTCGTGGGTCCCGATGTGCTCGCAGGAACGATATTCTGAGTGTGACGATTCGTTGAAACTCGTTGAAACACTTTTGGCGGTGATGGGCACCAAGGTTCGAGGACTTGGGACCCGTGAAGGAAATCCTTGTGAATCGCTTCTCCCTCTTACCGACCACCGGTCCCGTGGTCGACAAAGACGAGCTCGTACTCTCCCTGCAGCGGGGCGAACGAGAAGCCGTTGCGCGCGCCTATGAACTTTTCCATGAACGAGTGCGAAGCTTCGCCCGACGGCTTCTCCATGACGAGAGCGCCGCAGAGGACCTGGTCCACGAGGTGTTCGTCACCTTGCCATCCGCCATCCGGTCGTTCCGAGGGGAGTCCGCCCTCCCGACCTTCCTCATTGGCATCGCAGTGCGCCATGCGCGTCATCACGTACGCGCCGCCGCACGGCGGCGCGCCGCCATGGAACGCTTGGCACAAGCCCCCGCGCCCGACTCGTCGCCGGACGCGGAAGACCGAGCCTACTCGGAGCAACTCGCGCGAGCCTTGTCGCGCGCCATGGATCGTCTCCCCGACGACCAGCGCGCCGTTTTCGTCCTCTGCGAAATGGACGAACGCACCTCCGCGGAGGTGGCCGTGATTGTCGGAGCACCCGAAGGAACGGTGCGCACGCGCTTGTTCCACGCAAAACGCAAGCTCCGTGAGATTCTAGAGCGAGAGGGGTTCCGATGAGTCCCGGCGAAGACATCCTTTCGAGAGCGACGCGCGAGCTGCGCACCAAGAGCGACGCCACCAACGGCGAGAGCGCCACGGCCAACGTCACACGCACGCGCATCATGATGTCGCTGCGCCAGCAAGAGCGCCGCCGGCTCGCAGCCATCTACGTGCTCCTTCCGGCCGCCGCGGTGCTGGTGGCCTCCACGGCCTGGGCGGCAGCCAGCGGGCGGCTCCCCACGGTGATGAAGACCATCGGCGCCAAGCTTGGTCTGATGGAAGCACCGTCGTCGTCACTCCCCATGTCGCCACCGACCACGGCGCCCAAGGCAAAGCCCACGGGCAGCGGCGCGCTTGCCTCCGCGGCGAACACCGAGGAGCCGCAGGCGCCTTCTGCGCCGGCTCCTGCCGAGCCGCCCGCGGCGGCAGATGTGCCGCCATCGGCGAACGTCGCAAACTCCGCAAAGTCGCACGCGAGCGCGGCACCGGCGCCGCATCCCAGCGACGAACCCGGCTTCAAGCTCTACGAAGCTGCGCACCGCGCGCACTTCGGGGCGCGCGACTGGAACGCGGCGCTCGCGGGGTGGGACCGCTACCTCGCCACCGCGCCCCACGGCCGTTTCGCCCCCGAAGCACGCTACAACCGCGCCATCGCGCTGCTCCGCCTCGACCGTCGCGACGAAGCCATCCGCGAGCTGACCCCCTTCGCCGAGGGCCGCTACGGCGGCTACCGTCAATCCGAGGCCCGCGGCCTCATCGAGGCGATGAGCGGCGCGAACAAGTAAGCGACGCGGTCCTACCGCCCCGGGCCCAAGCTATGTGTCACAAAAGAGCTCGTCGGTGGAAGCCAGCGTTACCGCCCGGCGTATCCAACGTTCGAGCACCGTATGGTCCGTGCAGGCGAGGATTCGCTGGCGCACTTCATCGGGCACATGCACCTTGCGCGCTTCGAGAACAGAGAGAATGGCACGCGCCTCGCCCTTTGCGACCCCGATGGCTTCACCTTCTCCGCGGTGCTTGCGGGCAAAATCGCTTTGATACTCGAATTGTCCGGACGCCATGAGTTTCTCCAGTATGATCTTTGCGGCCTGATTCAGCGAGAGAAGGACGAGCTCCGAATAAGGTAGCGCACGATCGTCCGGCAGGTCGTGGCAAGCGATGAGCGCCGCCTTAGCCATTTCGACGGCGCGTTCAGGCTCCTCATCCTTTCCATGCGCCATAACGCCGAGAACGGCGAGCTCCGGTGTCTGTTGGGCTTGAGCCACATCGAGAATGCGGGGGATCTCGTTCGGTCCTAGAACGAGCGCCGTCAGGCAAAAACCAGGGTGGCCGAGAGGAATGGGCGTGGCAGCCCAGCGAGCAACGTTCTCGTCGATGGTCACCACCAAGGATGGCGTCGCAGTCCAACTTCGCGCGTGTGCCGGTCAGGTAGTGAGGCTATGTTCGGCGTTTGTCCGCCTTGGGATCGAGCTGGGGCTCGAGAATGAGGGCGCAGACGGGCTTTTGCGCTTGCTCGAGCACGACCAGGTCCGCGGCAAAGGTGATGGGCACAGCCTCGGTCTGATCCTCCCCCGGCACGGTGGACACGGTAACTATGCCGCAAGAGCGGCGACTTGGGACTTCAATTCGAACGCCATCGGACTGACATAGCCGACGTACGAATGTCGGCGTACGGTGTTGTAGAATTGCTCGATGTAGTCACCGATGGACGCGGTCGCGTCGTCGCGCGTGGCGTAGCGTTGGTGGTGGACGTGCTCAGCCTTCAGCGTCGCGAAGAAGCTTCAGCAACGGCATTATCGTAGCAGTCGGCCGTGCGACTCATGCTCACGACGACCCCCGCAGCGGCGAGCGCCTGGCGATAAACCTCGCTCGCATACGGGCTTCCGCGGTCGGTGTGATGAATGAGCCCTGGGGCAGGTCGACGTGTTCGCAGGGCCTGGTGGAGCGCGGCGAGGACGAGGGAGCGGTCGTTGATGGCGCTCGTTGCCCATCTCACGACACGACGTGAGAAGACGTCCACGAGAACGGCAAGATAGAGCCTGAACCTCCCCCGTTCGCGTAGACACTTGGGTTAAGCAGCTTCTCTTCTTATCCTTCTCGCCTTCAATTTCAACTCAAATTCGATTGGGCTCACGTAGTCGAGCGAAGAGTGTCGTCTTTCTGTGTTGTAAAATACATCGATGTACTCGGAGATCGATGCGATGGCGGAGCGTCGTGTCGCGTAGATCTCATGATCGACCAGTTCACCCTTGAGGGTCGCGAAGAAGCTCTCGGCCACGGCGTTGTCCCAGCAGTCGCCTTTGCGGCTCATGCTGGCGATCATGCCATGGGTCGCCAGCTCGTTGCGGTAGTCGTCGCTCGCATAGGTACTTCCTCGATCGGAGTGGTGAAGCAGCCCAGGGCTCGGCGTGCGATCGGCCAGAGCGCACCGGAGGGCTGCCAATGCGAGGTGACGATCGTTGTTCTCACTCGCAGCCCAACCAACTACCCGGCGGGAGCAGAGGTCCAGAATGACCGCCAGATAGAGCCAGCCCTCCAGCGTCCAGACGTATGTCACGTCGGTGACCCATGCCGTATTCAAGCGTGCGGCATCGAATCGGCGTTCGAGCAGGTTGGGAGCGATCGGGTGCAAATGCTTCGACTCCGTCGTGCGACGAAAGCGCCTCCTTCGCTTGGCGGCGATGCCGTGTTCCCGCATCAACCTCTCCACGCGCTTCTTGCCCACATAGATCCCGCGAGCTCTAAGATCGCGATGCACTCGTGGACTGCCATAGGTGTTTCGGCTTCGCTTGTGCGTGGTGGCAATTTCGACGGCGAGCTGTGCGTCGCTCGTCTCGCGAGCTGGCGCCGGACGGATCGTCCATGCATAGTAGCCGCTCCGTGATACCCCCAGTACCGTGCACAATACACTGATCGGGCAAGACGCCTTCTCCTCGTGGATGAACGCAAACCTCACGTCGATTCCTTCGCGAAGGTGAGTAGCGGGAGGGAACCACCCCCTCCCGCTCTCGCAGAACCGTACGTGAACCTCTCGATTCATACGGCTCCTATCGCCCAGCCGCTACGGTGGGAAACAGGGCGGGGATTCCCCAGTGGGCAAAGAGCCCACGTTCCTTCGTTGCGATGCCATGAAGCCACGCCTTGGCCGCCAAAGGTCGTCGTTTGAAGCGCTTGTACTTGCGCATCGCCCAGATTCGCAGTGCGAGGTTGATCCCGTTGAAGACAGACACCAGCTCCGTCGGGCGGAAACGGCCATAGTACCGGATCCACCCACGAAGTGCTGGATTAACCTTCTCGGCGAGATCGTTGAGGCTCATCTCCGTGCGGTGTGGCACTCGCCAGGTCCTACGCATCGTGGCGCGGAGACTCTTTGCCGCCTTGCCACTTATCGCGGGACCGAACGTGGTGAAGATTTGCCCCGTCCTCGATTTGGCGATTCGGGGTCTGAACGTGAACCCAAGGAAGTCGAAGCTCTTGGCTTCTACCTTCTTGGCGTCGGGCCGGCAACACACGACCCGGGTTTTCTCCGGGTGAAGTTGCAGTCCACAACGCTGGAGGCGCTCGGCAATCTCGCGCCGCATTCTCTCGGCGTCCGCTTTGGACCGGCAATGCACAAGGACATCGTCCGCGTACCGCTCAAACGGCACGTCGGGGAAGTTCTCGTTCATCCACCGATCGAAGGCGAGATGCAGAAAAATATTCGCAAGCACGGGGCTGACGACTCCCCCTTGTGGTGTACCTCGATCGCTCGGCTCAATGTGACCATTCGATCGTTGAACGCTGGCTTTCAACCATCGCTCGACATAGAGCAGCACCCACCGTTCCTCCGTGAAGCGCCGAACCGCACGCATCATGAGCGAGTGATTCAGACTGTCGAAGAAGGCGCGGATGTCGAGATCCAGAGCCCAAGGATACCGCCAGCACCGTTGCCGAGCCTGTTCGACTGCCTGATGGGCGGAACGCCCAGGGCGGTAGCCGTAAGAGTCCGGATGGAACTGGCGCTCCGTGATCGGGCCCAGGTGCATCGCGACGACGGTCTGCGCAACGCGGTCGCCCACAGTGGGGACGCCGAGTTCGCGCACGCCGCCGTCACGTTTAGGAATTTCCACCTGCAGAACAGGTGGAGGGAAATACGACCCCGAAGCCAGACGATTCCAGATGCAATAAAGGTTTCGAGCGAGATTCTGCTCAAACGACTCGATGCTCTGGCCGTCTATCCCCGGAGCCCCTTTGTTGGCCTTTACGGCCTTGAACGCCTCCCACACCATCCTTTTCGAGATGGCGAACGGCTTCGTCGGCGTCATCGGTTCATCCCGCAAGCGGTTGGCCGATCTCGTCGACTGGACAATGCAATCCCTTCGCTCGACCCGCTTTCACGGGCTTCATTGCTACTACAGATTGCTCCGCCCCTGTGCTCCGCATCGGTACTTGCACGCTCATGGAGGCCATCCACTTGCGTTCTTCCCTTCGCATCGGAGCGACAGGTTCCCACGTTCCGTATCCGAGCCTGGTCCGGGCTCACGCCGCCTTTATGCCGAGTGCCGCCCAGCCAGTATTCAGGTATCCGCTGGGCTCTATCCCGGACCAACCTTCCATCCCGGTTTCGACACTGTTGGTAAAGCTTACGACACGTCATCAGCGGTTCACTCACGTTCGTCTTCTCGGACCACACCTGCCGCGATCTTGTCGCGACTTTTGGCTCAACGTTCACCACGGTGGCTCTTGACCAACGCAGCTTGAGGTGGTTTGGAGTCTGGCCCTGACGCCCGACTCCGAGGGGCCAACCCTCATCTCAGATACAGTTGTCGCCCGGCTCATCACCGTGCGCTCTCGTGGCACACGAAGGCCGCCGCTTTTTTTAGGATTTCTCGTTCCATCTCTAGCCGCTTCACTTTCCGCCGCAGTTCCGTGAGCTCGTCGCGCTCAGCGGTCGTCAAGCTTTCCTTCGGCCCTTCATCCGCATCCTCTCCCGCGCGCTTGACCCACGCACGGAGCGCCGTCTCCGTCAGATCCAGGTCCTTCGCCACCTGGCCGACCGTGCGGTCGCCTACCTCACAAAGCCTCACCGCTTCGGCCTTAAACTGGGGCGTGAACACTCTTCGCTTCCTCTTCGACATCGAACACTCCTCGCGCATCTTCGCGCGTTTCGGGGTGTCTACGGAAGCGGGGGAATTTCATGTCGCGTCCAAGCATTCCAGTGCTTATTGCCTTGCTAAACGGGCCTGCGATCTAGCTCATGCCGACCCCAGACTTTCCGCCGTTCGCACTTTCGTGACATGCTCTGCACGTGAGCGAGGGCCGCCTGCTGTTCGCCTGGTTGCACCTGAGTGACATCCACCACTCAAAATCGCTCGGCGCGGACAGCATCGATCGGGAGCTGATCCTGACGGTCCTGCGTCGCGACGCCGAAGATCTTTTGGCGAAGAACAGAGTACCCAAACCGCAAGTTATCCTCGTGACCGGAGATATCGCTGCAACTGGCGATGAGCCGAAGCTTGGACAATCAGCCGACGAATATGTGGTCGCTGCCCGATGGCTCGACCAGTTTGCCGAGACATTCGGCCTCCATCGTTCGGACGTGCTCGTCGTGCCGGGGAACCACGACGTGCAACGCCCCCAGGACCTTGACCACGATGTTTCGAGATTGATCAACGCCGTGCGTCAGGGAGCTGAGCGCCTTGATGACGTCCTCGACCAAACCGCCGATCGCGCGAAGATCGTGATGCGCCAAAGGAACTATCTCGCTTTCGCCGCGAGTTTCGGCCCAACCAGCACGTGTCGCGAGCCAGATGGCCTCTGGTGGACTGCAACGCTCGCGGTTGGCACGAGGTTGCTTCGATTGATTGGGCTGAATACCGCCCTTTTGGCTCGCGACGACCAAGATCAGGGCCTGCTACGGCTTGGCGGTCAACAGTTGGCGCCCCTCGTCGTCGGAACCGATGCTGGCCAGCTTACCATCGCGCTCACCCACCATCCGCTCGCAGGAAGCTGGCTTCACGATGAGGAAGAGGCCCTCGCGTGGTTCAAGAACAACGTCCATGTCCACCTTAGCGGCCACGTGCACAGTCCATCATCCGAGGACCGACGTTCCGGGTCCGGGCTTGGGCTCGTAAGCGTGATGGCCGGTGCGGTGCACGCGGGTGCTCCCGGAGCGAAATCGCCCCGCAATCACTGTTACAATTTCTCGGCGCTCTACGAGCTGGCGGATGGGCGTCTGGTGTTGCGCGTTTGGCATCGGCGCTGGTCGAAGCCGAACGCGGCTTTCCGGACTGACGTTGACCACGTGGGCGAAGATGGGTTCGCCGAGCATGCCATCCAGCGCGTGCCGAACGGCTGGAGCAAGTCCATGTCCGCGGCAAAGAACGACCCTCGATCGTTCATCTATCCGGATCCCATGGACCTGAAGGCCGCAGCAATCGGCGAGACTGCTGCTCTCGTTCAAGCGGCAACGGGATTGCGGATCGAACTCCTCTTCCAAGGAAAACGGACTGTCGCGCTGTGGGCCAAACGCGTTCACGGCCCTGTGAACGAGTGGAAGCGTCTCCTCCTCAAGGTGGCATGCTTGCTCGCAGGCGATGAGAGCGTTGAGCAGCTCTCCATAGGCTTCGCGGATACCTCGCGCCTGCGAAACGGGACCGGCGAGGACGATCTCCTCATCGAGAGACTGATATTCCCCGCCGCAATGGTTCGTAGGGTTGCATTCGAGAAAAGGGCAGCCCCGGACTTCTGGAGCAACGTTACCGTCGAGATGTTTACCATGCCCGTGTCCCCGTTCGAGGACCCTGTGTCGATCCCCTTTCCAGATTACGAAGCGAGGCTTCGATGAAGACAGCTGGCGAGCGTCGCACTTCTCCTCCGAATGAATCGTGGTTGGAAGTACACGTTCTCGATGGCGAGTCCACGCTCGCGGTTTTGTTCAGTTCAGTGATCGACGCGGCTAGCGTGTCGGAGAAGAGCGCCGCGATCACGGGATGCCGGGTCCTCATCAAGCTCGAAGACCCCGACGTCGGCGCGCTCATCTCGCAGGGACGTGGACTTCGGATTCTCGTCGGCAACGCGCTGGTTGCGGAGCCCGTCTGGCTGTTCCGCGGGACGATCGACTATGTCGAGAGACGACGCGAAAGTCCGGATGCGCCCATGTACCTTGAAGTCCATGCGCGCGCCTATGGGTCAAGGCTCTTGGATGAGGGCTTCCGCGGCGAGATAGCTGGCAGCCTGATGGCCGCGATCAACCAGTTGACCAAGGTCGAACCGGTGATCCACGTCTCGATGCCACAAGAGTTCGGTGACGTGCGAGCTTGGGTAGACGCCGGATCGATCTTTGGCGCAGTGCAGCTCTTGGCGGTGACAGTAGGCGCTGTTATCACGAGTGAAGGTCGCGAACGATTTGTCCTGAGTACCCGTGAAGCCGCCTTCGAGAGCTCGGAGGCGCAACCGGTCGCATTCATAGACGCGAGCACGGCCAGGAAGATAGCCGTTCGCGAGGGGACACCCGTTCGTGGGCTTTCGGACGAAGACGAGTGAAGCGGTTTGCTAGGTTGGACCTGGTACGATGCGGACGATCATGGCCCTTCGCCACCCTGTTTCCACCGCGCGCCCGCGGTCGTCTTCGCTCCCGACGCGCTTCGCCCTTCTATCCGCTCTTCTCCTCACCCTCGGCTTTGCCGCTTGCGCGCACCACGATGCATCGCGCTCGAGCTCGGACGCGGCGGGCCATGCGGCCATCGCGGCTCCTCCGACGCGCAAGGTTCGCGGGGGAGAGCCGGACTTTGCAGCCTTCGAGCGCCACGCCGGGGAGGCGTGGGCGCTCTATCGCAAGCACGACGATCGCGGTGCGATGCGGGCGTACGAGCGGGCGCTGGGCGCGAAGCCGGATGACGAACAGGTGCTCTATCGGCTCGCGGCCGCGTCCCTGCGCGCGGGGGAGACGGCGGCAGCGCGCAGGTGGCTCGGGCGGCTCGCCGATACGGGGAGCGATCTCGTTCCTACCCTCGACCAGTTTCAGGCGCTCGAGACCGATGCGGAGTTTCGCGCCATTGCGGCGCGGATGATCGCGCAGGCTGCGCGCCATCGGCGCGCGGCCTTCGCGTTTCGCGTTCCGGAGAGAGGGCTCTTGGCCGAGGCCATCGCCTACGATCCGGTGGAGCCCGCGTTTTACGTGGGGAGCGCCACGCGGCGGAAGATCGTCAAGTATGCGCCGGGAAACGCGCCGCGCGATTTCGTGAGCGCGAGGCCCGATCTGGATGCCATCGGCGGCATTCGCGTCGATGCATCCCGGCGCAGGTTGTGGGCCGTCAGCGGCACGGATCCGCGCATGGATGGGTTCAACGCGGCCGAGGCCGAGCGCAATGCGCTCGCGGAGCTCGACCTCGGCACGGGGGCGTTGGTGGGGTTGTATCGCCTGGACGCACCGGGCGAGCACGGGCTCAACGACGTGGCCGTCGATGCGAAGGGGCGGCCGTTTGCGACGGATACGTCGTCGGGGCAGATTTATACGATGAACGAAGGGCAACGGGCGCTGGTGCCGCTGTTCGACGTGCCCCCGTTCGCGGGCCCCAATGGCATCGCCTTCGACGACCAAGGCACCACGCTGTTCGTGGCCGACGCCACCGGCCTGCATCGGATCGATGTGGCCGCGCGCAAAACGCGACGGCTCGCGCAGCCGACAAATGTCGCGCTGGGGTTCATCGACGGACTTTACTTCGCGCGAACCGCCCGCGGTCCGCGGCTCTTGGGCGTTCAAAGCGGGGCGGGACCGGGACGCGTGGTCTCCGTGTCCCTGAACGCGGCGCTCGACGAGGTGACCGGCCTGGAGATCCTCGAATCGAACCATCCGTCGTTCGACGGCCCCACCACCGGCGCCATCGTGGGCCCATGGCTGTACATCATCGCCAACAGCCAACTCTGGGTCCCCCGCGAGCCGCGCGAAACCATCGTGCTCAAGGTGCCCCTCGACCCATCGACCCCGGCGCGCTAGTCCCGGTGCGCTAGGCTCGCGCGTGCGACGCCCGCGAACGAATCACGCCAGCGCCAGCGCGACCAGGAACCCCAGCACCGCCGTGGCGACGAGCACCGAGAAAATGGCCGCCGTCAGGTACGCCACGCGCATCGCGCCATCGGCGCGCTTGTCGTAGAGGTGGTAAGCGCCGCGGAGGAAGGCGCGCGCGCTCGCACCGGGGAGCTTCATCCCTTGCTTGCCGAGGGCCGCGGCCGACGAGAGGCCCTCCGTCAGGGCCACGATGAGCGCGCCGAGCGGACCGAGCACCAGGTCCCAACCCGTGGCGTAGAGGCCGAATCGGAGCGCGCGGGTGCGCTCGGGTCGGGCGCCGGTGCGGCGCGCGCCGATGTCGAGGGCCAGGCCGTGCGCGGCGTGGGCGAGCACCAGCATGCCCGCGAGCACCGGGATGCCCACCACCAGGGCGCGGATGGCGAGCGCGCGCGAGGCGCTGTTGGTGACGAGCTCCTTGGCCCAGAGCGGTGAGACGATGGCCACCAGCGGGAGCAGCGCGAAGATCATCGCCGAGGCGGCAAGAATTTCGCTCGTCAGCGCGAAGCTCAGGGCGGGCGTGATGGGCCCGTCGGGCAGCGCTTCGAAGAAGGACTCGGGATCGCGGGTGGTGGCGCGGGCCGTCATCCAGAGGCGGCGCAGGAAGGGGGCGTCGCGGCGCTCCCAGGCCACGATGGCGATCACGCCGGAGAGGGTCTCGTCGTGCTCGCACCCCGGGCAGTCGACCGAACCGCAGCGCGCGCACACCACCGTCGCCGGAACGTCGACCTGGTCGAGCAGATCGTCCGCTGCACCCCCGCTTTTGCGATTTGGCGCCGGCAACCCCATCTCGATCCAAAGCATGGCACGGAAGACACCGCCCTTCCACTTCGGGGCGTCACTTCGCACGTTTCGAGCGTGCGGCTCGTGCGAAGCGCCCCGCGGCTCGTGCGAAGCGCCTCAGTGAACGTGCTGACCGACCGACGTGCCGCGAGCCACGGGGATGTCGTCGAGTCGACCACCCAAACGAAGCGCGCAGACAAGCGAGGCAAGCGAGAGGGCGAGCGTCGTCCAGAACGGCCACACATACAGAAAGTGGACGGTGATGAGCGCGGTTTTCTGCTGCGGAAAGGCCAGAAAGATGGCGACCGTCACCCCGGGAACGGCCGAAAGAAACGCGGCGGCGACGCGGGCACCGCGCATTTGGGCGATGCTGCGACGGCTGAGAATGGTGGGCACCAGAACCATCCAGCCGACGAACGCGCCCCATTGCCATCCGCGAATTCGCGCGAGATCGAAGCCCGACAGGATGAACGTATCGGGCATGGTCACCTCGATCCACGGGAGGAAGAAGAGAACCATCCCGGCGAGGGCGAAGAGCGTGAGCAAACCCTTTCCGCGGCCGAGATAGGTCCACGCCAATGGCTCATGCTCGGGCTCGTGTGGCAATCCGTCATCGTCGCGCTCGGCGGGCGGAAGCTTTTCGAAGGGCTTGAGCTCCATACCGCACACAGGGCAAAGGGCGGCTTCGCCCTCTTCGAACATCTCGCGGCAAAATGGGCAGGCGACGATCGGCACAGCGCTAGTCACGCAGCATAGTCGAAGACAAGGCGAAGTTCCCGTGGCAATGTCGGGCACCATGAGGCCGGACAAACTCGACGATTCGACCATTGACGCGTGGCTCGCCAAGCACTCGGAGTGGAAACGCTCCTCGCCTGCGGGCGCACCCGACCGCGGCGCCATCGTGCGCGAGTTCGCGTTCAAAGACTTCGTGACGGCGCTGGGGTTCGTGGTGCGCGTCGGGTGCATCGCCGAGCGCCGCGATCACCACCCCGACGTGGAGCTGGGCTGGGGACGCGCGCGCATCCTCTGGTCGACCCACGACGCCAAGGGCATCACGCGGCTCGATCTCGAGCTCGCCGAATCGACGGACGGATTGCTCCCTTGAAACGCGACCTCGAAGAGCGGAAGAAGAATCGCGTCACCCTCCTCGCGCGCCTTCGGGCCATCGTGGGGGACATCGACATTCCGCGATTCGAGGAAGCGCTGACCCACCCGAGCTTCGCCAATGAAGCGGGCGGTACCGCCGACTACGAGCGCCTGGAGTTCCTGGGCGACGCGGTGCTCGGCCTCTGCGTGAGCGAGCTGCTCGTGAGCATTCACCCCGGCGCGGACGAGGGCACCCTGTCGCGCATGCGCAGCGCCCTGGTCAACGCCGATGCGCTCGCGCGCTGGGCGCGCACCGAAGGACTGGGCGGCTCGCTGGCCCTCGGCCGTGGCGCGGCCGCCGCCGGTGAGCAGTTTCGCACCAACGTCTTGGCGGACGCCGTCGAAGCGCTGGTGGCCGCCGTGTACGAGTCGGGAGGGCTCGACTCGGCGAGAGCGCTGGTGCGCGAGGTCGTTCGCGAGCCGCTGGCCACCGCCGGCGCCGTGCTCGCGGGGCGCGATCCGAAGAGCGCGCTGCAAGAGTGGGTGCAAGCGCACGGAAACCTGCCTCCATCGTACCGCGTGGTGGCGACCTTGGGGCCCGCCCACGAGCGGGTGTTCCAGGTGGAGGTGCTGCTCGGCGACCATGTGCTGGCGCGCGGCGAGGGACCTTCGAAGCGCCTGGCGGAGCGCGCGGCGGCCGCTCGGGCGCTGGAGATGCAGAACCTCGACGCGACGGCCCCGGACGGGGGCGAGACGACGGGCAATCGGTAGCTGCGGGCTGTGGGCGGCGCAGCTACGGGCTGCGGCAGTTGCGGGCGGCGGCAGCTGCGGGCGGCGCGCCTACGGAGATTGCGGGCGCTTGCGGGGGACGACGGCGCTGTCCTTGGGGCCGATCTCGAGGCCTTGCAGGAGCGACTCGTTCAAATCGCGAACGTTGCGCGCGCGCAGCTCATCGAGCAGCTTCGTTTGCGCATCGGACAGCCGCTGCTTGGCGATCAGGTCGCGGAGCTGCGGCGTGAGCTCGTCGAGGGTGCGGCGGACGGCCCCCGACGTTCCACGGCGCCAGATCACGGCCCACGATCCGGCTTCTTCGACGGGCGTCGGTACGAACTCGCCGTCCTTCACGGCCATGGCCGCCTTGACGATCCCCGGCTCCACGCGAAGCCCCGCTTCATTGGAGACGCCCTCGAGGTCGACGAACCCCAAGTTTCCACCCCGAAGGTGGGTGGCCTTGTCGAGGCTATGCTTCTCCGCCAGCTCCTGGAACTTCGCCAGCTGACCGTCCTTCTTGGCCGACTCCAGCACCGACAGCGCCTCCTCGCGCGTTTTGCAGAGGATGCGCCAGAGATTGTAACGCTCGGGCGCCTCGAAGCGCGCGCGGTTCTCTTCGAAGTAGCGCTTCACGTCCTCGGCCGAGACCGCGGCCGGCCCGCCCACCTGCGCGCGCAGCGCCCGCACCGTCGCCTCGGCGCGCGCGCGCACCAGACGTTGCGCCACGTCGAGATCGCGCTCCACGTGGCCCGCCTCCGCGCCTTGATCCAAGAGCAGCTCCGGCACGATCACCTGCTCGAGCACCGCCTTTTTCACGGCCTCTTGTGTCGCCCCCCACGTGCGCAGCTGAAACGCGGGAATCGCCGCGAGCCGATCCTCGAGCTCGCCTGCCGTCACCGTCCGCGCCCCCACGCGCGCCACCACCGCCGCCCGCGCCCCATCTTTGCCCGCCCCCGCATCGGCCGTCTTCGCACCCGGCGCCTCGGCATACGTCGCCGGCGCGTGCACGAGCAGCAGCGCGACCAGCGCAGCCCGAACACCGCGAACACCGCGCAACCGACGGAGCTTATCGACCATGGCCGGGTGACTCTAGCGCATCTTCAACGAGTCTTTCGCGTACGACGGCGGCCGGGCTCGTCCGCCAGCACGCCGGCTTCGCGCAGCACGTCTTCGCCGATGCCGACGAAGCGGTATGTCTCCGGGCGGAAGCCGTAGGCTTTGTGGAGTCGCTCGACCACCTCCACCACCCCCTCGGGGAACTCGGGCAGCTTCTTCATCTTGGAGACTTTGCGGATGGAGCTGAGTGGCTCCCCCAGCTCGAGGAGCTGCTCGACCCTCTGGAGCACATCGAGCGGCTTCAGATCGCGCGCGCCGCGGGCGGTGCCGCGTTCGAGCTCGGCGAGCAGGCGCTGGCGGCGCTTTTCGGTTCGCCCGTCGAGCTTCTGCGACGCGAGGCCGCGACCGCCGAGGACATCGTTGAACATGCGCGCCGCGCGGCGCTTCTCGATGGCCTCCGGGCTACCACGGCGATTCGGAGCAGGAGCGCGACCCCTCGAGGGTTTAGCTGGTGTCTTCTCTTTCGCCATCGATAAAAAGTAGCCCCCGTCAATGGAACTTGTCAAACGGCATACTTGGCGCGCTCAATTCCTACTCCATGTGAGCGCCGCCGCCGCGATGAGAGCGAGGATCCAAAAGAACCAGGTGCGCCGCCAGAAGTCCCAGACGTCGTAGCCAAACGCAGCGACGTCGCGCCGCATGAGCGTGCGCCTTCCATGGATCCGCACGGCCTCCGCGTCGATCTGGTCGCGCTCCTCGTCGTCCTTCGGGTCGTCGCCGCGCAGAAATCCGATGTGATGCTCGAACTCGTGCTCGATGGTCTCCCCGAGCTCGCCCGTCCAATCGAACCCTTCGTCGCTCTCCCAAGTAGCGCGGAACGTCCGGTAAAATACGGTAATTTCGCCGAGGCGCGAGGGGTTCATGTCGTCGCCGGGGTGAGGAGGCACGTAGCTGCCGAGCAGCGGATCACCGCCGTCGTCGCAGGCCGGCGTTCCGCCCTCCACCAAGAACGTGAGCTCGCGGCGAGCCTCTTCGGGCACGAGCTCGGCGTAGAGCGCTTCGGCGCGCAGCGCGAAATCATCGAACGATACGAAGGATTCTTTCTCGTTTGAACGCGCGTCGCTGCCGGATTCGGGGCCTTCGTCTTCGAAACCGAATTCACGTTCGTACGGCGCGTCGACATCGTTGCGCGCGCCGCACTCGGGACAGCGAGCCATCGCGAACAGACGCGGCGGATAATGCGTCATTAGAAAGAGGCGCGTTATCGCGTGAAATGCGCGATCGGAACAATCGCGAAGAAGATCGGCGATGCGCTCCGGCGAGCGCTCGCGCCCGATCGCTTCGATCCCCATCGCGCGCACCAACGCCTTGGTGACCCGCACCTGCGATCGCGCCAGCGCCGCATGGAGCGGGCGCGCCTCGCCCAAGGTGAGCGCGCGAAAGGTGATCGTGCTGGCCGCCTCGGCGGATGCGCGCGTGGAAAAGAGCGATGGCACTGGATGCGGGGTCCCCACCGGCAAGGTCACGTCGAGCTCGGCATCGGACAGCGCCCCCTCCTCGAACGGACCCAGCGCAAAAGATTCACATGGCGCCACGATCAGGGTGTGCTCGCAGTTGATGCACTGAATTTCGATGGTTTTCTCGTGGAGCCAGCCAAGTCGGACGGCGATGGCACGCAGCGCGTGAAAATCGCCCAGGGCCAGGGAATCGACGTCGACGGCGAGCTCTTTGTCGAGGATGACGACGTCCCCCGACGCAAAGAGCTTGCGCGCCCCGGTAAACGGTAGGTCGGCGGTGCGAGGGAGGATCTCCCTCTCCGCCCGCAAGGTGACGGTGCGATGACTCGGGAGCTCAACCCGGATCGTGCGCGTGGTCACTCGGTGATCCTGTCAGAAAGCGGGGCACTTGTCAGAGTTTGTAGCAGTGCGCGCCCATGCCGCAGGTCCCCTCCGCGCCCGGCCCAAGCGACTTGGCGTGGCGAGGTGGACGTCCCCACTCCCCCGAGCCATGCGCCCTCGTGTATCTTGTGCCTCGTATGGCGGAAGAGGTGAGCCCCATCACCACCCCGGTGGAAATGCCCAAGGAGGGCGAGATTATCGCCGGCAAGTTCCGCGTGGAGCGGGTGCTTGCCGTGGGCGGGATGGGAATGGTCTTCGCTGCCCAGCATATGATCATGGGCCAGCGCGTGGCCGTCAAAATGCTGCTCCCCGACGCGCTCATCGTCCCCTCGGCCATCGAGCGCTTCCACCGCGAGGCGCAGGCCGCGGCCAACATCCGCAACGAGCACGTCGTCCGCATCATGGATGTGGGCCACACGGAGACGGGCGCTCCGTACATCGTGATGGAGTACCTGGTCGGCTCCGATCTCGGAGAGCTGATCGAACGGCGAAAGAATATTCCAATCCAGGAAGCCGTCGATTACGTGCTCCAGACCTGCGAAGCGATGGCCGACGCGCACCGCATCGGCATCGTGCACCGCGATTTGAAGCCGGGGAACGTGTTCCTCACGCGCCGCTCGGACGGCACGCCGCTCATCAAGGTGCTCGACTTCGGCATCTCCAAGCTCGGCGAAGAGATGATGGGTCAGAAGCAATGGCAGCTGACCCGAACCCACGTGATGATGGGCTCGCCGCTGTACATGTCGCCCGAGCAAATCCGAAACGCGAAGACCGTGGATCGGCGCTCGGACATCTGGTCGCTGGGCATCATTCTGTTCGAGCTCCTCACCGGGCAGCTCCCCTTCGAGGGCGAGACCGCCATCGCCATCTGCGCGCAAGTCGCCGCCGATCCGCCCATCCCGCTGCGCCTCTTGCACCCCGAGATGCCGGAGGAGCTCGAGGACATCATCCTGCGCTGCCTCGAAAAAGAGCCGGAGCAGCGCTTCGATGACGTGGCCGCCCTGGCCGAGGCGCTCGCGCCCTTTGCGTCCGAGGCAGGCCGCGCCTCCGCGGTGCGCGTGCGCCGAACCTTGTCGGACGCCTCGCAGATGCCGACCTTGAACGCCGCGCGCATCAAGGTGGATCCGCCGCGCAAAGCAACGCCGCGACCGCTGGCCAAGACCGACGCTTCTTGGCAAAAGAAGGCGATGCGGGAGGCGGGGCTGCCTCCCAAGCGACGCGGGCGAACGTTTTTGGGGCTCGTGTTCGTGGGGGCCCTCGGCTTTGGCGCGTGGGCCATGCGCGATCAACTCATGTCGGTGACCAAGGACAACCTCCTTCCGGATCCCGACTCGCTCGGCAAGGCCGCGGCGTCCTCGGAGAAGATGGTCAAAGACTTGATGGCCACCGCGGCGATCCCCGACGGCGATGCCGCGCCGGGCACGCGGGTCGATTCGGTCCCCAGCACCTCGTCGGCCGCGGTGGACGCGAGCACCGCGAGCGCGATCGCACCGAACGCAACACCGTCGAGCACCGCGGTCGATGCCGGCGCGGGGAGCGCCGATGCGGGCGCGCTCGACGCGGGGGACGACGACGAGGAAGAAGACGACGCGACGCCGACCCCCGCGGCGCGCGGCCCTGCAGGCGGTGGCACGGGCGCGACGCCGGCGCGCACGGGGACCGCGCCGCGCAAGCCCGTGGGGCACCCCGCGGGAAAGCCGAAGAAAAAGGGCGTACGTCACAAGTAAGCGCCCGCGGCGCGCTCCGACCGTCCGCACGGATGCGGCGATGCGTCGAAGTTTAACTCTTGCGCATACAGGGAACTGTCGCGGGTGAGTCACACGATTGGCACGCGGTCCCCGTAAGCACGGGCGAGCTCTCAAGGAGACGTACCATGATCGCTTACCCACGCCACGCGCGCCGATTCGGCTATGCGCTGGGCACCGCTACCCTTGCGACCATCGCGTTGATCGCCGCGTGTTCCGACGATGGAACCGCCGCCAACCCCAACAAGCCGGGCGACGACGCGGGCACCGCGAAGCCGGACACCTCGGCGCCGGACGGCAGCACCGCCAACCCCCTTTGCGCGTCCGACGTGACCACCGCCGGCAAGGCGAAGAACGTGATCTTCTTCCTCGGCGATGGAATGGGCATTTCGGTGCTCACCGCCGCGCGCATTTACAAAGTCGGTGAGGAGGGCGAGCTCCAGATCGACAAGCTCCCCGAAACGGGGTTCGTGCGCACCTATTCGAACAATTACATGGTGACCGACAGCGCGCCCTCGATGAGCGCGTACATGACCGGCGTCAAGATGAACAACAATGTCATCTCCATGTCGCCGGAGACGATCTCCGAGCAGGCCAAATGCGTCGGCACCTCGGGCTACAAGGCCGACGCGGGGGTGGCGCAGCAAAATGGGACGGCGGTCACCACGTTCCTCGAGCTGGCCAAAAAGGCGGGCAAAGGCACGGGCATCGTCACCCCCACGAACCTGACCGACGCCACCCCGGCCGCGACCTATGCGCATATCTGCCAGCGCGGCTTGGAGTACGATATCGCCGCGCAATTGGTCCCCGGCGGCGCCGGATACAACCCCGCGCTGGGCGCCGGGGTCGACGTCGTGCTCGGCGGCGGCTCGGACATGTTCGATCCGGCGAGGCGCACCACCGAGGGCCTCAAGGACGGCCGCGACCTGTTCAAGGAATTCGCGCAGCAGAACTACACGGTCGTGCGGAAGGCGGCGGAGCTCGCGGCCTACGATGCGAATTCGGGCAAGAGGCTCTTCGGGAGCTTTGCCACCGGCAATATGGAGTACGAGGTCGACCGGGCGACCAAAGCCCCGGATCAACCGAGCCTGACGGAGATGGCGCTCAAGGCCCTCGACGTCGTATCGAAGAACCCAAAGGGCTATTTCCTCATGGTCGAGGGCGGCCGCATCGACCACGCGCTCCATGCCACCAACGCGCGGCGCGCGCTGGAGGAGACCGTCGCGTTCGACAGCACGATCGAGGCCATCCTGAAGAAGGTGGATCTCTCGAATACGCTCGTGGTCGTGACGGCGGACCACGATCATACCTTGGTCCAAAATGGATATGCGCGGCGGGTGGGCAAGACGACCGATTCGAACCCGGGCATCCTCGGACTGGTGCGCAAAGTGGAGCCGAACGGCGCCGATATTTACGAATCGGATCAGGACAACGCCACCTATACGATCCTCGGATTCGGCAATGGCCCCAACCGTAAGGCGAAGCGCGAGAAGCTCGACGAGGCGGTGGCGGCCGGTCGCGATTACAAACAAGAGGCGACCTTCGCGCTCGGGCAGGAGACGCACGGCGGCACCGACGTGTCGATTTGGGCGGCGGGCGCCTCGGCCGAGCAGGTCCACGGCTTCATGACGAACACCGAGGTGTTCAATCTTTTGCGCTGCGGCGCGGGGCTTTGAGAGGAGATTCCAGATGAAGCTAGGAACCACGTTGGCGGCGGCGTCGATCGCCGTCGCGCTCGCCCCGTCGACCGCCCACGCGAGCGGCGAGGCCAAGAACGTCATCTTCTTCCTCGGCGATGGAATGGGGCCGGCGACCGTCACGGCGTCGCGCATTTACCGCTACGGCGAGGCGGGGCGCCTGACCATGGAGACGTTGCCCCGCACGGCGCGCATCAAGACGTTCTCCAAGAACGCGCAGACCACCGACAGCGCGCCCTCGATGAGCGCATACATGACCGGCGTCAAGATGGATAACGACGTCATCTCGATGTCCGAGGACACGAAGCTCCAAAAGCCGAAGTGCGATACCACCAACGGCAAGGCGGCCAAGACGATCCTCGAGCTGGCGAAGGCCGCCGGGAAATCGGTGGGCGCGGTCACCACCGCCGAGGCCACCCACGCCACGCCGGCCGCGACCTACGCGCATATCTGCAATCGCGATATCGCCCGGCATATCGCGGTTCAAGCGGTGCCCGGAGAGCCGGAGTACAATGCGGCGCTCACGGACGGTTTGAATGTGCTCATGGGCGGCTCGCAGGCGCATTGGTTGCCAGTCACTCCGCCGAGCCCGGGTGGCTCCAATCCGCCGTGGGCGCCCGATCCGGATTCGCGCAACCTCTTCGAAAAGCTGAGCCAGGGGCCGCAAAAGTACACGGTGGCCCTGACGAAGGAGGCGTTCGACGCGGTGGACCCGTCGAAGACGACCAAGCTCGTGGGCATCTTCAGCCCCAGCGGGCACCTCGACTACGAGCTCGATCGCGTAAAGAAGGCCACCCCGGCGCAGCCGAGCCTGGCCGAAATGACGACGAAGGCCATCGACGTGCTCGTCAACGCATCGAAGACCAGCGGCGACAAGGGCTTCTTCCTCATGGTCGAAGGGGGCCGCATCGACCACGCGCTCCACGCGACGAACGCCAAGCGCGCGCTGGCCGACACCATCGCCTTCGACGAGGCGATCGCCGCCGCGCTCAAGAAGGTGGACCTGAAAAATACGCTCATCGTAGTCACGGCCGATCACGATCACACCATGACGATCAACGGCTACAGCCGACGCGCGGGCGCGACGACCGCGCAAGATCCCGGCATCCTCGGGTTCGTGCGCGATCCAAATGGCGATTTGGCCAAAGACGGGAACAATCTGCCTTATACGATTCTGTCGTTCGGCAACGGCCCGCGCCGCCCGGACTTGCGCGGCGAAGACGATATGAAGGCGCTCGCCGAAGATCCGAACAAGCCCGGCACGCCGCTCGCCGGGAGCGGGGGCGCGCTCACCCTCGATCCGAACGCCCCCGCCGGCGGAGACCCCGGGGCCGACAATTATTACCAGCTCGGGGGCGTCCGCACCAAGGTGGGGAGCGAGACCCACGGCGGTGGAGACGTCATGCTGATGGCAGGCGGCGCCGGCTCCCAGTCGTTCAAAGGGACATTGGACAATACACGCGTCTTCACGTTGCTCAAAGAGGCGCTCGGACTATGAACCTCTCGCCCTGGGCCCCGCGCGCATTCGCATTGGCATTGGCGCTTCCATCGATCGCGTGCTCGAAGGGCGACGCCAACGAGGCGGCCCAGGGCGCGCCGTTGCCGAGCTCGAACGGTTGCATCGCGGCGACCCTCGAGCACCACGAGCACACCGACGATCAAGACGGCGTCGCGCACGACGTGCGCTACAAGGAGCGCTTCGTGCGCTGCGGCGGTCGCGTTTGGAGGGAGCGCGTTCTCCCTCGCGGGGTGCCCAAGGACGCCGCGCACGCCCGCGCGAACGACCATCGCGAGATGCCCCCGTCGTTCACCTTGGCGCGTTTCATCGAGAAGAGCAGCGACGGCGCCACCTTGTCGCTGGTGTCGCGCGCGCAGCGGCGGATCATCGCGATAAGCCCCGAGTCGTACGAGGCCACGCAGTTCGATGCCGATTTCGACGCCGCGGCGCACCTGATCGGGACGCGATCCATCGCCACCATGACCCCCATCCCGGACCGCTCCGCCCCCGCCGGCGCCGAGTGGCGCTCGCGTTCGAGCGCCGCGGGTGTGGTGCGCGTGCTCTGGTCGAAGCTTTACGAGTTTCCGCTCGAGATCGAGAGCGAATCGGGCGGCGGTACCAAGCTCGACTCGCTCAAAGTCGTGCTCGAGCCACCGCCGGTCGCCTCCGACCTTCCTTGGGCGGACGTGGGTGGCTACCAGAAAGAGCGCGACACGGATTTCATGGACTGAAGGCGCCGGAGGCTCGCCGGGATGCCGGGCGCCTCCGTCGACGGGCGGCTCGAGCTCAGGCCAACAGATCCGGAAATCGCGCGAGCAAGGTCGCCCAGAGCTTCGCCCGGGCCGCCGGCAGCGGGCTCACCGTGAACACGCTGCCGAGACGGCGCATCGCCCCGAGCTGCTCGTGCGCGCGGCGCCATCGCGCTTCGTCCTCCGTGCCGTCCTGGTACACGGGCAAACGCATGCCGGCGCGCTGCTTGGCGATGACGCCGCGCTCGCAGCGGCATGCGTTCGCGGGGCCGGCCAGACCGCAGCGCTCTTCCAACAGCGGGCGCAGCTTGGCGCGGGCGCGGGCCACGCGCTGGCGGAATGCATCGGGCTGAATGCCGCATATTTCGGCGCCGGCCGTGTCGGTGGCGCCGAGCATCTCGGCGAGCAAGGCGGCCAGGCGCTCCTCGCGGGTCAGACAAAGGAGCATCGCTTGCGTGCAGGTGCGTTGGACGTCGCGCGCGAGCAGCTTCGTCTCCTCCGCGGCGAGCGCCGTGACGTCGTAGGTGGCGGCGACGCCCAGGTCGATGACCCGCGCCACGTCATCGATGGGAAGAGGCCGCGACTCCGCGCGCGAGAGGCGGGCGCGCAGCAAGCGCCGGCTCGCGATGGTGTACGCCCAACGCAGGAGCGATCCGTCGCCGCGAAATTGGGCGAGGTGGGTGACGATCTGCACCAGGATTTCTTGCGTGCAGTCCTCGGCGTCTTGCGGGTTGCCGAGCATGCGCTGCGCCAGGCGGTACATCGGTCCTTGCAGCGCCGCGCAGAGCGCCTCGACGGCCGCGCGGTCGCCCGCCAGACCGCGCGCGGCGAGCTCCTCCAAGGACAGCGACCCGAGCGGCTCGTCGGGGGCGCTCATGGCTCAACGACGGACCACGAGCTTGGTGGCCGGCTCCAACCAAGCCTCGGGCGCGCGCTCCCAGGGGACGACGGTGGTCGCGATGGACGCGAGATCGAAGGCGCCGCGCGCGGCGAGGGCGAGCGCCGTGGGCAGGACCCCGCGGGCGTGAACGCGACCGGTGACGAAGTGAACGCCGCGCGAGTACATGTCGAGAAGAGGGAGCGGCACATCGCCGAGGTAGATGCCCACGCTGGTGCAAATACCGTCGTTGTCGGTGCTGGCGAGGCAAAACCGAAGCCCCTCTTCGCGCGAGGTGCCGTCGACGGTGATGGGGAATCGGCCGATGCGAAGCGCGGGCTCGCATTTCGCGCGAACCACGCGAGCGCCCAGCTTCTCGGCGATGGCGCCGCGCTCGGGTGACGGGTCCACATAGACGACCGAGCTGGCGCCCAAGGCGCGCGCGGCCGCCACGGCGTACAGCGCAACGCTGGGTGCGCCACCTCCCGCCACGAGCACGCTCGCGCCGGGTGACTGCTCGAGGGCCGCATGGACCGTGCGAAAACCATCGACGGCGTTGTCGCCGAGGGCAGCCGCCACCACGGGATCGACCTCGTCCGGGAGCGCGACGAGCATGGCGTCGGCGTAGGGAACGAGGAGCAGGTCCGAGAGGGCGCCGCCGAACTCGGTGCCGGAGAAGAGCGCCATTCCATACGAGGCCAGCTTGGGCACGGCCGTGCAGTTGCCGGTCTGCCCGCGCGTGCACCGTGAGCATGCGCCGCAGCTGATTTGAAAAGGGACGAGCACGCGGTCGCCGGGCCGGACGCGGGTCACGCCTTCGCCGACGGCGATGACCTCGCCGGCGCACTCATGGCCGAGCGCAAACGGATCGGCGGCGGGGATCTTTCCCTGCGCCAGGAGGAGATCGATATCGCACCGCGCCACCGCCAACGGGCGGACCAGCGCCTGCGCGGGCCCGGAGATGCGCGGGGCGGCCCGCTCGCGAAATGCGACCTGTCCCGGCGCCACGAGGGTGAGCTCCTGCATCGTTTGCGTCATCGGCGGCTCCTTTCGTACGTCATTTTCCTGGAGAGCCTTTGCGAGGGCCGACTGTGACGAAAAATCGAACCTCGGACATATCGTACCCGCACGGAGCCCGCGCTACAGTCCACGATGTGCACGCATCACCTTCGGAAGACATCGTCCACGACTGGAACGACACGGATCCCGAGCCGGCCCCCGCGCAGTCGATCGAGCTGAACGACGAAACCCTTCGCGACGGCATCCAGTCCCCGTCCGCGACCGATCCCTCGCTGGAGGACAAGATCGAGCTGCTCGAGCTGATGGAATCGCTCGGGATCCGGTCGGTCAATCTCGGCCTGCCCGCCTCCGGTCCGCGGGCCTTCGAGAACGTGGTGGCGCTCGCGCGCTGGATCCGCGATCGCGGTTCGAGGCTTTTGCCGAACGCGGCCGCGCGCACCGTGATCGCGGACGTTCGGCCCATCGTGGAGGCCGTGCAGAAGACGGGGCAGAACATCGAGGTGCACACGTTCATCGGCTCGTCGCCCGTGCGCCTCTGGGCGGAAAATTGGGAGCTCGAGTCGATGGTGGCCATGGCGACGCAATCGATCGACTTTGCCATCGCGGAGGGGCTCGAGGTGGCGTTCGTCACCGAGGATACGGTGCGCTCACCGCCGCGCAACCTGGAGCGCCTCTTTCGCGCGGCCATCGATCATGGCGCGACCCGCTTGGTCCTCTGCGACACCGTTGGACACGCCACACCGGCGGGGACGAGGGCGCTGGTGCGCTGGACCAAGCAGCTGGTCGCGCAGACGGGGCACGACGTGAAGTTGGATTGGCACGGCCACAACGATCGCGGGCTGGCCATCATGAACGCGTTCGCGGCCATGGAGGCGGGCGCGGACCGCATTCATGGCTGTGCGCTGGGCTTGGGCGAGCGCGTGGGCAATACGCCGATGGATTTGCTTTTGCTCAATTTGAAGCTAATGGGCTGGATTTCGCACGATCTATCGAAGCTGGTGGCGTACGTCCGCAAAGCTTCGGAGGCGTGCAAATTCCCGATCCCCGTCAATTATCCGCTCTCCGGCGAAGACGCATTTCGAACCACCACCGGCGTGCACGCCGCCGCGATCATCAAGGCCAAGAAGCGCGGCGGCGATTGGCTGGCGGAGCGCGTCTACTCCGGTGTTCCGGCGGGCGATTTCGGCAAGGAGCAGACGATTGAAATCGGCCCCATGAGCGGGATGAACAATGTCCGCTATTGGCTCGATCGGCGCGGCGTTCCCTACGATGATTCGCTCTGCGCGGCCATTCTTGCGCGCGCAAAGACGTTCGCGCGGACGCTCACCGACGAAGACGTCTTCGCCATCGTGCACGAGTCGCGGCAAGGCTCTTCGTGACCGCCGGTTCGCTCCTTGCCGGAGATTTCGTGATCGGAGTGGTTCATGACCTAGCTAGATCCTGGCGCCTTTGGTCGTCCAATCGTATCCCTCGAAATACTTTGCGGCGAAATCCAAGAAGGCGCGCACTTTGGGCGGCGCGTGCGTACGGTGCACCGTCACGGCGTAGATGCCAATGGCGGCGCGGCGTGTTCCCTCCAGCACCAGGCGCAGCTCGCCCGCGGCCACCTCGCGCGCGACCATGAAGAGCGGGAGCACCACGAGGCCTGCGCCGGCGAGCGCCGCTTCGCGCAGCACGGTGCCGTTGGTGGCCACGAAGCGGCCGCGGGTCGGGATGGCGAGGGGGCCTTGGGGACCGCGAAAGCGCCACTCATCGGCGCGGGCCACGAGGCCGTAGTGAAGGCACTCGTGGCTCGCCAGATCCTGCGGGGTGCTGGGCTCTCCGTGGGCGCGCAGGTAGGCCGGTGAGGCGCAGACGACCAGGCGATCGCTCGCCAGCTTGCGCGCGACGAGGGTGGAGTTGGCGAGGCGCCCGATGCGGATCACGATGTCGAAGCCGCCCTCCACCATGTCGACGATGCGGTCCTCCGTGGAGAGGTGCACCTCGAGCCCCGGGTGCTTGGCCAAAAACTCCGCCAAGGTGCGGGCCAGGTACATTTGCGCGAAGGTGACCGGGGCGTTCACGCGCAGGGTGCCGCGCACGTCGCCCTTGGCACCCCCGGCGACCTCCTCCGCGGCCGCCGCGGCGGCCACCAGCGCCGCGCATTGTTCGTATACGCGCAACCCCTCTTCGGTCACGGCGATGGCGCGCGTGGAGCGCTGGAGCAGGCGCACGCCCAAGAGCTCCTCGAGCTGGGCGATGCGGCGGCTGACGGCCGATTTGGCGATGCCCGCCTCGCGCGCGGCAGCCGAAAACGAGCGCAAATGCACGACGCGCGCGAACAAGGCGAGGGACGGATAGTCATGCAGGCCGATCACGATTGTTCTCCTGGGGAGAACAGCATGGTGCCAAGCCGGCGTCTCCCGCAAGCCGTAAAGCGGGTGCATGTTCCTGCTCACGAGGTTCTCGACCATGAACACGACATCGACTTCGAACGATCGCTCCTCTTCCCGTAGCTCCTTTGGCTCCACGCAATCCGTTGGCTCCGCGAACGCCGCCGGTCCGGCGATGACCGCCGGCTCGACGAGCGCCGCCGGCTCGATCGACACCGCCCGCCCCGCTCGCTCCGTTTTGCGTGCCGTGCTCGTAGGCGGCGCCGCGGCGGCCGTCCTCGATGCGGCGGACGCCATCGTTGCGTTCAAGGCCGTTCTCGGGTTCGACCCGGTCTCGATTTACCAATTCGTCGCCAGCGGCATGCTGGGGCCGAGCGCCTTCGAGGGCGGGATCGCCACCGCGCTGCTCGGGGTCTTCTTTCACACGTCGATCGCGTTCTCTGCCGCGCTCGTCTACGTCTTGGCCAGCACGCGCCTGACGTGGCTGGCGCGCGCGTACACGGTCTGGGGGCCCATTTTCGGCCTTGGGGTCTGGGCGGTCATGAACCTGATCGTGATCCCGCTCTCGAAGACGCCGCCCTCGGCCTTCTCGCTCCCGCTCTTCCTGAACGGCATCATCGGGCACGCGCTCTTCGTCGGATTGCCCATCGCCTACGCCGCGCACCGCTACCTCGCGGCGCCCGATTCGGCCGCCGCCCGCACCGCACGGAGCGCCTCGTGAACCGTACGCCGCAATCCGTCACGTCGCTCCAACCCGTCGCGCCGCCGCCCGAATCCGTCACGTCGCTCCAACCCGTCGCGCCGCCGCCCCAATCCGTCACGTCGCTCCAACCCGTCGCGCCGCCGCCCGAATCCGTCACGTCGCTCCAACCCGTCACGCCGCCGCCCCAATCCGTCGCGCAGCCGCTCCGCCCGATCGCGCATCGGCTCGTGCTGGTGAGCGAGCACCTATGCCCGTACGTGCAGCGCGTCGCCATCGTGCTCGCCGAGAAGGGCATCCCCTTCGAACGCGTCTTCGTCGACCTTTCCAACAAGCCGGCGTGGTTCACCGACATTTCTCCGCTCGGCAAAACACCGCTTCTTCGGGTGGACGATCACGTCATCTTCGAGTCGGCGGTCATCTGCGAATACGTCGAGGACATCTCCCCCGAGCACCCGCTTCACCCGCGCGATCCCCTGGCGCGAGCCAACCGCCGCGCATGGATGGCGTTCGGCTCCGAGGTGCTGAACGACATCGCAGGCCTGGAGACGACCACCGATCCGAGCGTGTTCGAGCGCAAACGAAGCGCCATTGCCACCAAGTTTCGGCGCATGGAGCGAGCGCTCGGCCCGGGGCCGTACTTCGCAGGGGACGACTTTTCGCTGGTCGACGCGGTCTTCGGCCCCGTATTTCGCTACTTCGATGTCTTCGATTCGATCGCGGACACGGGGGTGTTCCGCGAGGTGCCGCGGGTCAACGAGTGGCGCGCGGCGCTGAAGGAGCGGCCGAGCGTCCGCGCCGCGGTGGGCGCGGACTACCCGGAGCGCCTGCGGGCATTTCTGGCCCGAAAGAACGCGTACCTTCTCAGCTATTCTGCGGAAAGCCCAAGTTGACGCCGCGGAAGCGCGGATCGGGCCAGCGCGCGATGACGACCTTGTTGCGCGTGTAGAAGCGGACGCCGTCGCGGCCGTAGATGTGGAGATCGCCGAAGAGGGAGCTCTTCCAACCGCCGAACGAGTAATACGCCATGGGCACCGGGATGGGCACGTTGATACCGACCATCCCCACTTGGATATCGCTCTGGAACTTGCGCGCGACGCCGCCATCGTTGGTGAAGAGCGCCACGCCGTTGGCGAAGACGTGCTCGTGAATGAGCTTCACCGCGTCCGCATACGTGGGCACGCGCACCACGGAGAGCACCGGTCCGAAGATTTCCTCCTGGTAGATGGTCATCTCGGGGCGCACGTCATCGAAGAGGCTCGGGCCGAGGAAGAAGCCATTTTCGTGGCCTTTGACCTTCAAGGTCCGCCCGTCGTCCAAGAGCTTGGCCCCCTCGGCCACGCCTTTGGCCACATACGAGGCCACCTTCTCCATGTGCTGCTTGGTCACCAGCGGCCCCATCTCGCTCGAGGGGTCGAGGCCGGGCCCCACCTTCAAGGCGGCCATGCGCTCGCGCATCTTGGGCAAGAGCTTCTCCGCCGCATCGCCCACCGTCACCAGGACGCTGATGGCCATGCATCGCTCGCCCGCGGAGCCATACCCCGCGCTCACGGCCGCGTCGGCCGCGAGGTCCATGTCCGCGTCGGGGAGCACCACCATATGATTCTTGGCGCCGCCGAGCGCCTGCACCCTCTTGCCGTGCCGGGTGCCCGTCTCATAGATGTACTTTGCAATCGGCGTGGAGCCCACGAAGCTGATGGCGCCCACGTCGGGGTGCTCGAGCAAACGGTCCACCGCGACCTTGTCCCCATGCACGATGTTGAGGACGCCCTCGGGCAGCCCCGCCTCTTGGAGCAGGCGCGCGCAGAAGTTGGTGACCGAGGGATCCTTCTCGCTCGGCTTGAGGACGAAGGTGTTTCCGCACGCGATGGCGATGGGGTACATCCACATGGGGACCATGGCGGGGAAGTTGAACGGCGTAATGCCGGCGCACACGCCGACCGGCTGCCGCAGCGAATAGCTATCGACCTCCGTGGAGACGTTCTCGCTGAACTCCCCCTTGGAGAGCTCGGAGATACCACAGGCGAACTCGATGACCTCGAGGCCGCGCTGCACTTCACCGGCAGCATCGGAGAGCACCTTCCCGTGCTCCAACGTGAGCATGCGCGCGATCTCGTCCTTGTTGCGCTCGACCAGCTCACGATACGCAAAGAGAACGCGGGTGCGTTTGGCCAGCGAGGTCTTGCCCCACGACTCGAGCGCCTTCTTCGCCGACGCAACGGCGCGATCCACGTCCTCGCGGGTCGCATACACGACCTTCGCGGTTTTCTCCCCGGTGGCCGGATTGAAAACGTCCCCGTTGCGGTCGCCCCCGTCCACGGCCTTGTTGTCGATCCAGTGCTTGATGACGTCCATGGGCGAACGGTAGCACTTCGGGGCGATTCCACACGCCTTTCATCCCACCGCCGTTGCGGGGTGCGGAGGGCGAAGTTCGACCCAATGCGCGATCGCGCGCCGGCGGCGTTTCCATCGCGCCACGGCTGCCGGAGCCAACCGCGAGAGGTGCGCATTTCGTACGGGCTTGCCCCGGGTCGGGGGCGAGAGCCGACCCGAGGCCTGGGTGACGGCTACCGATGACAATGCGTATTCCTCGTTTGCTCCTTGGCGGCCGGCGCACCGCCTTCGCCGTCCGTATCGGACACGCGGTGATCGCGTTCATCCAAGTCGACGCTCAATCGTTCGATCCGATCCACGAGTCGGAGCGTTCGTTCATACGTGGTTTTCGAATCGTCGCGCGAGGAGAGGACGAGGAGCGCGCACGCCATCATGAACATTGGAAAAGGTACTCGGCGAGGCACGTTGCAGATTCCTTCTTGGCCACGGGCGAATGGCGTCGTTCATCGACGACCTTTTTCGTGACCTATTCCCATCGTGCCGAGACGGACGCGATCGATCACTCGACCCGAAGTTTGGCGTTCGTGGCGCGTCATGCGCAGGTCAGCCGCGCAACCAGCGCGTGCGCGCGACCTCGGCCAGGGAGGTCTTCTCGCCTTTACGGGCCATGCAAAGCTACGACCGGAAAGGCGGCTTCGAACGGAACGAGAGCCTCGTAGAAAGGATACGCTCGACAGGCCCGCTCCAGCAGCACGATCAGCTCCTGCTCGATGCGCTCCGGCGTATCCGCTCGTCGTCGATTTCGATGCGCTCCGGCGTATCCGCTCGTCGTCGATTTCGATGAGCGTTCGCATGGCATATATCGAGTGACCACCTATTTCGTAGATCGACGCATCGTCGAGCTCAGCCCGAAATCGATAGCTCGCTGATGGCCGCGGGACCATCGACGGGGAGCGCCAGTCGGAAGACCGCGCCCTGGCCGGGCGTGCCGATGTAGGAGAGCTCGCCATCGTGCTCGATGGCGATGCGTTGGGCGATGGCGAGGCCGAGGCCCGTGCCGTGGGGTTTCGTGGTGGCGTAGGGTTCGAAGAGGCGGGCGGCGATTTCGGGGGCGATGCCGGTGCCGTTGTCGGCCACGGTGAGCAGGACGCGGGCGCGGCTCACCGCGGCGCTCCCGGGCTCGGCGCTCGGGCGGCGCAGATCGCGCTGGGGCTCGAGGGTGACGGTGACCCGCGGGTCGGGGTTGTCCTTCACGGCGTCGAGTGCATTCTGCAACAAATTGGTTGCAACCTGCACGATTTGATCGCGGTCGGCCAGCACGCGCGGCGGGGTGCCGCGGACGTGGACGTCGATGGTGGCGGAGGGCGCGTTGGCCTTTTGCAAGGTGGCGACTTGCTTCACCAGCTCCACCAGATCGACCTCGGACGGCCGCGGCGGGGGGAGGCGCGCGAAGCGGGTGAACTCGGTCACGATGTTGGCGATGCGGTGGACCTCGTCGAGGACCGTGCGCGTCGCTTCGTCGAAGTATTCGTCGAAGGCCGGGTCGTCGCGCGCGCGCAGGCGGCGCAGGGTCTCGACGGCGGCGCGGATGGGGGCGAGCGGATTTTTCACCTCGTGGGCCACGCGGCGGGCGACCTCGCGCCAGGCGGCGACGCGGCTGGTGGCGGCGAGGCGCCTCCGCGTGGCTTCCAGATCTTCGAGCATGCGATCGAACGCCGCGGTGAGGTCGGCCATTTCACCGGTGCCGCGCACGGAGATGGGGCGCGCTTCGCCCGAGGCGACCTTCTGGGCCTGCGACGCGAGCTCCTCGATGGGGCGGCTCAAGCTGCGCGCGAGAAAGAACGCCAGGAGGAGCGCGCCGCTGGAGGCGAGGACCACGGCGATGGCCACCGTGTGATCGATCTGGCGTAGGTGCTCGAAGAGCTCTCCCTTGGGCTTGGCCACGGAGATCCACATGGGCGCGCCGCCGCCGCGGTCGTCCAAGGGGCACGAGGCCTCGGCCACGTCGGCAGCGTCGCCCGCGACGAGGGTGCGCGCGCGGCCCTCGCCCGACGTGGCCGTGACGTTGACGGTCTTGCCCAGGCGCTCGATCACGGGATCGATGCGGTGCATGCCGATGAGCGCCACCGTGGTCCCGCGGTGTTTTCCCTTTTTGCGGCAGCGCGACACGATGGGCGCGACGCTGGCCGAACCGTGCAGGTAGTGGGCGGGATCCCCCTTGGCCAAGGAGGTGACCTCGGCGCCCGGCATGCCGAGAAACGAGCGCGGATCGGCGCCAAGCACTTCGCCCTTGTCGGTGACGAGCAGCAGCGCGTCGAGATCGAAGGCGGCGCGCTGGCTCGGGACCAAGGTGGAGAGCGCGAGGCGATGATCGTCGAGGTTGCCGGCTTCCATGGCGGTGACGGCGCGATCCACCAGCGCGCCCTCGGCGCACTCGCCGTTGAGCAGCTTGCGCTCGTTCTCGGCCTGGCGGACCACCTCGTCGCGGATGCGGGTGCAGGCGGAGGCCACCTCGGCGTCGAAGCGCTGCGTCTCCTCGCTGCGGCGCTCCTCGCGCAGGGCCCAGCCGAGACCGACGGTCGACAAAGCCCCCACGAAGCCGAGCGCGATGCCCAGGCGCGGTGCGATCCTCATCGGCGGCTCCGTGTCGCCAGCCCCAGATCCCAGCCGGGGCCGCGCGTGGAAGATGCAAGCGCCAGATCGGCGACCCGCGATCCGAAGATGCGCACCTCGCCCAGAATGCCGACCCGCATGGTGCGCGTGAGCGTTCGCGGCGAGACATTGCCCAGCCGCGGCGGGTGGCGCACGATGTCGACGGCCGACGCCGGACGATCCGCCGCGGCCAGGCCGACGAGCGCGCCCAGGGCGCCGGGGGCCACAGGACGGGTGACGTCCACGGCCAAGGCGAACGAGCGCTGCGCGCGCCGGGTCGCGAGCTCCGCGGCGGAGATGGGGCGGACGGTGAGATCGTGCCCGGGACGCGAGAGGGTGGCGGAGACGGCGCGCGCCAGCTCCACCAGCCAGGGCGCGTCCTCGCGGACCAAAAGCTCGCTGGCCGGGCCGCCCCATCCCTCTTCACGCTCGGGAGACCATGCGGCGCCGAGGCCCAAGTACGAGAGGCGCGAGTGCGGAATGCCGTCGGCGATGCGCTGGGTGAGGCCGGGCGTGTCCCACGCGGCGCCCTCGCGCCCGGAGCGCAGGATCGCCCAGGCGACGGGGCCCAGATCGAACGACTTGGCGCCGGGCCTGGGCTCGTGGAGGCCCGAGCCGAGCCAGCCGATGTCGTCGGCGCCGCTCTCGAAGGCGCGCAAGGAGCCGGCCAGATCGGGCGCGGCGCGCACGATGATCTCGTCGAGCAGCGCGGGGCCGCGCGCGGCGCGGGGGTTGCGCAGAAGGGCGAGCGTGTCGCCGCGGCGCTCGGCGCGAAAGGGGCCGGTGCCATCGGGCCGCTCCGGGGTGAACGAGAGCGGCACGATGGCGACGAGGGGCGAGCTCAACGTCTGCGTGAGCTTGAGCGGATCTTTGGTGGCGAAGCGGACCGTCAGCTGGTCGATGCGCGTGGGGAACGGCGAGTCGGCCAGCCATCCGCCGCCGCTGTTCGAGCGGGCGCGCCGGAGCGAGTTGACCACCTCGCGCGCGTCGATGGGCTTCCCGTACGCGCTCACGATGCCGGCGCGCACGCGCACGCGCAGGCCGTCTTTGTCGGGCTCGGGATCGCCTTCGGCCAGCGATGGAACGATGTTGCCCGCTTCATCGCGGGCGTAGAGCGTGTCGAACAGCGCCTCGCCGAAGATGGCGGCGGCCACGTCGTCGACCCGGTGCGGATCCACGGTGGACACCGGCCAGGGGACGCGCAGCGCCAGCCGTCCGCCGGTGGGGAGCCTCCCGCGCGCAAAGAGCCGCCCCCCGCCCAGCATGGCCAAGGATGCGCCCGCGCCCGCCATCATCGTGCGTCGTCCGATGGCCTTCATCGGACAACCCACACCTCCGGACCGACCACCGCCACCAGCGCCGGAACGCCCCGCACCTCCGGCGGGCAGATGGCCAGCGCGCGCACGCCGCCCGGCGCGGGGATCTTTTTGCGCACGACGGGCTCACTGCCGTCGCCGGCCCAGCTGAGCACCTGCAGCGCATCGTCCGGGCCATCGCTCGAGGTGGCGATTTCGGCGCCGCCGTCCAGATCCAAGTCGCCCACCGCCAGCTGCGCGCCCACCGTCTCCACCGTTCGAATTTCGCCCGCATCGAGGCGAAGGCGCAACTTTCCACCGGGCTCGCGCGCCGCCACCATCACGTGCGGCACCCCATCGCGCGCCGTGATTTCGCCCGCGGCCACCGCATCGAAGCGCGCCGCCGGCGGCGTGGCGCGCACGGGGCGCTCTTTGCTCGAGGCGCCGCACCCGGTCACGTCGCCCTCGAAGGCGCTCGCCTCCGGGTTGATGGCGGCGCACGAGTCCAGCTCGCCCAGGGGGATGGGGATGCCCGCCAAGGTCGCGCGCACCCCCAGGCCCGCGTCGAGCGCCACCGCTTCGCGCTCGGAGGTGCCGACCAGGAGCTTCGCCGCGCTGGATCGCACGAACGCCGCACCCGCCAGGGGCTCGCGCAGCGGCACCGGGACGCGCCGCGCGAGCGCGGTCCACGGTACGGCCTTGCTCACGACGAAGCGCGCGCCGCGAAGGGTCCCCATGGCCACCCGCGCCCTCGAGACGAGCACCAGCTCCATACCACCGTCGCCATTGACGTCTCCGCACGCGGCGGCCAGCACGTCGCCCTCCTCGTGCCGCGCCTTGTGCACGCTCGCTTGCTCCAGCGCGATCGACGGCAAGAACGCCCGCACCTCGGCGTCGATCGGCACGCTGGCAAAGACGTGGGCGCGCGGCGGCGGCGCCGGAATGCGGATGCGGTCCCACCCATTGGACATCACCGGGTACAGATCCGCCGTCACCCGCAGCTCGCCGCGCGCGATCTCCACCGACAAATAAAGAAGCGCGCCGCCGCGCCCCGCCACCGCCCGCGCACCGGCCAACGCCGCCGCGCGATCGTGCGCGCGCGTCGTTCCACCGAGCTTTCCGGCGACGACCCCTGCGATGCGCACGCTGAGCTCGTCGGTGCGCGCAGGCACCGTCCCCGCCACGTCGGTCACGGGCGACGAGGCGATCACCACCGTCGCCGGGGGGATCGCCGTAAGCCCCTTGGAGAGCTCCGCCGCCACGCCTTGCAGCGCGCTCGCGGCCCGCGCCTCACCGGCGAAGAGGACGAGCGCCAGCACGAGGAGACGCATCGCGATCCCGTACACGCGCCTCAAGGCTCCCCCGCGTGCGACTCCGTTCCACCATCGCCGCCGACGACGACGGTCGCATCCCCCACCTCGGTCGGCTCCGTGCCGGCGAGAAACACTTCGTCCATCGTGTCCGTGTCGTTCTCGAAGGGGAGCTTGCCCGTTTTCTTGTTGATGCGCACACCCACCACCCCGGGGGGACGCGGGAACTCGCTCGGCGGCTTTCCCTCGTGCGCCACCTTCATGAAGGAGATCCACGCCGGGAGCGCCGTTTGCGCGCCGCTCTCGCCGCCGCCCAGCGGCTTTCCGTCGTCGTAGCCCACCCACACCACGGAGGCAATTTCGGTCGAATAGCCCGCGAACCACGTGTCCTTCGACTGGTTGCTGGTTCCGGTCTTGCCGGCGAGCGGCCTTCGCAGCTCCCGCGCGCGCGCCCCGGTGCCATGATCGATCACGCTCGTGAGCATGTTGGTCGTCACGTACGCCTCGGCGTCGTCGAGCACGCGGCGGGGCGGCGGCGGGGGCTTCAGCGCGATCTCGCGCCCGTCCGGCCCCACGATGCGCGTCACCAAGCGCGGCTCCTCGTACACGCCGCCGGCCGCGAAGGTCGCGTAGGCGCCGCAAAGCTCGATGGGCTCCACCTCGTAGCTCCCGAGCGCGAGCGACAGATCGGGCTTGAGGGTCGACTGGATCCCCAGCGCGTGCCCCCACTCGACCACGTTGGCCGGGCCCACCTGCTCGAGCACCCGCACCGCGCCCACGTTCACCGAGTTGGCGAGCACCTCGCGCAAGCGCAGCGGATCGGTCGCCGTCCACCCCTCGTAGTTCGACGGCTTGTAGGTGCCGAAGGTGCCGGGGTTCACGTCGATGAGCGTGGCCGGCGTGAAGATGCGCGAGTGGAGCGCGTACGAATAGACGATGGGCTTGAACGTCGAGCCCGGCTGCCTCCGCGCCTGCGTCGCGCGATCGAGCCCGCCGTTCGACGCCTCGTAGTTGCCCACCATGGCCAGCACGTTGCGCGTGCGCGCGTCGATGGCGACCAGCGCCCCTTCCGGGCCCGACTCGAGCCGCAGCGGCACCTTGGCCAGCGGGGTGGAGGTGGTCGTGGTCGTGATCGAGGTGCGCGCCTCCTCGGGAACGGGCGCGAGCAAGCTGACACGCAAGAGGCTCCCCGCGGGCGCGAACACGCTGGCCGCCAGCCCTTGCGGGTTGTAGCGCTCGTAGTCGGCGAGCTTCACCGAGCCGGTCACCGTCCCCACCTTGACGTCGATCGTGCCCTGCGCGTCGTCGGCGCCGGAGGCCACGCCGATGAGCACCTTGTGCTTGTCGAAGCTGGGGGTGCCCTCGAAGGGTACGTCCTTGGGCTGCGGCTTCGGCCCTTTGCCCTTCGAGGCCTGCGGCGGCACCGGCACCTTGAGCGCCCCCGTCAGCCCATGGCGCTTGTCGTACGCCAAGAGCGCATCGCGCAGCCCCTTGCGGGCCGCTACTTGCAGCTTGGGATCGATGGTCGTCTGGATGGTGTACCCACCGCGCCGCGCGCCCTCCGGATCGAGCTCGAGCAGCATGCGGCGCGCCTTCTCCACCACCTCCGGCGCGAGCTCGCTGTTGATCTCCACGCTGGCCGCCAGCTGCACCGACTCCGCGTTGGCCGCTTCGTACTGCGGATCGTTCAGAAAGCCCTTCTCGTGCATCTGGCTGAGCACGAAGGCGCGCCGGCTCAAGGACCGCTTCATGTCCTTGCGGGGTGAAAACGACTCGGGCCCCGCCACCAAGCCCGCCAGAAGCGCGCCCTCGGCGATGGTCAGATCCTTGGCGTTCTTCCCGAAGTTGTCGCGCGCAGCCTCCTGGATGCCGTAACGACCGTGGCCGAAGTAGATGTGATTCAGGTAGAGCTCGAGGATCTCGTCCTTCTCCAGCTCCTGCTCGAGCTTGCGCGCCAGAAGCGCCTCGCGGATCTTGCGCTTGTAGGACTTCTCCGAGTCGAGCAGCAGGTTCTTCACCACCTGCTGCGTGATGGTCGAGCCGCCTTGGCGCTTCTTGCCGGCCTTCAAGTTGACGGCGAACGCCCGCGCGATGCCGAAATAATTGAGCCCCTCGTGCTCGTAAAAGCCCGCGTCCTCGGCCGCCAGCACCGCCAGCTTCACGTGCGCCGGCAGTGACTTGATGGGCACCACCGTGCGCCGCTCCGTGAAAATCTCGGCCAGCAAGGTTCCGTCGCGCGCCAGCACCCGCGTCACCTGCGGCGGCCGGTAATTTCCCTTGAGATCCGCGATCGATGGAAGCTGCGCCTCGAAGTGCCGCACCACCAGGATGAGGCCTACCACCCCCGCCAAGGAGATCGCGGCCACCGCGATGCCGATCCGCTTGGCCCAACGCCCGATGCCATGCCACGCGGGTGACGCAAAAAGCCGGGCGAGACGCTCGTGCACATGACCGAACCCCTTCCCGTCCCCGCCGTCCCCGTTCCCGCCGTCACCATTTCCGCGGCCGTTTCCGCCCGAGCCTCCGGCGCCGCCCGTCCCTCCGGTTCCTCCTGCGCCACCTCGGCCCGCACCACCGCCGCCGCCCGCCGAACCAGGGCTCGATGGCCGCGACTTTCCTTCGAGGATCTCCGATGCCGTCAATCGCACGCTTCGAGGAGGAGGAACGCTGGGAACGGCCTTTGCGATTCCGCCTTCACGCGTTTCGGGCGTGCTCGGGCGCGCGGGGCGCTGAGAATTCTCGGGGGTGCCTTCGGGCGGCTTGGAGTTCGCCACGGTCAGGAGGTTATCATCGCGGCCATGAGGCCGCGTCAACGTGGAGAGGTAACTTCGTGAGCACGGGTGATCCCTTGGGGATGATCGGACAGGTCCTGCACGGGCAGTTCCGTGTCGATGACCTCGTCGAGGACGGGAAGCGGAGCTTTCTCTACCGCGGCGCGCACTTGATGCTCGAGGTCCCCATCGCGATCAAATGCATGAAGGCGCCCTCCAGCGGTTCGCATGAGCAGTTCATACGCCGGTTCCGCCATGAAAGCCGCCTTCACTACAAACTTTCGCAGGCCAGCCCCCACGTGGTCCGCGTGCTGGCGAGCGGAACGGCGGTCGCCCCCAACGGTTCGCAGCTCACGCCGTTCATGGTCCTCGAGTGGCTCGAAGGCCAAACGTTGGCCCGCGATCTCGAGCGCCGGCGCGCGGCGGGCCAACGCGGACGCACCCTGACCGAGGCCATTCGCTTGCTCGACCCTCCGGTTGAGGCGCTGGCCTTTGCCCATGCGCACGGCATCGTCCACCGGGAGGTCACCCCCGACAATCTTTTCCTGGCCAAGGTGGGCGGCGGGCAGCGCATCAAGCTGCTCGATTTGGGCGTCGCCAAAATTTTGGGCGAGCGCGCGCTCGATCTTCCGCCGCCATCGCAATCCATGGGGCTCGTCCCCATTGGCGCGCCGGCCTATGCCGCGCCGGAGCAATACAGCTCGGGGGTCGGCGCCGTGGGCCCTTGGACCGATGTGTATGCGATCGCGCTGGTGCTGCTCGAGATGCTCATGGACCGGCCGGTCATCGAAGAAGGCCCGGTGCCCATGGGCGTTCGGGTGCTGGATGTCGCGCGGCGGCCCACCCCGCGCGCCCTCGGCCTCGAGGTGAGCAACCGGGTCGAGGCCGTGCTGGCGCAAGCCGTGGCCGCGCGCCCCGAGGATCGCCCGCAGGACGCGGGAGAGCTCTGGGGCATGCTGAAAAACGCGCTCATGCGCGACCAAGATTCGCTCCAGCGCGTGTCGAAGCTCCCGGTCACCGCCGTGCCGGGCTTCGATTCGTCGGGCGCCCCCATCTCCGAGGTCACCGGCGCCGAGCTGCCCACGGCGGCACTTTTGCTGCAGCAAGAGCGCGAACGAGCCTCGCTCCCCGCCGAGCTCCGCGAGACCGTCGCCAGCCGCGATACGCTCACCACGCGAAGCGACTCCATCACCACGCCCCGCGCCGATGAAATGGCCGTTCACATGGCGCGCGCCGCGGCCGCCGCCGAGGGTCGCGATAGCCCCGAGACCTCGCGGGAGCCGCCCACCATGATGGTGGCGGCCGAGGACCTTTCGTACGACGAGCTGGGGACCAAGACCCTGGAGCGCATGTCCTTGCCGCGCGGCATGCTCGAGACCACGTTGAGCAGCGCGGTGCGGCCGCCCTTCACCGAGCCTGCGTCGCAGGGGACCCCGCCGCGCGAGCCCGAGTCGGCCGATGAAAACACGCGGATCATGGAGGCCGATGAACTGCGCGGTCTGAGCCTCTCGATGGACCCGCAGGAGCCCGTCTCGCGCCAAGCGGAGCTCTTTTTGCTCGCCGACACCAAGGTTTCGCCGCGCGGGCTGCTCGTAGACCCCGCGGCCGACGCAAAAAATCCAGACATCACGGTGCGAAACCCCGACACCACCACCAAGGCCCCCCTCTTGCCCCCGCCGCCGAAGCCCGCGGTGGTCCCCAACCTCGGGACCACATGGCCCGTGCCCAACGCGGCGACCCCCGCGGGCGCCGGATCGCACCCGCCCTTTCCCTTTCAAGCCCCGGGGCAGCCGCCCTTTCCCACGGGCGCGCCCGCGGGCCAAATGGTGCAGCAATATGTCGCACCCACCGGACCTTTCGTGCCGGCGGGTGCCGGAGCGCCGGGTCCCAACGGAACGTCCGTTCAACCGAAGAAAAAGGAGGGCGTCAGCGTGGCGCTGGTAGCGATCCTCCTCGTTTTGGGGCTACTTGTGGCGGTGGGCGCGGCGCTGTGGGTCGCGGCGCGCCTAGGGTGGATCTAAATGGGCGTTGGTCGCACGTCTCGCTTCGTTCGGTATCTCGTCGTCCTCTGCCAAGCCCTCGCCGTTCTCTGCTTCGTGGCATCCCCCGAGCAGGCCAGGGCCGCCGACCCCCCGCTCAAGGTTTACGTCAAGCCCATCGAGCCCTTCATGTTTCAAGAGGGCGGCAAATCGGTCGGCTTCAGCGTCGACCTCTGGGATCGCGTGGCCAAGGAGACGGGCATCACGTACGAGCTCCAGTGGGTGAGGAGCGTGGGCGATCAGATCGACGCGCTCAAGAACAAGCAAGCCGACGCGGCCATCGCGGCCATCAGCATCACGGCCGAGCGCGAGGCCGTCGTCGACTTCAGCCAGCCCTTCTACGAGTCGGGGCTCGGCATCCTGGTGGGGACCACGCACCAGAGCTCCGTGCGCTCCCTCGTCAAGAGCGTCTTCACCCTCGATTTTCTCAAGTTGATCGGGGCCTTGGTGGTCCTCTTGGTGGTCACCGCCCACCTTTTGTGGTTCTTCGAGCGCAATCGCAACCCCGACCAGTTCCCGCGGCCTTACCTCGCAGGCGTGTGGGAGTCGGCCTGGTGGGCCATCTCCACCATCCTCAGCGGCGGGTGCGATGCCAAGGGCCCCATCGTCATCGGCGGCCGCATCGTGGGCGCCTTTTGGATGCTCGCCAGCATCGTGCTGGTCTCGTACTTCACCGCCTCCATCACCACCGTGATGACCGTCAATCAGCTCACGAGCGACATCAACGGGCCCGGCGATCTGCCGGGCCAAATCGTGGGCACCGTCAAGGGCACCACGGGCGAGAAGTACCTCACCGCGCACCGCGTGTCCGTGCGGGCCTTCGACCGCATCGAGGAGGCCTACTTCGCGCTCGAGAAGAAGCAGATCAAGGCCGTGGTCTACGACGCGCCGGTGCTCCTCTACCACGTGAAGCAAAGCAAGAGCGACCAGCTCAAGGTCGTCGGAAGGCTCTTCGAGAAGCAAAACTACGGCATCGCGCTGCAGCAGGGCAGCAAGTACCGCAAGCCGATCAACGAGGCGCTCCTGAAGCTGCGCGAGTCGGGCTACATGGACGAGCTGAGCACCAAGTGGTTCGGCCCGTCCGAGTAGCTAGCGTGCCATCAAGAACCGCATCACCAGCACGGCCACCGCCGCGCCGACCACCAGACACCCCACGGCCACCGTTCCCAGGAGCAGGAGCGGATTGGGCCGCGGCTTCATGGCCCGGATCTGCGCCGCGTCGCTGTTGATCGAGACCACGCTGGGCGGCGAGGGCGCCGGCGGAGGTGGCGGTGGGAGCGCGCGAAGGTTGGCGCCGTTGGTGGACGCCGGCGCGGGGGTGCCATAGGCCGCCTGGGCGTGCGTGCGTCCCTCGAGCACGGCTTGCAGCGCGACGGCAAAATCGGCCGCGCTGGGGAATCGCTCCTCGGGGCGCTTGGCCAGGGCGCGATCCATCACGTGATCGAGCGCCTGCGGAAACACCCGGCCCTCGACCCGACGGCTCAGTGGGATCGGCCTGCCGCTGACGTGCAGCTGCAAGTAGTCCATGGCCCCCTTGGCCTCGAAGGGAAGCTTGCCGGTGAGCACCTCGTACAGGATCACCGCGAGCGAATAGATGTCGCTCCCCGCGGTGAGGGTTTTGCCTTGGGCCTGCTCCGGGCTCATGAACTCCGGGGTGCCGAAGACCATGCCCTCCTGGGTCAAGATGAGCGAACCGGGACGCATCTCGCGCTCGGTCACCTTGGCGAGCCCGAAGTCGAGCACCTTGGGGTAGTCCTTCATCCCGCCCTGCTGGCAGAGAAAAATGTTCTCTGGCTTCAGATCGCGATGGATGATGCCCGCCCGATGCGCCTCCTCCAGCGCGCCGCACACCTGGATGAGAATGGGCAGCGCGCGCGGCATGGCCATGGGCCCCTCGCCGCGCACGGTCTGATTCAAATTTTTGCCCTCGAGGAACTCCATCACGATGTAGAGCGAGCCATCCTCGAGCTCGCCGTAGAGGAACACCTTCACCGTGTTGGGGTGCGTGAGATGGCTCATCGCCCGCGCCTCGCGCCGGAACCGCGACGCCAGGTCCTTGCGGTTCGTGAGCTTCGGATGGAGGATCTTCACCCCAACCATCCGGTTCATCTCGGGCTGCAAGGCCTTGTAGACCGCGCCCATACCGCCCGTGCCGATCTTTTGCAGGATCTGAAACTGCCCGTTCAGGATGTCTCGGCCGATAAACGGATCCTGCGGACGCATGGGGCGGTTCACTCCGGCCTTCGGCCTACATAGGCGTTGGCTAAGGGTCTCTTTCTCGTCTCTCTCAAGGAAGCACGTTCCACTATAGAGCGCGTTTTCATCTCAATGGTAGCCTTCCGAAGCCGGACCTCATGACCATTTCCCTCGCCAGTCCGGCCCTCGCCGGTGCAGGCTTTTCGCACGGATTCTCCACACGCGAGGTGGACCTCCGATTCGATGCGCCCGAGTACTCCGCCAGTCTCATGAGATTTGGCAGAGCCGCAGGCATCGCTCCAGTTCGTATCGCGCAAGCGCGCCAAGTTCACGGCATCCAAGTGGTCGATGCAAAAACGACCTCCGCGCACTCCGATCCGAGCGATCCCGCGCCCTGGTCCGAGAGCTTGCCGGAGGCCGACGCCATCGTGGCCGAGCCCGGAACCGCAGCAGGTGTGCGGGTAGCCGACTGCGTCCCCATCCTGGTGGGCGACCCCGGGAGCGGCATCGCCGCCGCCATCCATGCCGGCTGGCGTGGAACGGTCGCCGGCGTGGTCCAAAGCGCGGTCGATCGCATGGCGAGCCTGGGCGCCGATCCCGCGCGCGCCGTGGCCGCCATCGGACCGTGCATCTGCGTCGGGTGCTTCGAGGTGGGCGACGAGGTAGCCGAGCGCATCGTGGAAACGTGCGGCGACCCTTCGGTGATCGTTCGGCGGCAGAAACCCCACGCCGATTTGCGCGCGGCCGTGCGGCTCCTGTTGGCCCGCGCCGGCATCGGCTTGGTCGAGGACGTCCCCGGCTGCACGCGGTGCGAAAAAGAGCGCTTCTTCTCGTACCGGAGGGGGCAAGAGGCCGGGCGCCAGCTCGCGGCCATCCTCGCCCCCGCCCCGCGTGTCCCGCGCGCCCCTGGTGTCCCTGATGTCTCGGGCGCCCGCTCGTGATAGGGAGCAGTACATGATGCACGGAGCGCTGGAGTCCATCACACAAGCCGTTGGCCACACCCCCATCGTCCGCCTCAATCGGGTCACGGCGGGCCTCAAGGCCGAGATTTACGTCAAGTGCGAGTTCCTCAACCCGGGCGGAAGCCACAAGGATCGCCTGGCGGCCAACCTGCTGCGCCGCGCCGAAGAGCAAGGCCTGCGCCCTGGCGGAACCATCGTGGAGGCCACCAGCGGCAACACCGGCGCCTCGCTCGCGCTTCTGGCCGCGGTGAAAGGTTACAAGTGCGTCTTCGTCATGCCGGACAAGATGAGCCAGGAGAAGATCCAGCACCTGCGGGCCTTCGGCGCGCGCGTGGTGGTGTGCCCCACGGCCGTCGACGCCGACGATCCGCGCAGCTATTACAAAGTATCGCGCCGCATCGCCGACGAAACTCCGAATAGCTTTTATGCCAATCAGTACCACAACCCGGCCAACCCCGAGGCGCACTACATCTCGAGCGCCCCGGAGATCTGGGAGCAGACGAACGGCGACTTCGACGCCTTCGTCGCGGGCATGGGCACGGGCGGCACCATCAGCGGGTGCGGCAAATATTTCAAAGAGCGCAACCCCAACGTTCAAATCGTGGGGGTCGACCCCGTGGGCTCGCTCTATTACGATTTCGTGAAGAGCGGCCGCATCACCAAGCCGTTCTCGTACAAGGTGGAGGGCATCGGGGAGGACTTCTTCCCCACCACCATGAACCTCGGCATCCTCGACGAGATCGTGCGCGTCGACGACAAAGAGTGCTTCCTCATGACCCGCGATCTCACGCGCCTCGAGGGCCTCTTCATCGGCGGCTCGGGCGGCGCGGCGGTGGCCGGCGCCATCAAGTACGCGCAAGCGCGCGACCGCGCCGAGAAGATCCTGGTCTTCCTCTGCGACGGCGGCAGCAAATACGTCTCGAAGATCTTCAACGACGACTGGATGCGCGAGAACGGCTTCTTGGCCGATCAGCCGGGCCTCGGCACCGTGCGCGACATCCTGAACCTGTCGCCCAAGCGCAAGATCGTGACCGCGTCCAAAAACTCCACCGTGCGCGAGGTCATCGGCTTGCTCAAGTCGCTCGACATCAGCCAGATCCCGGTGGTCGACGACGGCAAGCTCCGCGGCATCATCGCCGAGGTCGATCTCCTTCGCCACCTGGTCTCCGGCGCCAAGACGCTCGACTCCACCGTGGGCGAGCTGGTGGAGGGCGACTACGGCACCGTGACCCCGCAGACGAAGATCGAGCTCCTCCAAGGCGTGCTCGCCGACGCCAAGGTCGCCCTCGTGCTCGACGGCGACGACGTCACCGGCATCGTGACGAAGATCGACTTGATCGATTTTCTGGCGAAGGTCTCCGCGCCCGCAGCCGACTCGGCATCCAAGGGCGCGTAGGCGACCGCGCGCGCGCTCATCGAAAGACGTCCCCGAAGCCTCCCGGAGCGATGCTCCCGGAGGCTTCGTCGTTTCGGCGCTCCGTCGTTTTTGGACGGCGTGGCATTTCGGAGAACGGACGAACACAACGCGATGGCTACCGCCTGTCGCGATTCGCATTCTCGCGGGCGCCCCTCGCGTGCCGGAGATCGACCACCTACCAAGCACGAGCACGACCGCGCCCCAATCGGTCGGCGCTCATACGAAATTCATTTCCCAATTGCGACTTCGATTGCTGCGTTCACCGAAATTTCGATACGACGATTGCCCACGCGCGGGCATGGCACATGTCCCGTGGCGCAGAACGCTTCGATTTTGGCGCGATTCGACTGAGCAAATTTCAAATAGGATTTCAGCGTGGACGTGCTAGCCAAGCATCGATAAAGTGCCACACTATCGGCGACCGCGGTGAGTCGTGACGCGGTCCGAAACACACCTACTTGGAGAAACACCACGATGATCCGTCGAACGGCTAGTCAGCGACGTTGGTCGCTTCGATTCCCTTCCCAGGCGCTGGCCCTGGCCGCGCTCACGCAGGGTATCGTTCATTGTTCCATTCAGCGCGATTCCGCTCCTCCAGCGGAGGGCGACAGCGCGGCGGTGGATAGCGTCATCCAGGGGAAGGGAACGGTGGACGCCGCGTGGTTGCGCGCCCGCAAAAACGAGTATCTGCGATTTGCCACGCGCACCCCCGACGGCTTGGGCAACCCGGTGACGCTCCTCGCGCACGTCGCCCGCGCGCGGCTCGACCCGCCGTACCAGCTCCCGCCCATTCCGGCCTCTGTCGTGGACTCCGAGCTCGCCAAGATGGCGGCCCTGAACGACGGGCGCGACTTCATCGCCATTTATCTCCTGAACGTCTTGTACGGATACGGCGACCAAGCGTCCTTTCCGCCCGAGGTGCGCCTCAAAATCGAGAACGCCCTCGCCGATTTCAAATTTTGGTACACGGAGCCGACGCCCGACGGCAAAAAAGACGAAGCGTATTATTGGACGGAGAATCACCAGGCGATCTTCGCCACCATCGAATACCTCGTCGGGCAGAGGCTCCCGGAGCGCGCCCTCGGCACCGATCGGCGGCCGGGCAAGGAGCACGCGGCCGACGCGCGGGAGCGGCTCTTGCGATGGATCGATCAGCACTTCCGTTACGGCTTCGCCGAGTGGCACTCGAACGTCTATTATCAAAAAGACATCGTCCCATTGTTGACGCTCGTCGAATATGCAAACGACGCCGAGCTTCGCACGAAGGCGTCGATGGTGCTCGATCTCTTGTTCGTGGACCTCGGCCTCCACACCTTCCGCGACGCGTTCGGCGTCACGCACGGCCGCTCGTATAAAAAAGACAAGATGATGAGCACCGACGAGGACACGTGGGGGCTCACCAAGATCGTATTCAACCGATCCAAGTACGATTTCGACACCGGCGATCCGGGCGCCACCGTGTTCGCCGCCACCACCCGCTACCGGCTGCCGGAGATCGTGCGGAGGGTGGGGCTGGATCCCCGTCCGGTGGTCGATCGCGAGCACATCGGGCTCACCATCCCGGAGGCGCTCCCGGTGGAGCAAAATCCGCAAGCGCCCGGCGGCTTCTCGTTCACCAACCCGAAGGACTACACGGTGTGGACGGGCATGGGGGCGTACATCACATGGCCGGTGCTGCCCCTCACGGTCCAAATGGCGAATCAATACAACCTCTGGGACAAGCCGCCCTTCAACCAGTTCGAGCTCTTCCGATATCAGGATCCCGCCGTGTCGCAGCAGCTCACCGCGGGCTACACGGCGATCCTCAATTTCGGCCTGCTCCAGGGCGTCGATACCTACACGTATCGAACGGGCGATTCCATGCTCTCGAGCGCGGTCGATTACCGCAAGGGCACGTTCAATAACCAGATGCACTCCTGGCAGGCGACCTTCGACGCGCGGGCGCTGGTCTTTACGAACCACCCCTTCCGTCCCCTCGCCCAGTCCGGGGATTGGCTGGACGATCCCGAGGAGGGCGGCTACTGGAACGGCGAGGCCACCGCGCCGCGGTCCGCGCAACACAAGAACGTGGCCATTCACATCTACGCACCCCAATATCCGCAGCAGAACCCGCCGCCGCTCGAGTATTACCACTACGAGCCTTATACGCACGCCTACTTCCCGCAGGACTATTTCGACGAGGTCGTGCAAAAAGGGCAATGGACGTTCGGACGCTTCGGCAGCGGATACGTCGCGCTCTACTCCCACCGCCCCGCCGCCTACAAGATTTACAACGGCACCACCGAGGCCACCGGCGGCCGGGTCAAACCCTTCGATCTCATCGCCAATGGCGGCGCCGACAACGTGTGGCTGGTCGAGGTCGGGCGTCAGGCCGACTCGGGCTCCTTCGAGCAATTCCAGCAGCGCATCCTGGCGGCGAAGGTGGACATCACGAGCCGCGGTCCAGGGAAGCCGACCGGCGAGTCCGATGGCTTCGACGTGTCCTACGCGTCGCCGAGCCAGGGCCTCGTCACCTTCGGGTGGGAAGCCCCGCTCGTCGTCAATGGCCAAAACGTGGAGCTTCACCCCACCGATCGCTACGACAACCGCTACGGCCGCACCCCCGGCAACTCCAACACCGTCGACGTGCGCGACGGCGACTATTGGCTCCACCTCGACATCGCCAAAGGGGAGCGGATCCTCTGCGGCCCGAGCTTGGCCGCGGGCGAGGATCCGTAGCCTCTCGGCATCTCGACGGCAGCGGATCAGGGCTCGAGCGCGGTGAGCTCACCCTCCCGCAGCACGTGCAAGCGCGCGCTCGCGTCCTTGTCCTTGTCCTTGTCCTTGTCCTTGTCCTTGGACGCAGCGCGCTGCACGAGCGCGGCCACGGGCTCGCGGTAGTGGCCAAACGTGGTGTGGTGAATGGGGATGATCCGGCGCGCGCGCAGAAGCTCCGCCGCGCGCAGGGCCTCGTCGGCGTCCATGGATCGCCGGCCAAGCCGGCTGTCCACGCCGACGGCGCCCATATCAGGCAAGAAGAGATGCACGGGGCCGAACCGGGCGGGGATTTGATCCATCTCCTTGGAGAGGACGGAGTCGCCCGTCCAATACGCAACATACGGTGATGTCCCCGATTCCCAAGTAAAGACGTAGCCATTGCCCTTTCCAAGGTCGCCATCGAGGCCCGGATCGTGGGCATGATGGGCGGCGACCGCGCTGATGCGAAGACGGGAGGCGCCGTTTCGAAGCTGCGTCTCCTGCCCCCAGTCGAGCGCGCGCACATTCGTAAACCCCGCGGCGCGCACGCCGGCTTCGGCCGAGGGTGGGACGATGACCAGGGTGGTCTTTGGCAGGATCTCCTTCGCCCGCGCATCGAAATGGTCGGCGTGGCCGTGGCTGATGACGATGGCATCGAGCGCACCGAGGGGTACGTCCGGCGGATCGGTGTAGCGCGCGACGGGCGCGTTCGTCTCACCGGTGGACGGGTGCTTCGGGAGCACGAAGGCGTTCGGCCCGCGCGCCGAGAGCATGGGATCGGTCAAAATCCGAAGCCCGCCGCGCTCGATCCACACCGTCGGGCCGCCAAACCAGCGTAGCTGGCCTTTGGCCGTCGCCGCGACGGCGGACGTCTCCGTTGCGGCCCCCTCCTGCGCACCTGGAGCGCCCGAGGCGCTGGGCGACATGGCGCCCGCGGAGCTGGAGGCGCTGGGCGAGGTGGACGCGGCACACGCAACGAGCGAAATGGCCGCGAGCGAGGCGGCCGCCAATCGTGTTCGTACGAGAAACATGGCCGAGATGTGCGGTTGAGACGATCGCGCGGGTAGGCGCGGGCTCGATCAAGAAACCATTGCGCGGGATGAAAGAATCACGAAGCGCCGCACTCACGGCCACGCCATGCACACGGCGCCGGCCGCGACCGCCAGCGTACCGGCAATCTGCAAGGGGCGCGAGCGCTCGCCGCCGAGCCAGGCCAGCACTTGTGCAAAGAGCACCGAGGTGTTTCGAAGGGTCATGATGATGCCCGCGCCACCCCGCTCGAGCGCCCCGAGAAAGGCGACGAAGGACGCCGTCGTGAGCAGGCCCGCGATCACGATCGGCCATGGGTGCGCGCGCACATAGCGGGCCACCGTGGTCATCGTCGCCCTTCCATGCCAGGCGACGCTGACGGTGCTGGCCACGAGCATCGACACGGCGAGCACCACGGTGGGGGTGCCCTGCGCCTGCATGGCGCGCTTGTAGAGCAGGTGATACCCCGTGATGAAGACGGCGCACGCCATGGCCCAGCCGATCCCTGCGCGGAGCGAGGCTGGAGACATCGAAGAAGCCGGGGACGAAGCGGGGCGCGGCGCGCTTTTTCGTTCGTTGCTCCAGCCGACCAGGATAAGCCCGCACACCACGAGCGCCGTTCCGCAAACGGTGGTGGCGGTGACCTTCTCACCGAGCCAAAGGACCGAGATGGGCCAAATGAGGAGCAGCGCGCCGCCGCGCGCCACCGTGTACGCGACCCCCAGCGGTGCGCGCGCGAGCGCCTTGGCCAAGGTGACGAAGTAGCCGGCCTCGAACACGCCGGACGCCACGCTCAGGAGGATCGCGGCCATCGGCGGCGGTGACGATGCCGTCGTGAGAGCCAGCGCCACCGTGCTCGCGGCAGAGACGAACGTGATGCCCACCGCGGCCCACTCGGGCTTCTCTTGGCGCTTCAGAATGGCATTCCACAGCGCGTGCAGAAACGCCGAGCCTACGACCAAAAGAACGATGGAAAGGGAAACGCTATCGGACGCCAACGCGACCCACATACGTAGAGACGGCGGGTCCGCGCGCCAAGCGGCGCGGCGCAAAAAGCCGCATCCCGAACGGCGCGCGCCTTACGCCGGGCTCACGTAGCGCACGTCGATCCAATAGTGTTGCCCGTTGGGAAACAGGACCAAGCATTGCCCGGGGGCGACCTGCTCGATCGCGCCCTCGTAACGGTTGCCGTCGGGCCATTGCACGAGCACGCGGGCGCCCACGCCGAGGGCGGCGCGGTCTCCGGTCACGGTCGCCGGATCGATGGCTTGCTGTTCGAGCTCCGTGGGGAGCGAGGACTTGAGGCTCCCCCGCTTCGACTGCGATGTGCCGCACGACGAGCAAAATCGCGCTCCGGCCACATTGCTCCGGCCGCATCTCCAACAAGCACCCACGACATCAGCGTACGACCTGCAGCCACATTTTGCATCATCGATGCACGATGCGGCGCGAGGCTGGCTTTTGCTTCTGGAGCACCTCGAGCGTGGCCCAAAAGCCCCCCATGTCCACCTCGCGCGCGAGCTGCACGTCGAGCGGGAGCGCGCGGATCGCGCGGCGCGTTCGATCCGGAAAAGGGGTGAGCCATGTGAGCCTGCCGCCGGGCGCCAACACCTCGGCCGCGTGCTCGAGAAATTGCTCGAGCATCGTTCCGAGCTCCTTGGTGCGCGCGACCCTCAGACCCATGGGCGGGTTGGTCACGATGAGGGTGACCGGCTTGGGGGGCGCGAAGCGGGTGGCGTCGGCCAAGGACAGGGTGGCGGACACGCGCGCGCTGTCGAGGTTTGCGCGCGCGGCCTCCAGCGCCTTCGAGGCGAGATCGGTCCCGAACAGGGCCTCGCAGGGCCCGAGGCGGGCGCGCTCGATGAGCTCCATGCCCGAGCCGACGAACGGATCCCACACCACGTCGCCGTCGCGGATGCCCGCCACCCGCACCAACGCGGCGGCGATGGTGGGGTGCGACGCCGCGGGGACGTCGCGCACCCGGTACGAAAAGCGCGGATCGTCGAGCCCGCGCGGGCATAGCTCCAGGCGCAGCGAGCCTGCGCTGTCGCGCGCTTCGTACACGCGCACCTCCCAGAGGCTCGCGGTCGGATCGTTGATCAACTCGGGCCAGCGCTCCGAGACCTCCCGCGCGATCTGCCACACCTGCGCGCGCCGGTGCCCGCCCTCGGCGAAGGCCAGGCGGTAGCGGATCGGACCGCGGGTCCACGTCGTGAAGATGCTCCGCGCGTCCTCGGACGTGAGCAAGTCCGCCACCTTGCCGGACGGCTTTTCGATCCGCAGCGCGAACGAGAGCGCCGTGCGCGCCACGAAGGCGCGCTCCAGCGGGCCGCGCAAGGTGCCGCGCACCCAACCTTCGCCAGCGGTCAGCGGACCCCAGTCGCCGGCCGCCTCCAGCTCGTCTTGAAGCACGGGCTCCAGCCCGCGCCGCACGTGAAAAACGATGGGGATCGGCGACGGCGGGGCCAAGGTCGGGTCGAGGGAGCCGCCGGCCTCGCGCACGTGCGTTCGCTCGATCATCAAGCGCGCCCGCCCGGCGATGCGCGCGAGCTCCGGATCGGACTCGGCGCCCTTGGCCAGGGGCGCGAGCAGCTCGAGGGCGCTCTCGGCGCCCAAGGTGCCGAGCGCCGACGCGAAGGCGCGCTGCTCTTCGGGCGACAAATCGCCTTTTTTCCAAGCGGCGACCAGGGCGTGCTCCGCCTTGGGGGCAGCATCCCCGCGCACCTTGCCGAGGGCGCGTGCCGCGCTGCGGCGCACCTGCGATGAGGCGTCCTCCAGGGCGCGAAGAAAGAGCGCGACCGCCTCGTCGGTCTGGGTGATCCGGCCCACGGCGCGAACGAGGTGCACGCGCGCGGGCGTCGGGGCATTCTCCCACTGCGCGCAGGCGATGGGCACCAGGGCCTCGCCCAGGCGGGCCAGGGACTTTTCGACCGCCGAGCGGACGAGCACGTCCGGATCGGAGAGCAGAGCCAAAAGACCGACCGCATCGCGTAAGCTCGGGGTGAATCCTGGCGATTGGATGGCGGTTTTCAGCTCGGAAGGACTTTTCACGGGGCGCGCAGCGTAACCTTTTGTGCGGGCAGTCGTAACCTTCATCGAATGCCAAACCGACCTCCCCCCCACACCCCGAGCATGCTCGACCGCCGAACCTTCATGCGCGTGCTCGCGGCCGGTACCGGCATCTGCGCGCTCGGCGGCGCCACCTATGTGCTAGCCGACGAAAAGGCCCGTCGGGAGGCCGCGGCGCTCAAACGTCCGGACGGCCGCTCGCGCCTGCCGCCGAACCAATATTTGCTCCAGCGCCTTCGGGCCATGGGCGGAAGCGAGGGGGATCCGAGCGCCAAGGGCTTTTCGCTGAAGGTCCACGGCGAGGTGGAGCAGCCCTTTACGATCGACTTCGCGGGGCTGCTCGAGATGCCGCAGGTCGAACAAGTGTGCGACGTCCACTGCGTCACCAAGTGGACGGTGCTCGACAGCCACTGGACCGGCGTGCGCGTCGCCGATCTGGCGGCACGCGCCAAGGTCAAAAAGAGCGCACGGCACGTCATCTTCGAGGCCGCGCACGGCTACACGTCCAATGTCCTCTTGCGCGAAGCCCTCGCGCCCAACGTGCTGATCGCGCACCGCTACGAGGGCTCACCGCTGGCACGTCCGCATGGCGCGCCGGTTCGTGCGCTCGTCCCCGATCTGTATTTCTGGAAGAGCGCCAAGTGGATCACGGGCATCTATTTCAGCCCCGTCGACCGACCGGGCTATTGGGAGGTCCGCGGCTACAACAACCACGCCGATCCTTGGAAGGAAGAGCGCTATGGGTGAGCCGCAGAGGCCTGCCCCTCCGACCTTTTCGTTCGTACGCGCCTGGCTCCGGGCCATCCACCGCGATGTGGGCTATGTCGCCGTGGGGCTGACCTTCATCTACGCGTTGTCGGGGCTGGCCGTAAACCACATCGCCGATTGGAAGGACGGCGATGCGAACTTCAGCCGCTACCAAACGACCCACCATTTCGCGCCCTGGACATCATCGGGCGCGGAGGGCGACGACGAGGCCATCGCGCGCGACGTCGCCGCCAAGCTGTCCATCACCGAGCCGCCGCGCGAGGTGTACCGCGCCGCGCCCGACCAGCTCGATGTGCTGTGGGAGCGCCGCACGCTCCACGTCAACCCCGAGAAGGGCGAGGTGCTCGACGAGGGGGAGAAGCCGCGCTTTTTTCTGCGGCTCGCCAACTGGCTCCACTTGAACCGCGGCAAGAAAGCGTGGACCTATGTGGCCGATGCTTACGCCGGCGCGCTGCTCTTCTTGTCGATCTCGGGGCTGTTCATGATCAAGGGCAAGAAGGGGCTGCGCGGTCGGGGCGCCATCCTCGCCCTGGTGGGCATCGCCATCCCGGTTCTCTACGTGACGCTCGCCGGCGGACCTTGAGGGCGACGCGTCAAGGCACGGAATGCGCCCGACGTCGAGAGGCTTCGCGTGGAGCGCTGCAACATTACATCCATCCGTAAAATGACGGCGCAGCGGACAAATGGGGTCTTGCGACGGACAATTGACACTCGCACGTAGTCACAGCAACTTGTCGAAAAAGGCGACAGAACAGAGACGAAACGACAACGAAGGAACAACAGAACAATAAAACGAAGGGGGGCGTGTCGTGCTGCGGACCGTACATTCAATCGATTGTGTATGCCCATGATGGATCCCATGAAGATCCGCCTGCTTCTCGTTTCGAACGACGAAGCCGATGCCGTCCTGATAGCCAACCGGCTGAAAGAGATCCCGTCCACATCCCTCGAGTGGATTCGCTCGGTCGAGGGAGGAATCTTCGCGCTCGCACGCGGCGAACACGACCTCTGCCTGCTCGACTACGAGCTTGGCGCGCGGGGCGGCTTCAAGCTGTTGGAACGACACGGGGACACGATCCCCATCATCGTCCTCGCCCGCACCAACGGTGAGGCGGCGCCGCATCCGATCCCGGCGCGCGCGTTCGATGTGCTCGATCGAGCCAACATCGGGGGGCCGTTGTTCGAGCGCACCCTTCGCTATGCGCTCGAGCGCCGGAGCATGGTCTCGGCGGAGGCGAACCACGATCTCGAGGTGCAGGCGCGCCTCATGCTCGATGATCGGATCACGCGGGGCAGCGTGCTCGCGGCCTCGGTGGCGCACGAGATCAACAACCCGCTGGCGTACGTCACGTCGAACCTGATCTTCGCCATCGACGAGCTGGGACGGCTGGCCGAATCGGCCCCCCATGCGTCCGAGTACGGCACACGGCTCGGCCAAGTGCGCGAAGCGTTGGCCGACGCCCGGCAGGGAGCCGAGCGGGTGGAGGCCATCACACGCGACCTGAAGATCTTCTCCCAGGCGCGCGACGACCGAAAGGGCACGGTGGACGTGCACCGCATCCTCCAGGCGGCGCTCAACATGACCCGCGCCGAGATCCGCGCGCGGGCGCGCCTGGTCACGGAGCTCGGGCAGGTGCCCGACGTCATCGCCAACGATGGCCGTCTGGCGCACGTGTTCATCAACCTGCTGCTGAACGCGGTGCAAGCGATCCCGGAGGGCAGGGCGCGCGAGCACACGGTGCGGGTGGCCACGCGCTTGGAGCGGGAGGGCGTGATCGTCGAGGTGTCCGACACGGGCGTGGGCATGTCGAACCAGGTGCGCGAGCGCATCTTCGAGCCGTTCTTCACCACCAAGCCCACCTTGCGCACGGGCCTCGGTCTGTTCGTCTGTCACAACATCGTGCAGAGCCTGGGCGGGCGCATCCTGGTCGAGAGCGAGCTCGGACGCGGCAGCACTTTCCGGGTCGAGCTCCCGTCGAACACCTCGGCGGTCCTGCCGGTGGCGCGCGACCACTCCGGCCGGGCGCACATCCTCATCGTCGACGACGAGCCGCTCGTCTGCAGCTCGCTCCAACGAAGCCTCAAACGCGACTACGAGGTCACCGCGGTGCAATCCGCACGCACGGCGCTCGATCTCATCTCCTCCGGCGGGCCGTTCGATCTGGTGTTGTGCGATCTGATGATGCCCGAGATGAGCGGCATGGATCTCTACGAAGAGCTCCACCGCCGCTTCCCCGCCCAATGCGCCAAGTTGATCTTCTTCACCGGCGGCGCTTCGAGCACGGGCGCGCGTGAATTTCTGGAACGCGTCCCCAACCCGCGCCTCGAGAAGCCGGCCGACATCGGGCGCATCCGCGAGCTCCTGCGCGAGCGGATCGCGAGCTGATTCGCGTCACAGAAGCGCTTCGTCCAAGGTTCGGGTCAAGTCGATGAGGTCGACCAAATCTTCGACGTAGTCCAGCTTCGTGGTGTCGATCCGAACGATGGGCGACAGGTCGTAGGCATCGAACCATCGCTCGTAGAGTTTGTGCAGCCCACGCAGGTACGCCGTGGGAATCTCTTTCTCCATCGCCCGCCCGCGCCGCGCGATGCGCTTCTTCGTGGTCCCGAGCGAGCACGTGAGCGCAATGAGCACATCGGGCGGGCGAAGCGCCCGCAAAATGCCCCGATAGAGCCGCTGGTACACCTCCCAATCCCGCGGCTCGATGTTCCCCTGCGCATAGAGGCTCTGCGCAAAAATCTCCGCATCCTCGTAAATGGTGCGATCGATGACGGCCGGCGCCTCGCACCGTTCGAGCTCCTGGTGCAGCTCGAGCTTGTGCGCGAGAAAAAAAGCCTGCGAGTGAAACGCCCACCGCTTCATGTCGTGATAAAAATCCGACAAATACGGGTTGGCCTCGTTCGGCTCGTAAAAAGCTTTGAGCCCATAGCGCTTCACCAACCACGCCACCAGCGACGTCTTTCCCGCCCCGATGGTTCCTGCCACCGCAATGTACCGCTTCATGTCGAAGACCCCAGTGATGTGCTTCTTACACTGAGTTGACGGCTATGGGTGGGTCCGCTGTCGTGGCTGGCGCGTGCCGTGTCTTTGGGATACGGTTCTCCGTCATGGGTCCCGCGAGCACACGACTCCGAGCGCACGATCCCGTTCTTGCAGCCATGGAGAACGCCCGGCGCGATGAACGTGGCGTGACGGAGGACGAGCGCCTCGCGCTGCTCGAAGCGCGCGCCGATGGGCGCTTCGTCTCCCACGAGGAGATGGCGAAGGCGCTCGAAGACGGCACACAGCCCCACGAAAAATGAGCCGCACGCCCCGTTGGGGTTTCCTGGCGGTGCAGGATCTCAAACGCATGCCTTGGCGTGCAGCTGCAAAAGTCGATGCGGCCATCCAACGTTTTGCCGAGACAGGCGAAGGGGATCTGCGCTGGGTCAGCGTGAACGGCGTTCGCGAGTTTCGACTCTACGTTCCACCGTATTTCGCGTGGGTTTCGGTCGACGAGGACGAGCTTCTGGTCTGGCGCGTCCTGCGCTACACGCATTGAGCGTCGGTTACTGCGCGAGCGCCTCGGGGATGCGTTGGAGGGCGCCGCGGACGGCGGTGCGGAGGGCCAGGCGCTCTTGGGCAAAGGGGGCCGAGGTGTCGGACTGGGCCTTGGCGCGGCCCTCGAGCACGGCGAAGATGTTGCCGCCTTTTTTGGTGCGGAGGGCGGCGGAGATGACGCAGGTGGTGGCGGCGCCTTCGGCGGTCGACTCGGTCTCCATGCGAAGCAGCGAGACGGAGAGGATGACGGGCCGCCGGCGGGCGCGGCTCAAGTCGAGGGATGGGAGCTCCTCGGTCACGGCGGCGCGGAGGACGCCAGGGACGTCGACCCCGGGGCGAACGACGCTGGTCGAGACTTCGCCTACGGCCACGAGCGCAACGGGCGAAGGGTCCATGGCATCGACACGCGCCGGCATGAGCGAAGCGCCGGCGGCGAGCGCCAGGACCAGGATCGACCGGTATACGGCTTGGAACGTCGGCCGCGTACGGCGGACGTGTGCGTTGAAGGTCGGCCGCGTACGGCGGCAGGCCTCCGAACCTCTGAAGCGCATCGACTTCCTCCCTTGTTGTCCACATTGCACGACCCACACCTGGACGGCCTCTCGAAGGTCGTAGGTGAGGGTAGGCAGACGCGGCGTGCACCAACCCAAGGTGCACGCATGAAGTAAGAGCGCGTCCGACGAGCGAACGCGGGTGCAGCGACACCAGGGGCTAGCGGGTTTTTCGACCCTTGGCCAACTTCTCGTCCATCTTCAGGAGCGTCGCACGTGTGACGCCCTCGCTGTAGCGCCGGCCAATCGCGAGCACCACGTCCTCCACCCGACTCCGTTGCGCGCGGCGCGCGTCCGCGGGATCTTCGAAGAGCTTCCCTTGCGCCTGCGTATGCGCGCCCGCATGCGATGCGGAGTCCGAGCCGCCATCGATCTCGACCAACCCCGACAGCGCCACCCCCGTGAGGCGCACGGGGCCAGGGGCAAACTGCGCGAGCAGCCCGCGCGCCGCTTCGAAGATGCTCGACGTGTCATCGACGGGATCCGGCAGCGACGTGCGCCGTGTTCGAAGGGTGAAGTCGGCGTACTTCAATTTGACGACCACGGTGCGCCCCGCGAGCTTCGACTCGCGAAGGCGCTGCGCCACGCGCGCCGCGTGCGCCAGCAAGGTGCGCTCGATGGACTCCGCGCCCACCAAATCGTGCTCGTACGTCTCCTCGGCGCCCACGGACTTGGCGGCCCGATCGGGATCCACCTCGCGCGGATCGAACCCCCGCGCGAGATCGTGCACATGCCGGCCCCAGCTTCCGAGCACGTGATCGAGCACCCGCGGATCGGCCGTCGCCAGATCGCCCAACGTGTTGAAGCCGAGGGCGCGCAACCGCGGCGCGGTCTTGGGACCGACCCCCCACATCCGCTCGATCGGCAGCGGCGCGAGAAATGCGGCCACGCCATCCTCCGGCACCACCACCAGCGCGTCGGGCTTTCGAAGATCGCTGGCGACCTTGGCCACGAACTTCGACGGCGCCACCCCTGCGGAGGCGGTCAGCCCCAGCTCGCCCGCGATGTCCCGCTTGATCGCGGCCCCGATGGTCCCGCCATCGCCGAACAGCGAACGGCTCTCGGTCACGTCGAGGAACGCTTCGTCGACGCTGAGCCCTTCCACCAGCGGCGTGTACCGCTCGAAAATACCGAACACGGCGCGGCTCACCTCCGCGTACCGCTCGTGCCGCGGTGGCACCACCACGGCGTGCGGGCAAAGCCGGAGCGCCTCGGCCATGGACATCGCCGACCGCGGGCCGAAAACCCGCGCCTCGTACGATGCCGCGAGCACGACCCCGCGTCGCGCGGTTCCGCCCACGAGGAGCGGCTTGCCCAAAAGGCGTGGATCGTCACGGCGTTCGACGGAAGCATAAAAAGCATCCATGTCGACGTGCACAATCGAGCGGGGGCCGGCCATCTGTTACAAGCAAAGCATGGGCGACTCGCAACAGGTGGACAATCCTCGCATCGCACCGAGTCCTGGAGCGGCCAGCGCGCCGGCGGCCAGCGCGCCGGCGGCCAGCGCGCCGGCGGCGAGCGCACCGGCGGCGGCTAGCGCGCCAGGGGCGTTCCGCACGGTGCCACGAACCGGTGTCATCTACGTCACCACCGAGGCCTCCAAGCGCGGCTTCTCGTCGGCCAACCCCGAGTGGTGCAACCTCGGCCAAGGGCAACCCGAAACCGGCGATCTCCCGGGCGCCCCCCCGCGCGTGCAGTCGGTGGCCATCGACGTCGACGATCAAGAGTACGCCCCCATCGCCGGCATCCCCGAGCTGCGCGAGGCGATTGCTGCACTCTACAACCAATTGTACCGCCGCGGCCTCCCCTCCCAGTACACGGCGGAGAACGTCTGTGTGTCGGGCGGCGGCCGCGCCGCGCTCACCCGGGCGGCGGCCAGCCTCGGATCGATCAACCTCGGGCACTTCCTCCCCGACTACACCGCCTACGAAGAGCTGCTCGACATCTTCAAGGCCTTCACCTCCATCCCCATTTTGCTCGAGGGCGATCGCGGCTACGCCTTCTCGGCCGACGAGCTGCGGCGCGAGATCCTCGGCCGCGGCCTCAGCGCCATCCTCCTCTCCAACCCGTGCAACCCCACCGGCAAGCACGTGGAGGGCGAGGAGCTCTCGCGCTGGGTGGCGGTGGCGCGCGAGCTCGATTGCACCTTGATGCTCGACGAGTTCTACTCGCACTACGTGTACCGCACCCGCCGCGGCGCGCTGCCGGTGGAGAGCGCCGCGCGCTATGTGGTGGACGTCGACCGCGATCCGGTGCTGCTCTTCGATGGGCTCACCAAGAATTGGCGCTACCCGGGCTGGCGCGTCACCTGGGCCATCGGCCCCAAGCGGGTCATCGAGGCGCTGTCGAGCGCGGGCTCCTTCCTCGACGGCGGCGGCTCCAAGCCGCTGCAGCGCGCGGCCATCCCGCTCTTGGCCGAGGACCACGTGATCAAGGAGACGACGGCCATCCAGACCGCCTTCCGCGACAAGCGCGATCGCCTGCACTCGCGCCTGCAGCGCATCGGGGTCCGCTTCGACCGCGCCCCCGACGGCACCTTCTACCTCTGGGGCGACGTGAGCACCCTGCCCCCGCCGCTCAACGACGGCATGGGGCTCTTTCGTGCCGCGCTCGAGAAGAAGGTCATCGTCGTCCCCGGCGAGTTCTTCGACGTGAACCCCGGCAAGCGCCGCGGCGGCCGCCCCTCGCGATTCCGCCACTACGTGCGTTTCTCCTTCGGCCCCTCGGCGCAAGTCCTCGAAACGGCGCTCGACCGCCTCACGGCCCTCGTCGAGGGCGCCTGACTGCCCCGCTGAGGCGCCCGACCGAGGCATCTTGGAAACCAAGGCCCGCGCCGGGCTCGGTGACTGTTCCGACCGTGTGAACAATCGGCGTAGCCTGCCCCCATGGACAGGTTCCAGACCTTGCAGGTCTTCGCGCACGTGGCCCAGATGGGCAGCTTCACCAAGGCCGCCGTGGCCTTGGGCATCTCACGGGCCGCGGTCTCGGTCGCCGTCCAACGGCTCGAGACCCACCTGGGCGCCCGCCTGGTACACCGCACCACGCGCAGGGTGCACCTGACGGCGGAGGGCCTCGCTTTTCACGAGCGCTGCCTACGGATCCTCTCCGAGCTCGAAGAGGCCGAGCAGCTGTTCGCGGAGGTGCCCCGCCGCTTGCTGGGCAAGCTCGCCATCGACGCGCCCACGCGCATCGCACGGCGCATCCTCGTCCCCGCCCTCCCCGAGTGGCTCTCGCGCAACCCGGGGCTCGAGCTCCGCCTCGGCGCCTCCGATCGCTCGATCAACCTGGTGGAGAAGGGCATCGATGCGGTCGTGCACGTCGGGAGGCTCCCGGACTCCAGCCTGGTCGCGCGGCACCTCGGCGCGCTCCGCTTGGTGAACTGCGCGAGCCCGAGCTACCTCGCGCGCCATGGAAAGCCGAACGCGCTGGAAGATCTCGATCGCCATCGGATCGTGCACTACTCGACCACCTTCGCGGGCAGCGCGGAGTGGGAGTACGTGGAGGGTGGCGCGGTGCGATCGATGCGGATGCGAAGCGCGGTCGCGGTCGACAACGCGGAGACGTACATCGCGTGCGGCTTGGCCGGCCTCGGCCTCATCCAAGTTCCGGCTTACGACGTGCGGCACCACCTGGAGTCCGGGGCGCTCGTCGCGGTCCTCCCCGCGTACGCCGCGGCGCCGCTCGGCATCGCCATCGTCTATCCGCACCGCCGGCAGGTGCCGGCGCGGGTCCGCGCGTTCACCGATTGGGCCGCCGGCCTCTTCGAACGCCACGGGATCATTGTTTCGAATTCGTAACCACTCTGTCGAGGCCAGGGCGCCTTCTGCGGATGGCCGAGGAGATGCACAAAGAACACCGCACTCGGTTTGGAAACCACAGGAGACTTATCCATGGCGAATCATTCACTCGAAGGAAAAGCCGTTCTGATCGGCGGCGGCGCAAAGAACCTCGGCGGGCTTCTCGCGCGCACCTTCGCCGCCGACGGCGCGAGGCTGGCCATTCACTACAACAGCGCGTCGACGAAGAGCGCTGCGGATCAGACCGTCGCGACCATCGTGAAGGCGGGCGGCGAAGCGTTCGCATTGCAAGGTGACTTCACCAAGGCCGCCAATGTGGCCAAGGTCTTCGAGGAGGCCAAGAAGCGCCTCGGCGGCATCGACATTGCCGTGAACACGGTCGGCAAGGTGCTGAAGAAGCCCATCGTCGAGACCTCGGAAGAAGAGTACGACGAGATGAGCGCCATCAACGCCAAGGCCGCCTATTTCTTCATTCAACAAGCCGGAAAGCACCTCAACGAAAACGGCGCCATCTGCACCTTGGTGACCTCGCTCTTGGCCGCGTACACGGGTTTCTATTCGACGTACGCCGGGACCAAATCGCCCGTCGAGCACTTTACGCGCGCGGCCTCGAAGGAGTTCGCGTCGCGCGGCATCTCCGTCACGGCCATCGGCCCCGGGCCCATGGATACGCCGTTCTTCTACGGCCAGGAGTCGGCCGACGCGGTGGCGTACCACAAGTCCGCGGCCGCCCTCAGCCCGCGATCCAAGACCGGGCTCACCGATATCGAGGACATCGTCCCCGCGGTGAAGTTTTTGGTGACCGATGGCTGGTGGATCACCGGTCAAACCATCTTCGCCAATGGCGGTTACACCACGCGCTGACTGAATAGCGTGTATCTCATGGCGAGACGTATCTGGAGACGGACCGATCGCCGGCTCGTCGAAGTCGCTGCGTCCCTCCCCGCAGGAGGAGGGACGTTCGACGCGGCTCGACGTTCGACGCGGCCGGCGTTCGACGCGGCTCGAAGCTCGACGCGGCTCGAAGCTCGACGCGGCTCGAAGCTCGAACGAGGCGTCTACAGCACCAACGCGTGCGGGTTGGGCCCGAAGGGCTCGGTCGGGCACTTGAGGGCCTTTGCAACGTAGGCCCACATGCCTTTGGTGCCCGGGGTGCTCGGGGGGAGCGCCACATTGGCGTCGGTGTTCCCGGTGCTCCCGACCTGCACGTATTTGCCGATGACGGTGGCGGTCAGGTTCGGCTGGTGATCGGAGCCTGGCAGGCTTCGTGAGAAGTCGCCGTGAATCATGACCACCACGTTCATGGCCTTGAGGTCGGGGTCCGACTGGAGGCGCGCGAGGAAGGTCTTGAGCGACGGCATGATGCTCTGGTTCATGCGGTTGCGCACGTTGTTGCCGGAGGTGTCGCCGTGCGAGTCCCACGAGAAATCGTCGGTGACGGTCACCAGGTTGGCGCCTGCGCGGATCATGAGCTCGGCGCCGACCATCTTCGAGGCGAAGCTCTTGACGGCGGTGTCCGTGGTCGATTGGCCGTACGCTTGCGCGAGGGTCGGGAAGCTGAAAGGCTGCACCGGCTTCTTCAAGGTCTCGACCGCCGTCGAGTAACCATCGCGAAAGCTCACGAGCGCGTTCGGGTTCTTGCCCATGGAGCCCGAGCTCATGGTCCCGGCGCGCGCGATGGCCTCCGAGGCCACGTTGCGCGCGGGGGTCTTCGGATCGGGATCGCCGCCGCCGAGGGTCTTGATGGTGGAGCCCATATCGTTGATCTGCTGGTACGACACGCCGGACTCCGCGGCCTTCGGACCGGGCGGCAAGCGCCCCATCGACGCCGCTTTGATGGCCGCGGTCCCGCCCATGGCGGCGGCGAGCTGCAGCGCGTACGAACGATTGGCCTCGCCGAAGTTGAGCGACTGCGCGTTACCGTGATCGCTCGAGCCGTGCCGGTTGCCAATCGACGCCATGTGCCCGAGGGAAAACGCGTCGAGGGAGCCGAGCGACGCGGCATCGACGTACACGTTGTTCCCGAGGGACTTGATGTTGCCGTCGGTCACCCCGAACGACTTGCCCTTGAACGCAAACGGCGCGGGGAAGATGGCGTTGTAGCCGCCGGAGAGGAAGATGCTCACCAGCGCCGACTTTTCGCCGTCGGCCGCGAAGGCCGGTCCCAGCCAACCCGGCCCACCGAGGCGCGTCCCCGCGGCAGCGCCGGCCGCGACCCCGAGGCCCTTCAGAAATCCACGACGCGAGAGATGTCGATAGTTACTCATGAAAATGTCTCCATGTCCCTACGGTCGTGCCGTCAGTAGGCCAAAAACCCAGTTGCTGAGAGGACGGTGGCGCATGCATAAGCCCAACGTCGTTTGGGTGGGGTCGGGGTGGTGCCCTCTTGCGCAGAAGCCGTCACCGCGATGTCCACGCACCCTTGCACTTCATCGGGCGACGCCGCGCGGCTCCAGAACTTGCGCGTCCACGCTTCGCACTCGGCCTTGGCCGAAGCCGCATCGGGCGCCGTGTTGTACTTGGCATCGCCCTGCGGCGCGCCGCTCCCGTTGGCCACGGCGCCCGTGAGCTGCAAGCACCCATCGAAGCCCACGCGGTAGGCCGTGTACAAGCTGACCGCGCTCGCCGCCGGCTCCTGCGACCATCGCGCCTCGGGCTCGCCGAAGGTCGACTTGCTCGAGTCGAGCGACGCCTTGGGGTTGTTCGTCGCGCCGAGCACGCGCGCGTACTCGGTGGAGAGCGCGCTGAACGGCTTCATGCGACCGCGGTCGACGCCGGCGGCCACATTGGCGAGCTGCTTGCTCAAGTCCACGTTGCCGAGCCCCATATGGGCGACGCCGGTGGCCGCGCCGCAGGTGGGAACTTGGTTCGGGTTGTTGGGGTTTCCCGGGTTGTTCGGATCGTTCGGATCGCTGGGATCCCCGGGCCCGCCGGAGCAATTTTCGTCCAAGCACTCGCCGGACGACTTGCTGCTGCAACCGGTCACCGCCGAGGCCACGGTGACGAACGAGATGAGGCTCGCGACCGCGAGGCCGGAGAGCGGGAGGATCGTAGCGTTGTTGCGTGCTTTTGCGACCATGGCTTTCATCGCTGGTTCGTCCTCGCTGTTACTGGCAAAAGCCGGGGTCTTTGGCGATCACGGAGATGGCGGACTGGATCGTCTTCTGCGCCTTGAAGGTCTCCATGCACTTGTCGAGGACGGCGCCTTCGCACGCGTTCCCCGGGCGGCCGTAGAGGTACTTGAACGAGAGGCTGCACGCGTTGAACGAGAAGTTCTCCGAGTCGACCAGCGCTTGCACCAGACCTTTGTCGTCCGAGACGGACTTGTCGCCCAGGACGGTCTTGGCCCCTCCGGCGTACGGCTCGAAGGTGACGTTGCCCTTGGCGTCCGTCTTCCGCTTGGAGAGGACGCTCGCCGTCTTGTCGAGCGCGTACCAATTGTTGTAGTGGCAGCCCGCGCACGAACCGGCTTGCCGGCCGTTGGCGCTGATGTCGGCGTCGGGCGCGTTGGTGGTGGCCATCAACTGCAGACCGACCACGTTGTTCAAGATGCGGTACGCGGTCGCGATCTTGATGCCCGCGAGCTCATTTCCCGCGTAGCGAACGAGCCACGTGTTGCTGCGGAAGTAACCGAGGCCATTGGGATCGGCGGTGACGGTGGCCGCTCCATTGGGCTGGGCCGAATCCACTTTGTATTGGCCGACGAACATATCCGACCAAGGTTTGTTGTTCTGAACGACGTATTTCGCGAGATGGTACGAAGCATCCTCCGCCGAGTTTTTCCCCGGATCGCGATTGAACTCCGCGTTGATGAAGCGCGCGAAGCGCTCCTGGAATGCGGGGGTGCCGATCATCGCATCGACCTCCCCTTGCGGATCGGCCGCCGAGAGAGCTTGCGCGCTGGCGCTCGTCCCGACGATGGCAACGGAAAGGCGCGTGGCGCACCGCTCTTTGAATGCCGCCTGATCTTCTCCCGCGTCAGCCGCCCCTGCGGTACGGCCCCCTGCGGCCAAGCCAACTGCCGCTGCGAGCAGTGGCGCGGCCATCATCAGCCAACGTTTGCGAGAACCGACTTTCATGCCCCGAGCTCCTTCGTTTCGACCAGATTGCGCGGCAAATCCCGATGGATTCGCCCTCGTTTTCCGAGTGAGAGCCCACGCCTAGAGCAACGCGCATGCCGCCGCATTCCGAGCCGAAATCGAATCGGAGAACGGCGCGCATCGCGCGTCCGCACCGCGTTTTCCCGAGATGTCACAACATGTTACAGACGCTGTACACGGCGCTGTCGCACGCGATGGAGCCACCGGTGGTGGATCGCTCGTACTCCTGCTCGAGAAAAAAAGTGGATCGGCGAAGGCCGTGCGTTTTCACATCTTCCGGCCGCATAATCGGGGGTTCGAGCGATGTTTCGAATTCGTCATTTGACGAGAGAGACGGAATTTTGCGATGCTACGCGGTTATCCACACCTATGGGAAAACTCGGGTCTCTCCGTACGGGTCGAATCGCGGTCTTGGCTTTGATGACGGCACCCTTCGCGATCGTCGTCGCGTGCAGTCTCGATGAAGGAGGTTTCGCGGGGGGCGGGGGCGCCTTCGATGCGAGCTTGCCGGATACGTGGAGGCCGGGGCCGGGGCCGGATAGTGGGCCGAAGGACGCGGGCGTCGACGTAACGACCCCGATTTGCAGCGGCGGTAGTGCGAATGCGTGCGACGGCCTTCCCTCGGGTTGGGAGCCGGTCGGATATCTGCCCGGCGCCGCCAACTGTGGAACGGGCTACGACGCAGGCCCCCCGATGGTGACCGATCCCACCGGCGGAAGCTGCGGGTGCGATTGCCGCGGCAAGAGCCCCCAAGAGAACCAGTGCCCGGGAAATATCCGCATGTCGCGATGGGACGGCGACCCCTACACGGCGGTGTGCGGGAGCGATTTCACGGGCAACGACGAGTTCTCACAGGGATGCTCGGATCTTCAGCCTCGGACGATTCACCATTTCAAGGCGATACCGCAGCCCGCGAACCCCGTGTTCGGATGCTCGAACGGATCATGCTCGGGCACCAAGGACACCAGCAGCTTGGCCACGACGTCGGTTCGAACCTGCACCTCCACCGTCTCGGAGTGCAGGCTCGCGCTCTGTGCACAGCCACACGCTTGCATCGCGCGCGACGGCGACAGGTCCTGTCCGAGCGGGTACACCGAAAAGCACCTCCTCGGCACCGGCGCAGACATCACCTGCGGGAGCTGCACGGGGTGCTCGTACTCGGCGACATGCTCGACCAGCGTCAAGCTCTACACCGGTAACAACTGCACCGGTACGAACGATTCGGTCGATGTCGACGGCGGGTGCAATCCCGTCATTGGGCAGGATGCATCGTCCCCGAAAACCTATCAGGCTTTGTATTACGAGAATAAGTTCCAAACCGGCGGGTATGACGCGTCGGCGGCGACCCCGGTACGGTCGGTGACAGGTACGCTCCGCACCGTCTGCTGCAAGCCTTAGCGCCCTCGCGCCTCGAGAGAGCGGCGCCGGCATCCAGCGCCTGCGCCGTTCGTCCGCCTCTCCCGCACGCACATACACGCGCCAGGATCGAGCGCGCACGCCACAGCCCCGGACCGCCGCGCGTCCCCCGCCCGGCGGCGCCAGCCCGGCACAACCACCCCCGCCGGGCCCGCTGAAATTTCCTGCCCTCCCCGGACGAACGAAGAGGAGTCTATGCTCTCGCTCCTCATGTCCCCGCGCGCCGACTCATCCGTGCCGCCGCGCGTCGCCGAGCTGCACGGCGTGGCAGCGGAGCTCCATCCGGTGGTCCGCGCGGTGGTAGCGGCGGTTCTACGGCAAGGACAGGGTCACCCCGATGTGGAAGATTGCGCCAACGAAGCCCTTCGCCGCGCCCTCGAAGGAACGGCGCGTCTGCGCGACGGCGAACCGCTCCGACCTTGGGTCATTGGCATTGCGCGTCATGTGGCGCTCGACGTCTTGCGTGCGCGGAAACGGTCCCGAACGGTACAAGATGCCCGTGACCTTTCCGATGGGTCGGATGATTTGCCGCCATTGGTGGAACGGGTCCCCGATTCCAAACCCGATCCCCTCGAACGGATGGAGAGCGCCCGCCGTCAGGCCATGGTGCGCAAGGCCATCGAGGGCCTCAACGAAAATACTCGAACGGCCCTCGCCAAGTTTCACCTCGAGGGGAAGAGTTACCAGCAGATTGCAGCGGAGATGCAGGTGCCGCTCGGCACCGTGGCAACATGGGTTACACGCGGACGCAAAGCGATGGCCGAACTCTTGGACGAGCAAGCGAGGCAATCATGATCGATGACGAAAAACTTCCGCTCGAACTCGTCTGGGAGCCCGCGGAGCAAGCGGGCGTAGGCGCCGAACCGGGAAGCGATCATGATGCGCATGATGGTGCGCCATCTGGTGCGCTATCTGGTGCGCCATCTGGTGCGCAATGCGGGACCGGCGGGACCGGCGGGACGGGTGGAGGCGGCCGCCATCTCTCCGAGATCGTGCTCACGGCCATCGCCGATGGACAGCTGAGCATCATCCCCAACGTCGCCCTCGTGCACCTTCAATCGTGCGAGACGTGCGTGTGCGCCATCGGCAACGCCGCCATGCTCTCGGCGCGTATCAGCGCGCACTTGAATGAGCTCGCGCCTTCTGCGTCCAACCAAGCAGCGGCCCATGCTCCCGCGAACGGCACCCAGGCGGCGGCGCAAGCCGCGCAACTCGAACAACCCGCGGAGCCCATTCGGCTTCCATGGGCCGCCATCGCGGCGGCGCTCCTCGTCGCGGGGCTGGCCGCGCTCCCATCGATCACGAGCGCGCCCGTTTGGTTCGAGGAGAGCTCGCGTGTGATGCTCCGCGCCATTCCGCAATTGCTCCACGGCGTCATCACCGTGGTGCGCAGTGGTACGGCGGTGCCCGTCGCCATCAGTTATGCGAGCGCGGCCCTGTTGATGTTGATCGGTGTCACGATTGCGATGCGTCAGAACCCGGCAAGCCCGGATGGGAGCACGGGCAGGTGATGGGCGCGACTCGAGGGAAACAGGAGACGATCATGAGGTACGGTTTGGCAGTCGTGGGGGTCATGTCGCTCGGGGCGATCGCGCTCCCCAGCACGGCGCTCGCCTCGGTGAAGCGCGAAGGCGCTTGGCCCAGCGAGGAGAAGAAGATCTCCCTCGATGTCACCGGCGCCTCGAAAGCCGAAGCCGTACGCCGCATCGCGAGCGCCGCCGGCTGGAACGTGGTGGTCCACGCCCCGCCGGGCGATCCCATCGACATTCACGTCAAGGATCTCCCGGCCACCAAGGTGCTCGACCTCGTCTTGAACGACGCCGAGTACACCGCCCACCGCGAAGGGAACGTCGTCGAGATCTCCCGCGCCCAAGCGGCGCGCGATCCCCAAACCGCGAACGCAGCAGCGCCCTCCCCCGCTCCGAATGCGGCGCCGGGCAACTTGGGCGCGCCCCCGTCCCCGCCGTCTTTGTCGCCGGCATCACCGCCGTCGCCCCCATCACCCCCATCGCCCCCCGCCCCGCCGGAGCCTCCCTCGTTCGACATGGACTCCGATCCCGACGATGCTCCGCCTCCGGCGGCGCATGGGCATAAGCACGGCAAGCACGCCGAGGATCGGGTCATCAGCGGCGGCTCGGCGCGGATCGAGAAGGGCGAAGTGGTCGACGACATCAGCGTCTTCGGGGGCTCGGTCGACGTCTACGGCGAAGCGCAAGGCGATCTCGTGGTCATGGGAGGCTCGGCGCACATTCACGAAGGCGCGCGCGTGCACGGCGACGTGAGCGCCCTCGGCGGCAAGGTGCAGATCAGCAACGGCGCGATCGTCGACGGCGAGGTGGGCGTGGTCGGCGGCTCCGTCATCCGCGAGCCCGGCGCCAAGATCGGCGGCCATGAATGGAACGGGCGCGGCGATCGAGGCGGCTCGCACGACGACGAAGACGATGGATCGAAGAGCAGCGCCAGGCCTCGGAGGGATCGCGGGGCGTCGTGGAGCGAGGAGCGCCCTTGGTACAAGCGCCTCGCCGAGCACGCCTCGAACGCGGTGGAGCACACCGCGCTGCTCTTCGTCTTCGGCGCGGTCCTCTTGTCGCTCGCCACCCGCCGCATGGATATGCTGCGGACCGAGATCGCGACGCGCCCGATGCGCAGCTTTGCGCTCGGAGTTCTCGCGATGTTCGCGACAGCCATCGGGCTGGTCGCGCTGTGCGTGACCTTGGTCGGCATTCCCCTCGCCATCATCGGCTTGCTCGTGGGGACCTTCGGCATCTATGCCGGAATCTGCGCGGTGCTGGCCACCCTCGGTAAGGGGCTGGTGGCGCACAAGACGGAGAACCAACACGTGCACCTGGCGGTCGGTTGCGTGCTCTTCATGCTGCTGTCGGCCATCCCGTACGTGGGTTTGATCGTGCCCGTGATCGTCGGGCTCATCGGGTTCGGCGCGCTGGTGGCCACCCGTCTCGCTGGGTTCGCCGCCAAGGTCCCAGGTGGGCAGCCCAACACGGTTCCGAGCGAAGGGCCCTACCGCACCTCGACATGACGAGTAATCTCTCCGGAGCATCCCCGGAGAGCGATTGTCTTCTTCCCCGCCCGAGATCCCCCGGAACGAGCCGGACAAGCGTTGGCGGCGCTTCCTCCGCGCATCGGCCTCGCCCCAGCTCGATTTGCAGCTCTTGGGACGCACGCTTCTGCACGCGGCGCTGGTGGGCGCCGCCGCGGGGCTAGCGGGTACGCTCTTCTTTGCCGCGCTCGAGTTCGTCGCGACCTTGGTGCTCGACGAGCTCGCCGGTTACATCCCGCTGCGCGCGCACGGTGAGGAGCTCATTGGCAGCCAGGCGCATGCGGCGCCCTTTCGACCTTGGCTCCTCTGGGCGGTTCCGGCCCTGGGCGCGCTCGCCGCGGGTCTCATCTCGGCCCGCTTTGCGCCCGAGACGTTGGGCGGCGGCTCCGACGCGATCATCCACGCCTTCCACCATCAAGGCGGAAAGGTGCGACGGCGGGTCCCCTTCATCAAAGGCATCGTCTCCGTTCTCACCTTGGGCACGGGCGGTTCGGGCGGACGCGAAGGGCCGACCATGCTCATCGGCGGAGGCATCGGCTCCGTCATTGGCCGCTACCTTCGGGTGAGCGAACGCGAGCAACGCATCCTCCTCGTCGCAGGGACCGCGGCCGGCATGGCGGCTGTGTTCCGCACGCCCCTCGGCGCCGCGCTCCTCGCCGTCGAAGTGCTCCACCGCGACGACTTCGAGTCCGACGCGGTGGTGCCCGCGGTCCTCTCCAGCGTGGTCTCCTACTCGGTGTTCATCTCGTTCTTCGGCGAGTCCACCTTGTTCGCGCACGCCGTGCGCTACCCCTTCGTCCCCGCCCACCTACCGCTCTACGCGCTGATGGCCATCATCGTGTCGGTGGTGGCGGCGGGGTTCTCGGGCGCGCTGCATGGGGTGCAGCGCTATGCCAAATCCCTCTCGCTTCCGGCGTGGAGCAAGCCGGCGCTGGGCGGGCTCTTGCTTGGCGTGTTCGCCACGCCGGTGCTCATGCTCGTGGGCCCGAGCGTGGGAGCGGCGGGACAGGGGCTCGGCATCCTCGGCGGAGGTTATGGGGTGGCGCAGGTCGCCATCACCGGTGCGCCCTGGTTTCCCGAGGGGTGGCGCGGCGTCGAGCTTCTGCTGGTCCTCGGCCTGGTGAAAATCCTCGCCACCTCGCTCACCGTCGGATCGGGCGGAAGCGCCGGGGACTTCGGCCCCTCGCTGGTCATCGGGGGCATCTTCGGCGGCGCCTTCGGCCGCACCGCCGGCCTCTTGCTGCACGATCCGCGCATCGACCCCGGCGCTTTTGCGCTCGTGGGCATGGCGACGTTCTACGGGGGCCTCGCCCACGTGCCCATCGCCTCGCTGGTCATGACGTGCGAGCTCGCCGGCAGCTACGATCTCCTGGTGCCGCTGATGCTGGCCGAGGGCATCGCCTTCGTCGCGCTTCGAAAGCGCTCGCTTTACCACGCGCAAGTGCCGACCAAGCGCGAATCCCCCGCGCACCGCGACGATCTCATTTACGATGTGCTCAAAGAAATCCGTGTCGGAGATGTCATGGGCAAGGGCCGGCCGTACATCACCTTCTCGCGCCAGACGCCCGCGCAGGAAGTCATCCGGCAAATCGCAAGCTCCGCCTGGCAAGATGCGTTTCCAGTTCTCGATGAACATGGGAAGCTCGCAGGCATCGTGAACGCGGAGGTCATGCGAACCATGGCGGCCGACCCTGACCTGAGCGGTCTCGCGCTGGCCGACGACATGATGGCGGCTCCGGTGTCCGTCCACGAAGACGATGATTTGCACGTGGCCCTCGAGGTCCTCTTGTCGAACGATGCCCGAGAACTCATCGTGTTGAATGATGGGGGACACATCGTCGGCTTCCTCGACGAGGCCGAGATCACGAAGACGTATCATGGCCGCTGTACCACGCCGGCGCGGCCTAGGTAGCTCCAGCATAGCGCGCGAGGAGAAATACCCGAGGTACCGGAGGTGAATCGAATGACCGTGGAGTCTGGGGGTACGGCATCGCCGTCGAACGTACTTTTAGTCGACGACGATCCGGCCAATCTGCTCGCGCTCGAGGCCGTGCTCGAACCTTTGGAGCAGCGAATCATGAAGGCCCGCTCGGGCGAGGGAGCGCTGCGCCTCTTGCTCGAGCACGACTTCGCCGTGATCCTGCTCGACCTGCGCATGCCCGGCATGGACGGCCTGGAGACGGCCGCCGCCATCAAGCAGCGCGAGAAGTCGCGCCACACGCCCATCATCTTCTTGACGGCGGAGACGAGCCTGCGCATCAAGAGTTACGAGTACGGCGCCGTCGATTACGTGGTGAAACCGTACGAGCCGGCCATCGTGCGCTCCAAGGTCTCGGTGTTCGTGGAGCTCTACGAGCGCGGGCAACGCATCCTTCAACAAGAAGCGCGCCTGCGCCAAAAGGAGTACGAGGCGCTGCAGCTCCGCACGCGTGAAGCGATGCGCGCAGCCGAAGAGCAGCAGCGGCGCTGGCTCGAGACCGTGCTCGATCGCATCCCTACCCCGCTGCTCTTCGTGGAGCCCGACACCGGCCACGTGCAGTTCGCGAACCGCGCCTCCCGCGAGCTCGCGGGCGACAAGCTGCCCGACGCGCCCGACATCCCCTACGACGGCGCAGCCCACGAGCTCACGTGGCCCACGGCCGCCGGTCCGCGCCCGCGCACCTTCGTCGCCACCGGCACGGAGATCCCGCAGGGCCACGGGCACGAGGCCATGCGCGTGGTGTCCCTGGTGGACGTGACCCGCCTCAAGGAGGTGGAGGGCGAGCTGCAAACGGCGGTCCGCATCCGCGACGATTTTCTCTCGATCGCCTCGCACGAGCTCCATACCCCGCTCACGCCGCTCAAGCTGCAGATCGAGCGGCTCCAGCGGCGCGAGCAAAATGCAACTCAATTACAAGAAAAGTTGGCCGTGGTGGCGCGGCAGGTCGATCGCCTGACCAACTTGGCGCGGCAGCTGCTCGACGTCTCGCGCATCACGGGCGGGCGCCTCAAGCTGACCCCGGAAGAGGTCGACCTGACGGCGGTCGTGCGCGACGCGGCCGACGCGCTGGAGGCCGAATCCAGGCAGAGCGGGAGCGTCATCGCCATCGATGCCGAGCCGAAGGTCGTCGGCTATTGGGATCCCACGCGGATCGAACAGATTACGAGCAACCTCTTATCGAACGCCATCAAGTACGGCCAGGGAAAGCCCATTTTGGTGCAGGTGACGCACGACAATGGGCACGCCCGCCTGAGCGTCCACGATAATGGGATCGGCATTCCGCCTGAGCAACAGCAGCGGATCTTCGATCGCTTCGAGCGGGCCGTCTCCGTGCGTCACTACGGCGGTTTTGGCCTTGGGCTCTGGATCGTACGGCAGATCGTGGAGGCTTCCGGGGGTCACGTGACCGTCGAAAGCCAGGTGGGGCAGGGTTCGACGTTTACCGTGGAGCTCCCGCGCTGAGGGGGATACCCTCGTAGTCCCGCCGTCCCTTCTCCCCCGCCAAAGCTCTTTCCCTACCTTGGCTTCCCGTGATGGGGAGTGTGAGGATTCTGGGAAATCGCAACCCTCATGCCGCCCGAATCGCCTCGCCAGCGTGGTTCCATTCCTCCTCCCGCCATCGCCTCGCTCGATTCGAAGCTCGAAAGCGAGAACGAGGTGCTCGAAGCCTTGGTCTTCGGGCTCGCGAAGAACGCGCTGCAGCCCGACTTGTGGGCCAAGCTGCACGACGCCGCGCAGCGAGACAACCGCATGTCGGAGCTGGCGTTCGCGTACGAGTCGTTCGTTCAGGACCGTCGGGTCAAGAGCCTCCCGCCCGCGGCCAACGCCGAATTCATGTATAATGCATCCAACTTCTTCACCGCGTTCGGTGACGAGTTGGGCGCGATGGCTTATTTGCAGCGGGCGCTGACGGCGTACCCCGCGCACCTCGGCGCCTTCGAGCGGCTGGAGTCGAAGCTCATTGCGCGGCGCGATTACAAAGGGCTGGCGGAGCTCTACATCAACACGGCGCAGCACCGCGGGAGGGTCGACCAGGCGCAGCTTCTCCGGCGCGCGGTGCACATGCTGGAGCAGTCGAAGGGCCCTTCGGACCGCATCATCGAACTTTTGCAGCAGGTACTGCGCCTCGACGCGCCCGACGAGACGTCGCGCCTGAAGCTGGTCGAATACTTCGCGGCGCTCGGGCGCTCGCGCGAAGAGGTGCGGCTGCTCGAGCAGGGTCTGAACCTCGAGCCGGAGCCCACCCCCGAGGGCGCGCGCCGCATGCGCACGCGGCTCATCGAGCTCTTTGCGTACGAGCTGCAAGAGGTCGAAAAATCCACGCCGCACGTGGAGGCGCTCCTGGCCCTCGATCCGGAGAGCGAGACGGCGCGCAACGTGGCGGAGCGCTTGCTCGAGATCCGCGGGGTGGCGGCGCGCGCGGCCTCGGCCCTGGCCGACGCGCACGAAGCGTCGGGCAAGCCGCAGGACGTGGCGCGCTACCTGAGCATCGAGCTCGAGCACACGCGCGGCACGCGGCGGATGGCCGTGCTGCGGCGGCTGGGGATCCTGCTGCAAGACCGGATCGGAAATAAAATTGGCGCCTTCGACGCGATCGAGCAGGCGCTGACCCTCGATCCCGCAGGCGACACCTTGCGCGAGCGCTATGTCGCGCTGGCGGTGGCGCTCGGGCGGCAGCTCGACGCGGCGAAGACCTTGGCCAAGGTGGCGGTGACGGCAAAAGATGCGCCGGTGAGGGCGCGCATCACGGCCGATATCGGGCAGCTCTTCGCGGCGGGCGGCGATCGCAAACGTGCGCGCGCGGTGTACGCCAGCGTGCTGGCCACCCCCGGCGTGCCGGACGACGCAGCGCTCCGCGCGGCGCGGGCGCTCACGGACATCTACGAGGCCGACGGGGATCTGCGCGAGCTCGGGGCGGTGCTCGAGCGGCGGGCGGAGCTGGAGACCGACGAAGGGCTGCTCCGCGCCTCGCTCGAGAAGTGGGCGGAGCTGGCCATGGGGCCGCTCGAAGATCCGGCGCGCGCCATCGTGGCGTGGCGCAAGCTCCTGGGGCTCGAGCAAGCGGCGGGCGCATCGCGCGAGCGCGCCCTGGAGTCTTTGGAGCGCCTCTATTTGGACGCGGGCGAGGTGACGGAGCTCGCGTGGGTGATGGGTGAGCGCGCGGTCACGGCGCCGCCGCGCGAGGCGCGCTCCTTGATGATCCGCGCCGCGGAGGCGCTCACGGCGGTGGCGTCGTCGCTCTCCGGCCCGGGCCAGGCGGCGACGGAGGCACAAGGGCGCGCCATCGCCGCGTGGCGGAGGCTCATCGAGCGGTTCGGCCCATCGCGCGACGTGTACGCCTCGTTCATCCCGCTGCTGGAGGAGATCGGCGACTGGCCGGAGCTGGCGCAGGCGCTGGAGGCCGACGCGGCCCTGGTGCCGGAGAGCGATCGCGGCGCGACCTTGGCGAAGGCCGGCCTCGTGCGGCTCCAACGCTTGCGCGACGTGCCGGGCGCCATCGATTCGTTCCGGCGCGCGCTGGCGTCGGACGCGGGCGAGAAGACGGCGCGGGAAGCGCTCGAGAAGCTCTTGGCCGCAGGGGATTATCGGGTGGCGGCGGCGCAGGCGTTGGAGCCCCTGTACCGCGCGGAGGAGTCGATCGCCGGGCTCTTGCGGGTGCTCGAGGTGAGGGCCACCTTGGGGGCGCACCCCGAAGATCGTCTGAGCGCGCTCGACGAGGCGGCGCAGGCCGCGGAGCTCTCCACCACGCACCGCGCGCAAGCCATCGAGTACGCGGGGCGCGGCCTGCTCGAGGCGGTGCAGAGCGGCCACCCGCTGGAGGCGTGGGTGGAGCGCGTGCAGACCTTGGCGGGCGACGGCGAGGCCAAACGCCGGGCGACCATCTTTGGAAGGGCGTTGGGCGACCGGATCGTCGACTCGCAGTCGATGCTCTTGCTCGCGCGCCACGCGGGCGATGCGCTGGCCGAGATCGGCGATGTGCAAGGCGCGCTGGGGCTCCTGCGCCGCGCGCTGGAGTACGATCCCTCGGCGACGGAGATCGTGCGGCGGGTGGACGGGCTCTTGCGCGATCAGGGCAACCCGCACGAGCGCCTGGTGCTCTACCGCGCCGCCTTGGAGCGCGAGCGCGACGCCTCGCAGCAGCGCCGCCTCCTGCACGGCATCGGCGCCATCGCGCGGCACGAGCTGAAGGATCCGGACGGGGCGATTCGAGCTTACAAGAGCGCGCTCGATCTCGAGGCCGAAGATCGCGACGCCTACGCGGCGCTGTGCGAGCTCTACGAAGAGGTCGGCGAGTGGGCGGCGCTCATCGATCTGCTCGAGATGCGCCTGGGCCAACTCGACGGAGGCCCCGACTCGATGCGCGTGCGCGCGCAGCTGGCGGAGACGGCGGCCGTTCACGAGCAGCCGGAGCGCGCGACCCTTCATGCGCGCGCGCTCTTGGGCGAGCCGGCCCTCACGGCCACCGAGCTCGACTCGGTGGAGCGGGTGGCGGAGGTGCTCGGCGACGCGAACCTCTCGTCCGAAGCGTTCGAGCGCCGCGCGTCCTCGGCGGGCGACCCGCGCGACGCGATCGCCGCGCTGGGGAGGCTGGGTGCGGCGCGCAAGGGCCAGGGCAACGTCCCCGCGGCCGTCGATGCGTGGAAGCGCGCGGCCCGCGTGGCCAAAGGGTCGAACGAGCCCGAGTCCGCGCAGCGCTTCTACGAGCTCGCGCGCAAGGCGGCGCCGCTCGACGCGGAGGCGAACGCGGAGCTGGCGCTCCTGCTCGAGGCCGAGGAGCGATGGAGCGCGCTGCCCGAGCTCTACGCCGTCCTGGTGGACGCGGCGAAGTCGACGGACGCGCGGTGCGCCGTGCTCCTCCGGCTCGCGCGGGTGCTGGCGGATCGGCTGGGCGATCCCTCGGGCGCGGCCGACGCGGTGGCGCGCGCGTTCGCGCTCGATCCGAGCCACGCGGAGACCTTGGCCCTGTTCGAGCGGCTCTCGGTGCAGTCCGGCGAAATCGCCGGGTTCGTGCGCGCCGTGGACTCGGCGATGCAGGAGGCCAAGGGCGCATCCGCCAAGGCCCTGCGCGCGGAGCTCTTGCTCTCCAAGGCGCGCGTGCTCTCGAAGGATCCGCAGCGCCAGGACGACGCGGCGGAGACGTACCGCGCGCTGCTCGCGGACGACGCGGATGGGGACACCGCGCGGCGCACGGCGGCCGTGGGCGCCTTCGCCAAGTGGCTCGAGGCCGGCGACGCCAGCCCCGCGCGCAACCTCGATCGCCGCTGGCTGCTCGCCTGGCGGGCGGACCACGCGGAGCGCGATGAAAAGATCGGGCACCTGGTCACGTGGGCGCGGGCGGAGGAGACGCTCTTCTCCGACGTGGAGGCGGCGCTGGAGGTGCACCGCCGGGTGCTGGCGCTCGATCCGGAGAACACCGAGGCGTCGGCGGCGGTGGCGCGATTGACCTTGGCGACGGGGGACGTGGGCGGCGCCATCACCGCCTTGTTCGCCCAGCGCGAACGGAGCGATGGCGCGGCGCGCCGGGCCATCGACATCGAAATTGCGACGATCTTGATCGAGCGCGGGACGCAGCTCGACGAAGCATTGCGGTGCGTGGCGGCGCTCTTGGAAGAGGCGCCGGACGATGCGGAGGCGCTGGGGCTCGCGGGGAGGCTCCTCCGTCTACCGAAGGTGGGACAGGAAGCAGCTGCACTCTTGGAGAAGGCTAGTCATCGCGTGGAAGACTCCGACGTTCGTGCCAACATCGTGAACACATTGCTCGAAGGACCCCCCGAGGTCGCAGGGACGACCACGCGCCGCGCGTGGTTCGAGCGCCTCATCGCGTCGCACGACGCGCAAGGACGCAAAGACGCGGCGTTCCTGACGACCCTGCGGGCGGCGGAAGAATTTCCGCTGGAGGCGTCGTTCTGGGATCGCGCCGAGGATCTCGCGCGCGAGATGCAGAACCCCGGCAGCTTGGCCGATCTCTACTACCGCGTGCTCGGCGGCGTCCTCTCGCCGGACGGCGCGCTCGAGATCGGGCAGCGGGCGGTCGCGTTCCACGAGGAGTGGTTCGACGATCCCTCGCGCGTGATCGCGCTGCTCGAGCGGGTGCTCACCATCGATCCGACGGCCGCCTGGGCCTTCGACCGGCTCAAGCTGCTCTTCGACTCGCGCGAGCAGTGGGACGATCTGTTCGCGCTCTACGACCGCGCCATCGAAACGGCGGCGCGCGATCGCCAGGTCGAGCTCCTGGAGGACGCCGCCCAGATCGCGAAAGACTTCGCCAACCACTCGGATCGGGCGATCCTCTACTTGGAGAAGCTCCTGGCGCTGAAGCCGCAGAACGCGCGCATCACCGCGTCGTTGGAGCGGCTCTACGAGCGGTATGGGAAGCACCGCGAGCTCATCGGCCTCTTGAACGGGCAGCTCTCCGCCATGAACCCTGCCGAGGCGCGCGCCACCCGCATCCGCATCGCGGGGATGCAGCTCGATCACCTCGATGACGTGGCCGGCGCCCTCACGGTGGTGGAGGGGATCCTCGGGGCCGAGGCGAACGGATCGGCATCGCTCCCGGAGGCCGGGGACGCGCGCGCGGCCGAGCGGCTCAAGTTGGTGGAGCTGCTCGAGCGCATTTTGCAGGCCGCGTCGGGGTTGCAGGTCGGAGCCGGGCCCGGCGAGTCGGGCACCTCCGCGGGCACCACCGCCAAGGCGCGCCAGCACGCGGCCTCGCTGCTCAAGGAGCACTATGTCGAGGCCGGGCGCGACGCCGATCTTGCGCGGGTGCTCGAGGTCGAGCTCGAGGCGGTGGAGGACCCCAAGGAGCTCGTCGCCGGCCACAAAGAGATCGCCGCCATCTACGGCAAGCTGGGGCGCGACGCGAACGCGCTGGAGCACTATGTGGCCTTGGTGCTGCTCGAGCCGGAGGTGGCCGAGCACCGCGATCGCTTGACGGCGCTGGCGGAGCGGGTCGATCAGTTCGATCGCGCGGCCGAGGTGCTGGCCAAGGCCGCCGAGCAGACCAAGGACGAAGCGCTGCGCGTCGAGCTCTTGATGCGCGCGGCGACCATGCACGAGGACAAGCTGGGCGACGGCGAGCGCGCCATCGCGCTGTACTTGCAAGTGCTGGCCCTGCCGGGCGCGGGCAACGAAACGCAGCTCGCGGCCACGCGCCGGCTCGATCCGCTGCTCTTGATCGCGTCGCGCCCGAGCGACCGGCTCACGGTGCTAGAGCGCATGAGCGCGCTGGAGACGGATCCGCGCGCGCGGCGCATCGCGCTGGGCACGGCCGCGGAGCTGGCGGCGGAGCTCGGCGAGGACGAGCGGGCCATCTCCGCGTACGGCGCGCGCCTCGCGCACGACGACACGGACGCCGGGGCGCTCGATGGGCTCATCGTGCTGCTGGAGCGCGGCAAGCGCTGGCGGCCGCTCATCGACGCGCTCACGCGGCGCGCGGCGATCACGCCCGCCAAGGAACAAAAGCGCGCCGATCGCGTGGCGCTGGCGCGCATCCACCGCCAGGAGCTCGAGGAGCCCGATGAGGCCATCGCCATCTGGCGCGCCATCGAGGAGGACTTCGGGCCGTCCGAAGAAGGGACGCGCGCGCTCGCGGGTCTGCTCCACGGCGTGGCGCGGTGGACCGATCTGGCGCAGCTGCTCGAGTCGTCGGCCAAGCGGGCGCAGGATCCCGAGGTGCGCGCCACGTTCTTGCGCCAGCTGGGCGACGTGCTCCGCGAGCGCCTCGACGATCACCCGCGCGCCATCGCCAACTACCGCGCGGCGCTCGAGGCTTCGCCGCGCGAGCCGGGCGCGCTCGACGGCCTGTACGAGCTCGTCGACTCGGGCAAGACGGCCGAGAGCCGCGCCGAGGCCGTGCGCGTCCTCTACGGCGCGCACACCACCGCCGGCGAGTGGCAGTCGGCGCTGGACTTGACCGAGCATCGCTTGACGGCGGCCGAGACGAACGAGGAGCGCGGGCGCATCCTCAAAGAAGCCGCGTGGCTGGGGGAGCACCGCATCGCCGATCGCGTGATCGCGTATGGCTTCGTGGGGCGCGCGTTCTTGCTCGCGCCGCACGATCTCGAGCTGAAGACGGATCTCTTCCGGCTGGCGGAGGCCACCAGCGGCTGGAAGGCGTTCGTCGAGACCCACCGGCGCGTGCTCGAAGCCGCGGAGGCGGCGACCGTTCGCGACGCGGAGCTCCTCGGGCGGCTGCATCAGCACCTGGGCGAAGCGCTCGAGCGAAGGCTCGACGACGCCGAGGGCGCGCTCGCCGCCTACGCCAAGGCGGTGGAGATCACGCCGCACGACACCGACGCGGTGCGCGCCGTTCTTCGCGTGGCCGGGCCGAACATGCGCTGGGACGCGGCCGCGCGGGCGGCGGTGCTGCACGCCATCGCCACGCATTCGCTCGACGAGTCGCTCTGGACGACCTTGGAGTCGGTGGCCACCACGCCAGCCGCGTGGGACGCGGCGACCGTCTCGCTCACCCGAAACATCGCAGGCAGCCCCAACTTGGTCGCGCACCTGGCGCGCGATCTCGAGGCGCGCGTGGCCACCTGGCACCGCGATCGGCGCGGCGATCCCGAGGCGGCGGAGGCGGCGCTCGCGCGCGCGCTGGTGCACGATCCGCTGAACCCGGCGCTCCTCGCGTCGCTGGCCAACCTGCAGCGCCGCGCCAAGGGACGGCCGCTGGTCGAGAGCCTCCTTCGCCTGTCGGAGGCGACGGGCGGCGACCTCGAGCTCTTGCGCGAGGCCGCGGAGATCGCCAACGACTCGATCGCCGATCGGGCGCTCGGCAAATCGATCCTCGAGCGGCTGATGAAGCTCGCCACCGAGCGCTGGTTCGGCCGCGAGCCGCCGCGCGACGTGACCTCGGGCACGCCCGCCGATCCGGAGCAGTTCGTGCGCTGGACCATCGCGGCGCTCTCCCGCATCTACGACGAGGAGGGCGACGCCGCCAAGACCGTGGACCTCTTGGTGCTGGCCTCGGAGCTGCCCTTCGACAGCGACAACCGCCGCACCATGCGCCACCAAGCGGCGAAGATCGCGGTGGACAAGCTGGGCGATCGGGAGCGGGCCATCGCGCTCTTCCAGGCGCTCTTCGCGGAGGATCCTTCGGATCATGCGGCGGCGGCCTCCTTGGCGGAGCTCTTTCAGCAGCAAGGCCGGCACGCCGACCTGCTCGAGCTGCGCGAGAAGCAGCTCGCGGCGGCGCCCCACCCTGCCCTGCGCCTCGAGGTCGCGCGGCTCAAGGTGCTGCTCGGCCGCCCGGAGGACGCGGTGGCCACCTTGCAGGCGAACCTCAAAGACGAGCCGCGGCACGACGAGACGGTGCGCGTGCTAGTCGACGTGTACCAGCGCGCCAGCCGCCACGCAGACCTGACGGCGCTCTTGGCCGACCAGGCGGCCCTGGCCGAGGCGGGCGGCGACAACGAGGCGGCCTCGCTCTTCTGGGCGCGCGCGGCCGCCGTGGCCGAGGAGAAGCTCGACGACGCCAACGCCGCCATCAACTACCACGCCCGCGTGGTCGCCATCGAGCCGCGCGCGGCCTCGTACGACGCGCTGGCGCGGCTGTCGATGCGGCGGCAAGACTGGACCGAGGCGGCGCAGTACTTGGTGCTCCTCCGCGACCACGTCGATCCCGACGAGCGCGCGCAGGTCACCTTGCGCCTCGCGGACGCGCTGGTGTCGGCCGGGCGCGAAGACTTGGCGCGCGAGCGGCTCGAGAGCGCGGTCGCCGAAGAGCCCCGCGAGGAGAAGCTCCGCGCGCACCTCGGCGCCATCTACCAGCGGACCCGCGAGTACGCGCCGCTGGCCGCGCTGCTCGCCACCGGCGCCGCGTACGCCGACAGCAACGAGGTGAAGCTCCTGCGGCTCCGCGAGGCCGCGGATCTCTACTGGCACAAGTGCAACATGCCCGCCGAGGCGGTGCCGCTCTTGGAGCAAGCCGCGGAGCTCGATCCGGAGAACCGCGCGATCCGGCTGCTCTTGGCCGACACCTTGGGCGCCGCCGGGCGCATTCAGGAGGGCCGCGCGCTGCTCCGGGCGGCCATCGAAGCGTTCGGAGGGCGGAGGCCCAAGGAGCGCGCGCCGATCCACTACCACCTGGCGCGCCTCGATCTCTTGGCGGGCGATCGCGCCCCCGCGCTGGCCGAGCTCGAGGCGGCCACGCGCATCGATCCGGCGAACGCCGAGATCCTGCGCACCTTGGCCGAGCTCGCGCGCGACGACGGCGAGCTCGATCGCGCCGAGCGCTCGTACCGCGCGCTCTTGGCGGTGGTGCGAAGGCAGGATCAACCCGAGGAGTCGACCCCCATCGTTCGAACCGAGGTGCTGCTCGAGCTGAGCGAGATCGCGCGGCGCCAAGGGCAGACGGATCGGGCCGACGAGATCCTGGAGTCGGCCCTGGAGGCCGCGACCTTGCACCCGGTGGAGGCCTCGCGCCTCGAGCGGGCGCTGCGCGCGCGGGAATCGTGGAAGGCCTTGGCCAAGGCGCTCGAGATGAAGCTCGAACGGGCCGACCGCGACGCGCGCGAAGGCCGCGATACCCGCGAAGGCGGCGATGCCCGCGAAGGCGAGCCGCGTGAAGACACGGGCGCCGAGCGCAAGGCCGCGATCCTCTTCGAGCTGGCCGACGTGCTGGGCAACAAGCTCGGGCGCGAGGACGAAGCGTTCGGCATCGGGCTGCGCGCCATCGAAGCGGCGCCCGACTCGCCGAGCGCGCACGACGCGATGCTGGAGCTCGCGAAGCGAACGCACGCCGTCCCCCGCTATGTCGACACCCTGGCGCGGCTGGCCAAGGCGGCGGCGGCGAAGGACAAAAAGCTGGCCGGCGCGCTCTACCTGCGGCTGGGCGGCATCGCCTCCAGCGAGCTCGAAGACGACGCGCGCGCGCTCTTCATGTACGAAGAGGCGGAGCAGCTCGAGAGCGACTCGCGCGACGTCCTGCGCGCGCTCGAGAGCCTGTACGGCCGCGCGGGCAAACGCGAGGGGCAAGAGCGCGTGCTCGCGCGGCTGGTGGAGCTGGAGGCCGCGGCCCAGCCCCCGAACCCCGCGCAGCACGGGGGCGCGCTCTCGCGGCTGGCGGCGCTGCGCCTCTCGACCCCCGGCGGGGTGGAGGCGGCGACCGATCTCCTGGCCAGCGCGCTGGCGCTCGACTCCGAGAACGTGCACGCGCTCTCGGTGCTGGAGAAGGCCATCGACGCGCACCCCGATCGCCTCAAGCTCCTCGACCTCTACGAGCAGACGGGCCGGCGCCCCGGGCAAGAGCGGCTCTTGCTCGACGCGCTCCAGCGCCGGAGCCGGCGTCCAGACACGCCCACGTCGGTGCTCCGCGAGGCCGTCTCCCTCGCGCAGAGCCTGGGCGAAAAAGCGCTGGTGGAGGAGCTGCTCGGGCGCTACGTGTCGCTCGCGCGCGCCAACGAGGAGGAGCGGGAGCACGCGGCCTGGGCGCTCACCTTGCTCGCGGAGTGCGCCGAGGCGCGCAACGAGCTGCGCGACGGGCTCACCTTGCGGCTGGAGGCGGCCGACTACGCCGATCCGGAGGAGGCGCGCAAGGTGCGGATGTTCGTCGCGCGCACCGCGGCGGATCGGCTGGGCGATCCCTACTTCGCGGCCAAGGTGTACGAGCGGCTGTTCGAGCAGCGGCCGGACGATCGCACCGTGTGGGAGCCCCTCGGCGCGCTTTACCGCAAGGTGGGCGACAGCGAGCGGCTGGCGCGGCTCTTGGGCCAAGTGACCGACACCATCGACGAGATCGAGCCGCGCAACGAGATGCGCCTCGAGCGCGCGCGCATCCTCCTCACCGGGGGCGACGCGGCCAAGGCCGACGCGGTGTTCGAGCTGCGGCGCATCCTCGAAGAGCAGCCCGGGCACGAAGAGGCGGGCGCGATGCTGCTCGGCATCCTGGAGACCAACGGGCGCGAAGACGAGCTCACCGAGCTGCTCAACCAGCAGATCGACGCCGCCAAGGATCGCGGCGACTCGCGGCGGGTGGCCACCCTCTCGGCGCGGCTGGGGGTCCTCGTCGAGCGTCAGGATCCGCAGGCGGCCATCGGCATTTACTACTCGGCGCTCGACTGGGATCCGAAGAGCGAGCCGGTGCTGCGCGCCATCTCGCGTCTGCTCGCCCAGAGCGGCGAGCCGGCGGATCGGGCGGAGCTGCTCGAGCGGCTCATTCCGCTGACCTCGGGGCCCGAGGCGGAGAAGCTCACCCTGGAGCTGGTGAGCCTGCGCGAAGAGCTCTGGGACACCGAGGGCGGCGAGCGCGCCATCGCCGTCGGCTTCAAGGCGTGCCCGGAGAGCACCACCTTGCGCGATCGGCTGCTGCACATCTACCGCGAGCGGGGCGACACCCAAAAGCTCGCCGAGGTGCAGGTGCTCGACGCCATGGCGCAGAGCGAGCCTGCCGAACGCGCCGCGCGCCTGCGCAAGACGGCGACGCTCTACCGCACGGAGCTCCGCGACGCCGCGCGCGCCGCGGAGCTGCTCCAGGAGGCCCGCACGTCGCTGCCCGACGATCGCGAGCTCTTCGACGAGCACATCGCCACCTTGACCGACGCGGGCCTCTACCAAGCCGCCGCCACCGAGCTCACGAGCGCGGCCTCGGCGCTGCCGGATCAAGACGCGCGGCGCGCCCCGCTGCTGGCCGCCCGCGCCTCGCTTCGCGCGCGGCTCGGCGATCAAGGCGGCGCCCTCTACGATCTCGAGCGAGCCTTCGCGCTCGATCCGGCCAACTACGTGGAGCCTCTGACCATGCAGCTGGCGCGGCTGCGCGAGGAGGCGATCCGCGCGGACGACACGGCCAAAGAGGCGGCCATCCTCCTTCGGCTGGTCAACCTGCTGGCCAAGTCCGGCCACACCGACGCGGCGCGGATGCACCTGGGTGAGCTGCTCACCCGCGATCCAAACCACCGCGAAGCGCTCCGCACCCTGGGCGAGCTGGAAGAGACCCTCGGGCACTGGGACGTCGCCAGCGCCACCTACCGCCGGCTGGCCATGATCGACGACTCGGAGCTCTCCGAGCTGGCGCTGAAGCTGGCGCACACCAGCGAGCGGGCGGGCGAGCTGGGCTTCGCGCGCCCCGTCCTCGAGCGCGCCCTGCGGAGCGATCCGACCAACACCGAGGTGCGGGAGCGGCTCCGCGAGCTGTACGCGCGCACGGGGGCGCACCGGGAGCTGGCCGAGATGAGCCTCGCGGAGGCGCGCACCACCCTCGACGACGATCTGCGCTTCACGCACCTGGTGCGCGGCGCCGCCGTGCTCCTGGAGAGCGGCATCGAAGAGCAGGCCGCGCTCGCCGCCTTGGAGGAGGCGCGGACCATCCGGCCCAACGACATCGAGTGCGCCGCCTTCTTGGCCGACGCGCTGCTCGCGCTCGGACGCCCCGACGAGGCCAACGCGCTGATGCACACCACGCTGGCCGCGCAAAAGGGCCGTCGCTCGCGGGATCTGGCGCTCTTGCACCAGCGCCTCGCGCGGGTCGCGCGCACCGTGGGCGATCGCCAGGGCGAGCTCTCGTGGCTCTCGAGCGCGCTCGACATGGACGGCCAGAACGGGCTCGTGGCCTCCGAGCTCGCGCGCTCCGCCCTGGAGCTCCGTCAGTACGACGTGGCCACCAAGGCGCTGCGCACCATCACCATGCTACGCGGCAGCGCGCCCATCCCGCGCGCCGTGGCGTACCAGCGGCTGGGCGAAATCGCCCACGTTCAAGGCGATACGAAGAAGGCGCTGCTCCTCCTGAAGCGCGCCGTCGACGACGATCCGACCTTGGAAGATGCGCGCGCGCTCCTGCATGCGCTCTCGCGCTGACGACAGACCGCCGCGCACACGATCGGTCGAGCGTCGATTTCTTGGACAAGCTGGACACTCGAAGCGTCCGTTTTTTGGACGCTTTGAGTGCATTTTTCACGAAACATTTTCTGATACGTGGCTTCGCGGCAAATCGACGGACACCCTACGCGGGTGTCGTATGACCTTTTTGGGTGGCGTTCATCTTGCTCTAGAGCGTCATGAATCGCCGCAACGCGGTGATTCCCAAGTACGACGATAAAACCACCCGAGAGGTCAACTGCAATGAAGCGCGAAGAGTCTTCGAAGAAGGCGGATGAAGGGGTCTCCAAGTCCGAAGTGAAAGAGCTGGTGCCGCAGGAATCGGAGAAGCACGAAGCGGAGGATGGTAGCCGCATCGAAGATCCCGGCCCCAACAGCCGCACCAGCAAGGGCGGCACCGAGACCGAGATCGAGGATCCCGACCCCAACACCTGAGCGACGCGCGCAATCCCACGGGGGGGACCCAATTCGTTGCGGCCTCACGGGGCCGGGCAGCGCAACGAGGAGCGATGCGCGCGCGCCATTTTTGCCGATACGCTGCGGCGCTCCTCGCCCCATCGCGCCAGGACGACGCCGTACGCGGCGCATGCGCCTGCCACGTCACCTCGCTGCTCGAGCGCGAGCCCCAAGTGCAAATGCGCGCGGGTATGCTCGAAAGGTGCTTGGACCGCCTCGCACGAGCGCGTGGCCCGCTGGAGGTAAGGCAACGCCTTCTCGACGTCTCCCGCGAGCAGGTAGGTCGTGCCAATACCGTCGTCCATCTCGACGTCGCGGGTGAGCGAATCGACGAGCGGAAGATAACTCGGCAGCACCGACAGGGCCTCGCGGGCATCGTCGGGGGTGCCCACGGCGAGCGCGTAGGCCACGATCCACCGCAGCGCGGTCGAGTTGAGGAGCTGGGAGCGTTTGGCCTCGCGCGCCAGCCAGGATTGCCTGCGCGTCTCGAAGGCCTCGTGCGGCAACGAACCGGTGAGGTAGAGCGTCCGCAGCGCCAGGATCTCCCAATCGAAATAGGTGGACGGGAGCCACGCATCGCGCTTGGCGAGGTACTCGGTGGCCAGTCGACCGGCGAGCGAGGGATCTCCGAGCTCGATGGCCATTTGAAATTGCATCTGCGAGAAACGCGCATGCTCGGACTCGGACGCCTCGTTCGCGACGGCCCTGCCCCACGCATCCAGCGCGCGCCGCGCCGGCTCGAACTGCCCGGCGAGCACGAGGAACTGAGCCTCGTAGCGCTGACGGACGATCTCGCGCTTCGATTCGGGCGCGAGCGGCCAGGCGCGATCGAGCACGTCGTGGACGCTGCTCATCGTTCCGCCCCGGCCGTGGATGGCGCTCGCGAGCCGGATGGCCATCAAATTGCTCGGCGACGGAAGCGCCATCAGCCGGCGCGCGTGCCGCTCCGTGTCCTCGCATCGCCCTTCGTGCGCATCGAGCTTGGCGATGGTCTCGAGGCACCTCACGCCGTAGCTCGAGACGTGGAGGCACTCTTCCAACGAGCGGCGCGCGCTCGCGACGTCGTCGAGCAATCCGTACGCGAACCCCTTGCCCGCCCAAGCCATGGCCACCGTCGGATCGCGCCCGGAGAGATCGTTCAGCACGTCGATCGCGTTCTGCAGCTCGCCGCGCTTGATCTGAATATCCGCCAGCGCAAAGCTCACGAGCCAGTCGGAACGAAACGCCTCGTGCGCCGCGAGGAGGCGCTGGCGTGCGGTGTCCAGATCGGGCGGCATGGCCACCACGGGCGCGTACGCATCGAGCAGGGCGAGATCGCGCGGCCCGAGCCGGGCACGTTGGGCGGACGCCGCGTGGTGGTGCTCGCGCGCCCCGTCGTCCGTCCACATGGGCATCATGGCCAAATAGAGGTGGGCCGCCGCCAGGCTGGGATCGAGCTCCAGCGCACGCGTAAAGCTCTTTTCGGCGGCACCCGGCACGGCGTCGCGCCAATCTTGAACGCCCGCGTTGAAGTGGGCGCGCGCCGCCTCCGTGTTGCTCGACGCCGTGGGCGCGGCGGATGCTCCCGCATCGTCGACCCCCGCGGGCGGCAGCCGCGCCTTAAGGCGGTGTCCGATCCCGGGCTCGTACACCCCCAGCACCATGGCCACCACGAAGGCCAGCGCCACCACCCCCGGCAACGCCATCCCGGCGACCACGGCCCCCCAGAGCCGCCGGCGTCGTTTGAGCCGGAGCACGCGGCGCGAGGGTTCGGAGCGGGCCGGGTTGGGCTCGTTCTTTCGGTCGCTGCTCACCGCCTCTCCATCCCGAAGCGTCTTGGGGAGGGACGTGGTGAGGGTGCGGACGCTGCCCTGCGTGCGCGTCGATTTCCACCGGCCCGATGCGCTGAGGCGCGTCTCGATGGCGCCGTTCGACGGTGCGCTCGCCATCATGCGCCCGGTGCTGGGCAGAAAACCTCCGCTGGGCGGCGAAACGCGACCGACGCGATCCGTACGATCGGCGCGATCGATCGGCTGCGTCTCCGTCTCGTGCAGATCGCTGCTGTCGGGTGAAAGCTCCGCGACGAAGCCTTCGCGAACCTGCACCGCCACCGAGGCGAGCGACCGGCCCAACGCCGCCTCGTACGCCAAGTGGAGCGCCTCGCGCATCTCGCGCGCCGACGGCCATCGCTCCGCCGGCTCGAACGCCAGCGACGTGCGAACGAATTGCACGATGGGCGCCGGGAGCTCGGGCAGCACGTCGGAGAGGGCGCGCGCGCGCTGGGTGGCGGCGGCTACGATCAGGGCGCTCGAGTTGTCCGAGATGTGAACGAGCTCGCCGGACAAGAGCGTAAAAATCGTGGCCCCCATGGCCCAGCAATCGCTGTGCGGTCCCACGGCGTTGGCGTTGCCGAGGGCCTGCTCGGGCGACATGAAGGCGGGGGTGCCCACCAGCCGGCCTGGAAAGATGGCGCTGCTCTCCCCGTTGATGCGGCGGGCGATGCCGAAGTCGAGCACGCGCACATTGCCCGAGCCGGTGATGAAGAGGTTGTCCGGTTTGATGTCGCGATGGATGATGCCTTTGGCGTGGGCGCTCACGAGCACGTCGAGCGCATCCGAGACCACCACCATCACTTCATCGAGCGGCAGACGGTTCCTTGCGCGCTCCCAGCGCTCGCGGAGGGTCATCCCCTCGAGCAGCGGCATGATCAGAAAGGGGCACCCCTCGTGATCCATGTCGTTGTCGAGCACGGGGACGCTGCCCGGGTGGCGCACCTGATTGGCCACATACGCTTCGCGGCTGAAGAGCTGGCCGATCTCCGGATCGTTCCAGAATGTTTCGTGCAGGAACTTGATGGCCACGCGGTGGCCATTGCGATGCGTCGCCGCATAGACGGCCGCCGTCCCGCCAACCCCGATCAGCCGGTCAATTCGATATTTCTGTTGTATCACCGAGCCTAGACGCGCCAACGCGCGTTCTGAAGCCGATGAGCGCGAGAAGGACGTCGGCATTGAACTCGCGGAACGGATGATGGCGTTGCACTCGTCCGTGCGTCAAGACACCGCGCCAGCTGGAGCGTGCTACCAAACAACGGCTGTGTTACTGCGCGCTTCGGCTCGGGGCTACGGCTCTCGTTACATTTCGCGCGAGTGCATATGTTAAAGGGTTACGGCGCTCCTCACCAAGGGGAGGTATCTCCGCGAGGCGTGCGATGCAACGGACCAGGTATCTCATTGTCGCACAGGGATTGAATGCGGGAGCGCGCATGGTCGTCGACCATCGCGTGCGGATGGTCGGTCGCGCGCGCGACGCCGACTTGATCTTGCCCGATCGCTCCGTTTCCCGTCACCACTTCCAGATCGTGGAGACCGAGCACGGAACGCGCGTCCACGTGTGCCCCACCGCCGCCCCGCTCGTGCACGCCGGGTGCGAAACGCTCGACGTGCTGGTGAAGGTCGGGGACTCGCTCGTAGTAGGCAACACCGTGCTCTTGGTGGCCGAAGCCGACACCGACGGCTCGCAACCGCCCGCGTCCTACGGCTCCACGATGGTACACGCGCTGCTGAACGGCCCAGCCGCCGACGCGCGCGGCTTCGCAGCCGTGTTTGCGCTCAACGAAGCGCTGGCCACGACGGAAGACATGGGCTCGCTCGAATCAGCGCTCGCCAACTGGGCGCGCGCGCACGCCGACTGCGAATCCATCGAAATCACGGACGCGCCCTCCAACGTGCTCTCGGGCGCGAACGATACCGTGACCAATGGCGCGAGCAACGGCGATGCCATGGCGGTTCTGGAGACGGTCACCCCCGCGGGCCGTGTAAAGCTCGTGGTGCCCGCGCATGGAGCATCGCCGCGATGGATTGCGTTCGCGACCACGTTGTCCCCCGATCGGGTGACGGATCTCCTTCGCCGGCTGCTGGTGGTGGCCGTTCAAATCTGCGCCTCGCGCATCGCGCAAATCTCGGCCCTGCGCACGGTCAAAGCGGAGCTGGAGACATTTCGGCAGCAAGCCGTCGGGAGCGCGCACGCCTTCTTGGGAACATCGGTGGCGGCCGATCGGCTGGTGCGCATCATCCCGAAGCTCGCCGTGTCGGACACCGTGGTGCTCCTCACCGGCGAGACAGGGGTGGGCAAAACCTTCGTGGCGCGCTTGATCCACGAAACCGGTTCACGCAAAGACGAGCCGCTCAAGGTCATCAATTGTGCGGCCATTCCAGACAACCTCATTGAGAGTGAGTTGTTCGGGCACGAGCGCGGCGCGTTCACCGGTGCCGTGGCCGCGCGACCCGGTGCGCTCGAGAGCGCAGGCCGGGGCACCGTGCTGCTCGACGAAATTGGCGAGCTGCCGCTCGCGAGCCAAGCGAAGCTCCTACGCGTCCTCGAGGAGAAGTGCTTCGAGCGGGTCGGCTCGAACCGCTCCGTGACCTTGCAGGCCCGCGTCATCGCCGCCACCAACCGCGATCTCCAGGCCATGGTGACCGCGGGCACCTTTCGAAGCGATCTGTTCTTTCGCATCTCGGTCGTCAGCGCCTCCGTGCCACCGCTGCGCGAACGCGGTGACGACTTGTTGTTGCTCGCGCAACAAATCTTGCTCGATTTCGCCCCCAGCACCGGCCGGCGCATCGATGGCTTTTCGCCCGAGGCGCTGGCCGCCATTCGCCGCTACCCTTGGCCTGGGAATGTGCGGGAGCTGCGCAATGCCATCGAGCACGCGGTGGTCCTGGGCGATGGCCCGTGGATTGCGCCCTCGGATCTTCCCGTGGCCGTGAACGGTGTTCACGAACCTTCCGTGAACGGGGCGTCGGCGCAAGCGGCGGGCGAAGATCCGTTCATCGTGCGCCTGCCGGCGAGCCTCGAGTGGGTGGAGCGGCGGGCCATCGATGCGGCGCTGTTGCAAACGAACGGCAATCGAACGAAGGCGGCGGCGTTGCTCGGGATCAATCGGCAAACCTTGTACAACAAGCTGCGGGAAGTCCCGCGCAGCTGATCGGCGCGCGCTTTCGGATCGCGGCGCGCTTTCGGATCGCGGCGCGCTTTTGGGTCGCGGGGCGCTTTCGGGTCGCGGCGCGCTTTTGGGTCGAGCCTCTGGGATCGCCCGTGTCCGAAGACGAATGAAACCAGGCGAAAACGCGGTTTGTCGACTTTTTGGACAGTGAACATGTTGCAGCTGTCCAAAATTGCGACTTCGTCGCGGGGCCCGTGCAACGCGTTTCGAAGCACCATCGGGAACTGGCTCCCATCTTGCTCTTGGCTCTTCTGCGCACACCGCACGAACACGCCTTGATCGGCGCGAGGCGGTGATGGATCAAAAATCAAACTTCGCCCATTGGACCCACCACGATGATGAAGGCACTCGTCGTTCTCGAAGGTTCCCTCGGAGACACCGTTGCACACACACTCGAAGGTGCCGAGCTCCGTTTTCGCACCGAACGCTTAACGTCGGGCGACGCGGCACCGGCCACATCGCGCCCCGCCGATCTCATCGTGGTCGACGAGGCCATGGATGACAACGAACGCACACGGCTCACCAGCCGTCATGGCGCGCCGATCATCGTCATCGGGCGCGATGTCGGAAAGCCGTTGGGCGAGCAAGCCCTGCGAAACGCCGTCGTGCGTGCCACACGGTGCGCGCGCTCGGACACGGGCGGCCTCGTCGCCGTCGATCCGCCGCTGCAGCAGGCGCTTCATACGGTGGATCAAGTGGCCAAACGCGGTGGAAGCGTGTTGATCACGGGGCCGACGGGCTCGGGAAAAGAGCTGCTCGCGCGGCATGTGCACCTGCGCTCCGGGCGGCAGGGGGCTTTCGTCGCCGTCAACTGCGCGGCGTTCAGCGATGGGCTGGCGGAGAGCGCGCTCTTCGGGCACGTGCGCGGCGCGTTCACGGGGGCGGTGTCCAACGCGGGCGGCGCCTTCGTCGAGGCGCATCGGGGCACCCTGTTCCTCGACGAAATCGGGGAGCTGGACCCGGGGGTGCAAGCGAAGCTCCTGCGTGCCCTCGAGGAGGGCTCGATTCGCGCCGTCGGCGCCTCCAAGCCCACCGCCATCGACGTTCGCGTGGTGGCGGCCACCAACCGCGATCTGCGCAAAGAAATCGCCATGTCGCGCTTCCGCTCGGATCTGTACTTCCGCATCGCGACCTTCGTCGTGGAGGTGCCCCCGCTGCGTGACCGACCCGGCGATCGCGACGCCTTGATCACACGATTCCACGCGCAGCACGACCGCGGTTCGCGCATTTCGTTCTCGCGCGAAGCGCGCCACGCGCTGGATCGCTACCCCTGGCCGGGCAATGTGCGGGAGCTGCGCAATGTGATGGAGCGGGTGCTGTCGCTGGCCGCCCCGGGCGAGCTGACGGAGGCTGCGCTGCTCGACCTCGCGCCGGAGCTCGCCACGGCCCACGCCGTGCCCGCCGAAGCACCGCGCCGTAAGGATGCGATCCTGACGAGCGTGCGGCCGACTGCCGGGAAAACGTCGGCGCGCGAGGCCGCCGCCTTGATCGAGCAGCAGCTCATTCGCGAACGGCTCGCGCGGGGCGGTACCCAACTGCAAAAGCTGGCGGACGAGCTCGGGATCCATCGAACCACGCTCTGGCGAAAGCTGAAACGGCTGCAATTGACGCCCGGCAACCATGAGGCACCTCAAGAAGGCCAACGGTCGGAGTAGTCGCTCGGCACACGCCGACTCGCCGCACGCAGCAGACCGCGATCCGGCACGGCACACGCCGACTCGCCGCGCGCTGCGTTCGGCGATCCGGCACAGCACACGCCGACTCTGCGTACGCTGCGTTCGGCGATCCGGCGCACGGTGCGTTCGGCGATCCGGCGCAGCACACGGAGAGCCGAATCCCCCCCGCGGACCGGTTAGGTCTGCGACTCGGGTCCCAGTGTGTACTTCATGACGGCGCAGAGCCCCGCAGAAACGGGCTCGCGGCTGTGCGCCGCGCGTTGCTCGAGCACGGCCCACTCGGCGGCCGACAGGTGCTGCCACGACCAAAGCGAGTGAGCCGGCGCCAGCGCATAGTGATCGAGGAACTCGTCGAGCTCGTGCAACGGTGCGTGGTCGGTCCCGTGGTAGTCGACCATGCACCCAATGGGGCAGCGCGGAGGGCCTCCGGCGAGCGCCGACCAAGCCGCGTCCGCGCGCGCGGCAAACTGCGCAAACGGTTGGCGCGCCAGGCGCCAATAGCATTGATCCATACGCGCATCGAGGACGGCGCCAAACTCGTTCCAAGGCCAGATGGGGTGCGCCTTGACGATGGACCATGGAGCGTCGGCCAAGTACACGTCCGGCCCCACCGCGTCGCGCAAGCGCGCCGCGAAGGTGCGCGCCTCCGTGCGCCAATCGTGGGAGACGAGCTTGTCGTGCGCGTCGTGCGAGGTCTCCCACTCGAATTCGGCGTCGCAGATCAGGTGCCGAACGCCCTGCTCGTGGACCAGATCACGCGCGAGCGCGATCTGCGCGCTCACGGTGGTGGGGACGGAGTACCACCACGCGGCGCACTCGATCCCGGCGGCGCGCAAGACCTCCACCCGCTCGCGCGTGACTTGGCCGTTGCTGCGCGACTCGCCGGCCTTGATGGCCACCCACGAGACGCCGCATCGCTTTGCTTTCTCGGCGATGGCGTCGATTCGCCCGCGCTCGCACGCCGCGAGCTGCCATATCCAGATACCGAGCCCGGAGAGCATGTTCATCCCTCGCCCTTTCGTTGCTCGGCCTCGCGCCGCTCGAGCTCGTACTGCAGCGCGCGGCTCTGCGACAGCTCGGGCAGGATGGTCTTGACCCGAACCGAGAGCGGATCGGCCCGCCCCTCGATGAGATCGTGCAGCCAATCGAGGAGCGGCGGCGCGAGCTTCACGGCGGCTCGGAGCAACTGCAGCGCCGTCTCCAGATCCCCCGCCACCCCCGGAATTCCATTACCCGCCATGGCACACCTCCTCGAGACCTCGTGAAAGCGAGAGCGCGTCGGACAGCACCGGGGGCAAGCTCACCCCGACCCGCGCGAGCGCGTCCCCCAGGTTGCGGAGCGCGACCGCCGCGTCCGTGGTCGCGCAGGCCACGCGCTGGCGTTGGCCGTTCTCCCATGCGTCCACCCCCGACTCGGCCGCGAGCAGCGCGGGGCGGGCGGCGTCGTACGCGTCCGCGCACATCTTGGCGAGCTTGGCGTCGCTGCGCTCGCGCGCGGCGGCCGTGCATACGCCGTCGGCCACCGACACCGCCTTGGCGACGGTGAGGATCGCGCCGCGCGCCGTATCCCGAGCCGGCGAGCTCGCGCCGCGCGCGGGGCCGCAACCGAGGGCGTGCACCAGCGGTAGAATGGCCGCGGCCATGACGCATACACCGGCGCGCTCGGGCCACATCGCGCCGGGGATCGCGCCATGCGCCGGCTTCGAAAGGCGATTCACGGCGCGCCTCCTTTCACCAGCCCCGGGTCCTGGGGGCGCGCATCGTCCACCCGGCCTTCGCCGAGCTCCCGGCCTTTGCGCAAGGATCCAATCAGAAGATCGTGCCCCGCCATCGCGGTGAAGGCGGCGGTCAAGCCGCTGACGATGGCCTCCTTCCACGTCACGTTGCGCTCGACCACCGTCTGCGCGATGCCCGAAATGGCGCCCAGGACGAGCGCGAGCCACGGCCGCCATGCGGGCGGTAAGGTCGGGAGCGAGGTGTCCGACTTGAAGGCCCGAACGATCGCCCCGATGACGATCGCAGAAACGAGAGTCCACTTTCCGTCGAGCGCGAGCGCGAGGATCGTGTCGATACCAGTGTCCGTCATATTGCCCTTTCGCCAGCGCGCGTGCTCCGCGCTGCGAGAGGGCTCTCATCAAATTTCACGCCGCCAGCGGCGCGCGGAAATCCTTACTTATTTCGGAGGAAGCAACGGTTGCACGTTGCGCCGTGCAACGCACCATCCCGGGATCGCGCAACCTAACCCGCGATGCGCGTGGATACGGCGGCGGACAGGTACCGATCGACACCGCGGGCCACGCGACGTCCATCGGCGATGGCCCACACCACCAGCGACTGACCGCGGCTCATGTCGCCGCAGGCAAACACGCCCGGGGCGTTGGTCCGCCCCTCGGAGTCGGTGGCCACATTGCCGCGCGCATCGAGCGCAAGACCGAGCGCGGTGGGGATCGTGCGCACGGGCCCCGTAAAGCCCATGGCCAACAGCGCCAAGTCGCACGGCACGGTGAACTCGGTGCCTTCCACCGCGCGCACCGAGCGATCCGGGAGGATCTCCGCACGCACCGCCTCGAGGGCCGTCACGTTGCCATTTGCGTCGCCGATGAAGCGCCGGGTGAGCACCGACCAATCGCGGGAGCCGCCCTCTTGGTGCGACGACGACGTGCGCAGCACCAAAGGCCAGGCCGGCCACGGGTTCTCGCGCGGGCGCGCATCCGGCGGGCGCGGCAAAATCTCGAGCTGCAGCACGCTGGCCGCCTTGTGCCGGTGCGACGTTCCCACGCAGTCGGAGCCCGTATCGCCCCCGCCGATGACCACCACGTGCTTGCCGGTGGCGACCAGGCCGCCTTCCACGTCGTCGCCCGCCACCCGGCGGTTTTGCAGGGTCAGAAAGTCCATCGCGAAGTGGATGCCGCGAAGCTCCCGCCCGGGGACCGGAAGATCGCGCGGGATCTGCGCGCCGCACGCGAGCACCACCGCGTCGTGCTCGGAGCGCAAATCCTGAACCGACACCGCGCCGCCGATATCGGCGTTGGTGACGAAGCGAACGCCCTCGGCCGCGAGCTGCTCGAGGCGCCGATCGAGCCCGCCCTTCTCCAACTTGAAGTCGGGGATGCCATAGCGAAGGAGCCCGCCGACGCGATCGTCCTTCTCGAACAAGGTCACCTCGTGGCCCTCGCGCGCGAGCTGCTGCGCGGCCGCGAGACCGGCGGGGCCGGAGCCCACGATGGCCACGCGCTTGCCGGTGCGAACGGCGGAGACGCGCGGGACCAGGCTGCGCTCGAACGTCTCGTCGGCGATGGTCTTCTCGATGGCCTTGATGCGCACCGCGTCGCCGTCGAGCGCCAAGACGCACGACCCTTCGCACGGCGCGGGGCAGATGCGGCCCGTCACCTCGGGGAAGTTGTTCGTCTCGAACAGGCGCGACATCGCGCGCTCGACCTCACCGCGGTACATCAAGTCGTTCCACTCGGGGATCAAATTGCCGAGCGGACAGCTGCCGTGGCAGAACGGCACGCCGCAATCCATACAGCGCGCCGCCTCCTCGCGCACCTCGCCGTCGGGGAGCGGCAGCACGAACTCGCGATAGTCCTCCACGCGCTCTTCCACCGGACGCTCTTTCGACGGCCGCCGTCCCAGTTTGAGAAACCCGGTGGGATCACCCATGGCTCACCTCGCGCAAACGCTCTTTTTCTTTTTCCAATGCCCGCCGGTACTCGACCGGAATCACCTTGACGAATCGTTCGCTGGCGGAGGACCACGTCGCGAGGAGCGCCGCCGCCTTTCGACTCTGCGTCCGCGCCGCATGCTCGAGCACCAGAGCGTGCACCTCGTCGAGATCCTCGGGCGGAACGGGCCTCTGAATCTCCACCATGGCGCCGTTCACCCGGCCTTCGAATTGACCGTCTTCATCCAGCACGTACGCGATGCCGCCGCTCATGCCGGCCGCGAAATTGCGCCCCGTCGTCCCCAGAACGACCACGCGCCCGCCCGTCATGTACTCGCAGCCGTGATCGCCCACGCCCTCGACCACCGCCTGCGCCCCGCTGTTTCGCACGGCGAAGCGCTCGCCGCCTCGGCCCGCGAAGAACGCCAGGCCGTCGATGGCGCCGTAGAGCACCGTGTTGCCGACGATGACGTTTTGATCGGCGACGAACTTGGCGCCCGCCTTGGGCCGCACCACCAAGGTCCCGCCCGAGAGCCCCTTGCCCACGTAGTCGTTGGCGTCGCCCTCGAGCACCAGCGACAGACCGCGCGCCGCGAAGGCGCCGAAGCTCTGGCCCGCCGTCCCTTCCACGTTCACGGTCAGGGTATCGGGCGGCAAGCCCTGCTCACCGTGCTTGCGCGCGATCTCGCCGGAGACCATCGCCCCCAGCGCGCGGTCCGAGTTGCGCACGGGGAGCGAGATCGCCATCTTGTCGCCGCACGCCACGCTCGCAGCCGCCTTCTCCAGGATGGTGCGATCGAGCACCTGCTCGATCTCGTGGTGCTGCGGCTCCGTACAGCGCAGCGGACCATCGCCCGCCGGGATGGTGAGCAGGCGCGAACAATCGAGGCCCCGGGCCTTGCGCGGAAGGCGCTCGGCCGGGCGCATCGCCAGGCAATCCACGCGGCCCACCATCTCGTCGATGGTGCGGAAGCCCAGGCTGGCCATGATGGCGCGCAGCTCCTCGGCCACGAAGAAGAAGTAGTTGATGACGTGCTCCGGCTCGCCCTTGAAGCGCGCGCGCAGCACCGGATCTTGGGTGGCGATGCCCACCGGGCATGTATTCAAATGGCACTTTCGCATCATGATGCAGCCCGATGCGACCAGCGGCGCGGTGGCGAAGCCAAACTCCTCCGCGCCCAGGAGCGCGGCGATGGCCACGTCCCGGCCCGTCTTGAGCTGCCCGTCGACCTGCAGGCGCACGCGCGAGCGAAGCCCATTCTCCACCAGCACCCGCTGCGTCTCGGCGATGCCGATCTCCCACGCGATGCCCGCGTGCTGAATCGACGAGAGCGGTGAGGCTCCCGTGCCGCCATCGTGGCCGCTGATGAGGATGAGGTCCGCCTTGGCCTTGGCGACGCCCGCGGCCACCGTACCGACCCCCGACTCGGCCACCAGCTTGACGCTGACCCGCGCCCGCGAGTTGACGTTCTTGAGGTCGAAGATGAGCTCCGCCAGATCCTCGATCGAATAGATATCGTGGTGCGGCGGCGGCGAAATCAAGGTGACGCCCGGGGTGGCGTGCCGCACGCGCGCGATCACCTCGTCGACCTTATGGCCCGGGAGCTGACCGCCCTCGCCCGGCTTGGCGCCTTGCGCGATCTTGATCTGCATCTCCTCGGCGGAGACCAGGTAGTGCGCGCTGGCCCCAAAGCGCGCCGACGCCACTTGTTTGATGGCGCTGCGCCGCAGATCCCCGCGCTCGTCCGGCAGATAGCGCACGGAGTCTTCGCCGCCCTCGCCGCTGTTGCTCTTGCCGCCGATGCGGTTCATCGCGATGGCGAGGTTCTCGTGCGCCTCTTTGCTGATGCTCCCGAAGGACATGGCGCCCGTGGCGAACCGGCGCACGATGAGCTGCGCCGGCTCCACCTCCTCGAGCGGCACGGGCGAGCTCCCCTTCGCGGGCGCGATGTCCCAGAGCGCGCGCAAGGTGACGGGCCCCGAGGCTTGCTCGTTGATGCGCTTGGCATAGTCGGCGTACGACTTGTCGTCGTTCAAGCGCACGGCCTTTTGCAGACTGGCGACCGTCTCCGGGTTCCACAGGTGCGGCAAGCTCCCCGCGCGCCACGCGTACGCGCCGCCCACGTCGAGATCGCCGCTCGCGTGCGGCCCGAAGCCCTCTTGGTGCCGGGCCAGGGCGTCGTCGGCGAGCACGTCGAGGCCGATGCCGCTGATGGATGACTCGGTCCCGGGGAAATACGTGGCCACCAGCTCCCGCGAGAGCCCGAGCGCCTCGAAGATCTGCGCGCCGTGGTAGCTCGAGAGCGTGCTGATCCCCATCTTGGAGAGCACCTTGAGCAGCCCCTTCTTGAGCGCCGTGACGTACGCCTTGGTGGCCGCGGCCGCGTCGCCGCTCGAATCGGCGACGACCTCCAGCGCGAGGTACGGATTGACCGCGCCGGCGCCGTAGCCCACGAGCAGCGCGATGTCCGCCACCTCGCGCGGCTCGCCCGACTCCACCACGATGCCGACCTTGGTGCGCTTGCCCGCGCGGAGGAGCCGGTGATGCACGGCCGACGTCGCGAGCAAGCTGGGAATGGGCGCGTGCTCCGCGTCGATGTCCCGATCGCTCAAGATGAGCACACTGACCCCGTCGTCCACCGCCCGCTCGGCCGCATCCGCCAGCGCGTCGAGCGCCGTGCGCAGCCGCTCCTCGCTCGGGAGGGTCGTGCCGGGCCGGGCCGAGAACCGCATCGAGAGGACGCGCGGCCGGAAGAACGGATAGGGGTTCGTCTTCAGCTTCGCCAGATCGCGGCTGGTCAGGATCGGGTGCGGGAGCTCCAGCAACCGACACTGCTCGGGCGTCTCGTCGAGGAGCGTTCCCTCCCCGCCGACACAGGTCACCAGCGACATGACCAGCTCCTCGCGGATCGGATCGATCGGCGGGTTGGTCACTTGGGCGAACTGCTGTTTGAAGTACCGGAACAGCGACACCGGACGATCGACCAAGACCGCGAGCGGCCCGTCGTTGCCCATGCTCCCCACCGGCTCCTCACCGCGGGCGGCCATGGGCCCCAGCACGATCTGCAGATCTTCGCGCGTGTACCCGAACGTTTGCAGGAGGCGTTCGCGCTCGGCGCGTTCCAGCGTGTAAATCTGGGGAACGTCGGGGAGGCGCGATAGATCGATCTTGTTGTCGGCCAGCCACGCGCCGTACGGCTGCCGCGCGGCCACCGTGCGTTTGACCTCCGCGTCCTCTACGATGCGCCCGGGCTCGTAGCGGGTGCCACAGTCGAGCAGGAGCATCTTGCCGGGCATCACCCGGCCCTTGTGGAGGATCTCCTCCTCGGGCACGTCGAGCACGCCGAACTCGCTGGCGGCGAGGACGCGGCCGCCCGCCTGAACGATGTACTTCAGCGGACGCAGCCCGTTGCGATCGAGGGTCGCGCCCACGTAGCGCCCGTCGGTAAAGAGGAGGGCCGCCGGGCCATCCCACGGTTCGACGAGGGACGCGTGGTACTCGTAAAAGGCGCGGAGCTCCTCGGGCATGTGCGACTGGGTCGACCATGCTTCGGGGACCAGCATCATCATGACGTGCGGAATCGACCGACCGCCCGCGAGCAAAAAGTCCACGACGTTATCGAGCGACGCAGAATCGCTACCATCTGGACGAATGATTGCCTTGATGTCGCTGATAGCATCTCCGAAGAGATGTGCCGTCAGGACCTGCTCGCGCGCCGACATCCAGGCGCGATTTCCCCGCAAGGTATTGATTTCACCGTTGTGGGCGATGCGGCGGAAGGGGTGCGCGCGGTCCCACGTGGGGAGCGTGTTGGTGCTGAAACGCGAGTGGACGATGGCGAATTGGCTCTTGGTCAGCGGATCGGAGAGATCGGGATAAAACGCTCCGAGCGCTTCGGGGAGCATGAGCCCCTTGTAGACGATGGTCGTCGACGAAAAGCTGGCGACATAAAAGTCATCGCCCTCGCCCGCGGCGCTGTTCGCTCGGCCGGCGCGCTTGCGCACCAAAAAGAGCATGCGCTCGAAATCCGCCATCGCGCTCGGAGCATCTTCGTTCTCGACGAGGATGGCGTGGGAAGACCTGATGACTTCGGCCTGCGCCGACGCACGACCGACGAAGAGCTGCCGAATCACCGGCTGGCACGAACGCCCCAGCGGGCCCAGGGCCGCGTCGTCGATGGGAACGTCGCGCCACCCGAGCACTTGGAGCCCGTAGTGCCGGACCGCGATCGCGAGCCGCTCCTCCTGGCGCGCACGCCGCGCGTCGTTCCTCGAGAGGAACAACATCGCCACGGCATACTTGCCTGGATCGGGCAATTCGAACGCGCATTTGGCGCGAAAGAACGCGTGCGGGAGTTGCAGCAACATCCCGGCACCATCGCCCGTTTTTGGATCTCGCCCCGTGGCGCCTCGATGCGTGAGACGTCGGACGATCTCGATGCCATCTTCAACGACGCCGTGTTGGGCGCCGCGCTCCAGCTCTACGACGAACCCTAGACCGCACATTTTTCTTCTTGAAGCGTACCGTGGGGTAACGCGACGCGCCACCTGTTTCCACTGCGTTGCATCCACATAAATCAGCCAATTTTTTGCGCATCTCAGCCGCGAAAGTAAGATAATAACGCACCGCAGCACGCACGGATAATTTGGGACGGCATCCCGGGCGCTGGTCTATGTATCTTTGCGCGCCTTTTGCCGGGGGCGGGTGGCTTGCCGCGCCCAACTTGTAACCCGAGGAAACCCGTGTACTTTCAGGAACTCATCCTAGGACTTCAGGACTTTTGGACCAAGCGGGGCTGCGTACTTGTTCAGCCCTACAACTCCGAGGTCGGCGCCGGAACGTTCAATCCGTCCACCTTCCTTCGGGCCCTGGGTCCGGAGCCTTGGAATGTCGCTTTCGTCGAACCGTCCAGAAGGCCGGGCGATGGCCGCTATGGCGACAATCCCAATCGGCTGCAGCAGTTCCACCAATTCCAAGTGATCCTCAAGCCGTCGCCCATCGACATTCAGGATCGATACCTCGCCTCTCTGCGCGCGCTCGGAACGAAGCCCGAGGAGCACGACGTGCGCTTCTTGGAAGATGATTGGGAGTCGCCCACCCTCGGCGCGTGGGGTCTCGGCTGGCAAGTGTGGCTCGATGGACAAGAGATCAGCCAATTCACGTACTTCCAGCAAATCGGCGGCATCGATTGCCATCCGGTGTCGGGGGAGCTCACCTACGGCATCGAGCGCATCATCATGTACCTACAAGATGTGGACAACATCTACGACGCGGCCTGGGCCCCCGGTATCAGCTACGGCGAGATGGCCAAGCGCGCGGAGTGGGAGTGGAGCACCTACAACTTCGAGCAGGCCGATACGAAAGCCCACTTCGCGACCTTCGATCACGCCGAGGGGGAGTGCAAACGGCTGCTCGCGCTGTCCGAAGATCCGTTGAAGAAGCTGGTGCTCCCCGCCTACGACTTCGTCTGCAAGGCGGCGCATCAATTCAACGTGCTCGATGCGCGCGGGGCCATCGGGGTCACCGAGCGCGCGCGCTACATCGGGCGGGTGCGCGGGATCGCCAAGGCGGTGGCGGAGGCCTATCTGGCGCAGCGGGAGGCGCTCGGGTTTCCGCTGCTGACGACCACGAAGCCGCCGCCGGCCGAGGCGAAGGTCGAGGAGCAGGCCGGGGCCGCGCGATGAATCGGGCGCGCGTGCTCGCCTTCGCAGGCGCTTGGATCGCGAGTGTCACGCTCGCAAGTGCCGCGCTGGCGGGTGCGGGCCTGGGGTGCGGGGGCTCGCACGGCGCGCAAACGTCGCAGTTTCCACCGCGCGAAGAGGGGTGTGCGGTGGAGTTGCTCCAGGATGCGCCGGCGCGCCCCACCGTGAACATCGGGCGGGTGAGCGCCAGCTGCGACGAGACGGTCGCCGAGGCGGATTGCTTGCGCACCTTGAAGGATCAAGCGTGCAAGCTGGGGGGCGATATCGTGTGGGAGGTGCCCACCGAGCCGATTCGCAAGAATGGGCGCCAGCTGTGGAGCGGGCGCGCGGTGCATACGAAGTAGTGGGGCCCGGCGCGGAGATGCCATCGTCCACCCGGGGCGGGTGCGTTCGTCAGCGGAGAACTCGGAGAACGCGAAGAGCCGGCGCGATGCGGTGCACCTCCGCTTCGAAGGCGTCTTCGGACGTGCCCCAGATGGTGCGCGGGGCTTTCGAGACCTCGGGAACGGCGGCGAGGCGCGGGAGCACGAGGACGTCGCGTGGATCCAGGCGAAGTGGAAAGTGATCCGAACGGGGCTCGTCTTCGGCGCCGCCGTTCTGGGCGATGCGTTTCAGGGTCTCGTGCCGCACGAACCGCTCGCGCAGCTCGGCGAAGGGGGGCTCCTTCGTGCGTTCGCCATCGCCCAGGTGCACGACCAGCCCGATGCGCTTGCTCGATGCACCCGCGCGGCGAAGGGCTTCGGCGGCCTTCGACGCGGCGGCCTCGGTCTCCGCGCGAAACCATCGTGCGTACCCAAAGGGCCACGCCAGAAAGCGTGCGCGCTCGCGATCGGCGTTCGTTGCAAAGCGCGTGAAGCCGGGCGGGCAGGGCGCCGAGGGCATCACCGGCTCGACGCAGAGGCCATCGGTCGCGCAGAAGCGGCCCGCCGAGGCGGTGAACGCCGTCAGCACGGAGGCGGGGGCCTCGGAGAGCCAATGTTCGAGCGCGTCATCGGGTTCTCCCTCGTCGAAGTCTTCGAAGAGAGGATTGGCGCGCCGTTCCCAGCGCGCGTTCGCTTCCTCCACCAGGCCTTCGAGCCGCGTACGCTGGTCCTCGGAGAGCGACAGCGCCACGGCGGCGAACAGGGTCTCGTCGAACGATAGGTCCGCGCTCGGCCGCGCGCCCCAACCTCCGCACAGCGCGACCTGGCGCTCCTCCGGCGGCGCCGCGAGCCCCCATGGGATCCCGCGCGAGGACGTTGCCATCACGCCCATCGCGGCGATGGCGACCACGGCGCCCGAGCCGAGCACGAATCGTTTCCCGAGACGTTTCACCTCATCGACGTCGGCGAGCCACCAACGTCAAGGCATCGTCGCTGGACGAGATCGTCAAATCATCGCCTGCGAGCACGATTTGCACCGAGTCCTCCCCGCGGCGCTTGGAGTTCGGTTTGGAGGTGGCGGTCGCGTTCACGCCGTTCACCTTCGCCGTCCACTCTTCGCCCTCGCCCGACACCTTCCACTCGCCGTCCCAGTTGGGCGCTGTGAGCGCGCGCACGCCCGTGAACGTCTTCGTCACGGCCTTCGCGGGCGGCGAGCTGCCGCAGCCGCTGCCCGAGAGCTCGGTGATGTTCGTGCGCGAGCCGGTCACACCATTTCCGCTCACCGTGCCCGAGAACTCGGTGCGGTATTTGGTTGCCGTGCAGTTGGCGAGCCCCTCGTACGGACCGCCCTCGCGCCGGTCGGCCATGAAGCCGGTGAGCACGCCGCCCGAGATGGTCATCTGGGCCGGCCCGCCGCGCACGTTGCTCGTAATGTCCCACACACCGTCGAGCGCGCCCGGGCTCCCCGGCGAGGGGTTCGAATCCGAAGAGCTGCACCCGATGTCTCCGACAAGGAGGAGAGGGAGACAGAGAAGAGCAAGGAGCGCGCGAGAAGAAAAAGGAGCAATGGAAGAACCCAAAGAAAGAAACTGTCGTCGCATTCTCATGACCTCGGTCCCAGGTTTATTTTCAGTGCCGCGAGCTTCTATCGTTGCGTACGCTCGCGCACGCGGGGCAATTGCGGCCTCGTACGGCCTCTTGGGTACGATATCTCGGCTCGATGAATTCCCCCATGCTCATCGCTTCGCGCGACATCGTCGGGTAAATGGAGGAGTGACGCCATGACCATGTCGTTTCCACGCCAGCGGATCCCCGAGCGGGTGCTGTCGCGCATCGATACACTCGTTCAGCAGAAATACCGGATCACACGGCTGCTCGGCATCGGGGGCACGGCCGCCGTCTACGCGGCCACGCACCGCAATGGGCACCAGGTTGCCATCAAGTTTCTCCTGGAGCACCTGCTCCACGATCCCGATATGTACCAACTCTTTCGGCGCGAAGCCTATGTGGCCAATCGTGTGGGGCATCCGGGTGCGGTCCCCGTGCTCGACGACGACGTCGACGAATCCGGCAGCGCATTCTTGATCATGCCGCTGCTCGAGGGCGAGAACTTGCGCGCGCGCTGGGAGCGCGCCAACAAGCGCATGGCCTGGAGTGAAGCGGGGGTTCTCGTCGCGGACGCGCTCGATGTTCTTGCCAGCGCGCACGCCAAAGGCATCGTGCACCGTGACATCAAACCCGAGAACCTCTTCGTCACACGCTCGGGCGATGTGCGCGTCATGGACTTCGGCATCGCCCGCCGGGGTGATGGGAACGCAACGTTCACACTGACGGGGCGCATCGTCGGTACACCCGCGTTCATGCCGCCGGAGCAGGCGCTCGGCGACAAGACGAACCTCGGTCCGCACAGCGATTGCTGGGCGATGGGCGCCACGCTCTTTACGCTGCTATCGGGCGAGCACGTTCATCGTGCGACCAGCTCCGGGGCGCAGCTCGTTGCCCACGCAACGAAGCCCGCGCGCCCGCTCGGCGCCCTCGTCCCCGATGTACCTGCGGGCTTGGCCCGCGTGGTGGATCGGTCGCTCGCGTTCGACCCCGCCGCGCGATGGCGCTCGGCGCACGAGATGCGCGACGCGCTGCTCGCGGCGCTGGAAGAGGCGTGGGGTGAGAACGCGACGACCGCCGCGACCCGCGTGCGCGAGGCGATCGCCGCCGAGCTCTCACGCAGTGCGGCGGATGAATTGCACGAGAGCGCGACGCAAGCGCCAAGGCTGGCGCGGTCCGCGGAGCCGATGGATAGCGAGCTTCGCGCCCAAGGCCAGATTTTCCATTGCGGGAACGGCTTCGCCGCCGCCCGGCTCGGCGGGTTGCACATCTCGCTTTGGCAGCACGGCCTCTGGGACCCCGACGTGCATCCCCACATCGGCCTTTCGGAGATGGTCCTCCACAATCCAAACGAGGTCGCGCATATCTGCATCCTTGGCGCCGAGATCCGGCCAACGGACATTCCGCTGCGACGTGTCACCGCCTCGTTCGAGCAGCACGGGGAGCGCTTGAAGTGCTCGGCGGTCGTCTTCGAAGGCGACGAAAAGGAGTCCACCGTCACCCGAGGCTTTCTCGCCGGCATGTCGCTCGTGCTCTCCCACAAGCTCCCCATCGAGGGCTTTTCGAGCGTGCCCGCCGGGCTCGAATGGATGTCGGGCCATCTGCCCATCGACTCGCTCGCAACCGTGGAGCGCTTCATCGAAAATCTTCGAAAGAAGCTGCTGCCCTAAGCGCCAAGAGCACACGTCACACGGCGCGCCTCGACGGCATGTAAACAGTCGCACACTTCCCGACCGATTGCCGCCTATCGGCCTTCAGCGAGCACCGTCCACAGCACCCGGCGCACCTCGAACCTCTACGGCAGGCGCACACAAACGCCACGAGGCACTTCTCGAACAACCGCGCCGAGTCGGCATTTCACCGACCGCCGTCCACACGGCACACGGCGCACCTCGAACCTCTACGGCAGGCGCACACAAACGCTACGCGGCACTTGCTACGAGGCACTTCTCGAACGACTGCGCCGAATCGGCATTTCACCGACCGCCGTTCACTAACAGCACCCGGCGCGCCTCGAACCTCTACAGCAGGCGCACACAAACGCTACGCGGCACTTCTCGAACGACTGCGCCGAATCGGCATTCAGCGACCGCCGTCCACACGGCACACGGCACACGGCGCACCTCGAACCTCTACGGCAGGCGCACGCGCGCGCTCTCTACTCCAAGCACTTCTCGAGCGACTGCGGCGAGTCGGCCTTCATCGCACAATTGAATTCCTTCTCCGTCACCTCCGACACGCAGCTTCGGAAGTTTTCGTCGCCGCGGGCTTCGTCGCGTTCGCGCTGTTGTTCGCTCTTGAGTTGCTCGACGGAGGCGTCGGCGTAGCGCTCGCGAACGACCAAAGTGGCGTAGCGGTCGATCAGCTGGTTGCACTGGTCGGCGTCGACCTTCTTTTTGCACCCTGCGACCGAAACCGAGAACCCCAGTGGGAGAAGGACCAGAACCCCGCGAATCAGCGCACGCACTGGTTGATCTCGTCCGTCGTCTTGGCTGTGCGAACGCAGTCCATCATCTTTTGGGTGACCCGCCGCCCAAGGCACTCTCCGCGCAGCTCGTCTTTCATTTCGCGACGGACTTCTTCCTGTTTCTTCTGAATGGCCGCCGGATCGGGGTTGTTCATGGCCTTCATCTGCAACTCGACGTTGCGGTCGATGATGAGCTGGCAATCGGCCTCCGTCGCCTCACGCGTGCACGATGCAAGAAACGCAAGCGAGATGAGCGACAGCACCACCACCCATGCGGGGCCAAAGGCGCGGCGCGCTTCACGAAGTGCCGGTAGGAAAGGGGTGCGCATCGTAAGCTGTTCCTTCCATACCTTCCTTCCGCCGTCTTTTGGCCGAAAGAAAGCTTGAATGCTACAAATAGATCGTGTCCCAAGACAGCGTGCCCCCGGCTGAGGGTGCCACCACCCCCGAGGATTTTCTTCGAAGGGCGATGACTGCACGCTCGCCCGCCGGACGTGCCCGCTATGCAAAGCGCGGATTGGCCACCGCCGCGCCGCTCGATCGCACCACCCACGCGATGCTCTTGCGGCAGCTCTATCTCTCGCACTTCGAGACCCGACGCTTTCGCAAGGCCCACGAGATCGCGCTTCAGGCCATCGAGCTCAATGTCCTCAGCGATGTGCTGTACCAAGACGCGGCCCGCGCCTCCCTCGCCATCGGCGATCTGGAGCGCGCCATCATGCACCTTCGCGCCGCCACCCGCCGCGGCCCTCCCTCGCGTCGCCCGTTCCATCTCTGGACCCTCGGCAGCATTCTCTTCCTGGCGCAACGTTACGATGAGGCTATCGCCGCGCTCACCCGCGCCACCCGATGGGGCACTCGGGAGAAGCCGCTCTACCGCGCCCACCTTGCGCTGGCCCGCATCGCCAACGGTGAGCACGTGGTCGACGTGGTCGATACCATGGTCGAGCTCGCCCGTGCGCCGTGCGGTCAAGGCTACGGTCGCTTCGTTCTTGGTCACCTGGCCTATGCGGCCGGGGAGTGGGTCACCGCGCGCCGGTACCTCGAGGCCTTCGTCAAGCGCACGGAGACCGGGGGCGTTGCGCGCTGCATCGCGCTCGAACCGGAAATCCGTATGGCCCGCGCCACCATCGGGAAGATGAGCGCGAATTAGCGATCCCCTTGCCGTGTTGCACGAAGGTCCCACCGCTCGCGGCGGCCGACTTGGTTAGAATGACGGTGGGATGCAGAGGATCCGGCCATCGTTGACTCAGGGTGGTGCTTCGTTTCCGTTTTTCTCCAGCCGAGCGCAACACTGTTTATGAATCATTTCCAATAGTTGCCAAAGCGGACCCAGCACTGAGCCCCAAGATCCTGCGAAACTTCATTCGGGTGCGCGCGTTGCTAAGTATGGATTGCAAGGGAACTGCAAAATGAATCAAGCCACCTTGGTCACGCCGCGCACGACGAACAAGCGGCTCTGGATGCTGTTGGGGGTTGGTTTCGCCGGGGCGCTGCTTCTGGCGCTGGTTGGTCGGTCCTTATGGCCGCTTCTGCAGGAGCTCTCGCACGACTCGAACGCGTACGGAAAGTTGGCGCAGCAGAACCCCGCGCTGGCCGTGGCGGTGTCGTTTGGCGTGGGGCTGGTGAGCAGCTTGACGCCGTGCGTGTTTCCGATGGTGCCCATCACGGTGTCCATCTTCGGCGCCACCGATACGCAATCGCGATGGCGCGGCGCCGCGCTCTCGGCGACGTTCGTGCTGGGCATCGCCACCTTGTTCGTGCCGCTGGGCATCGCGGCGGCCCTCACCGGATCGCTCATGGGTGCCGCGCTCGCGAACCCGTGGGTCGTGTCGGGCATCGCCATCCTCTTCGTGGCGCTCGCCGCATCCATGTTCGGCGCGTTCGAAATCGCGCTGCCGTCGAGCCTCACCAACCGCCTCTCGAGCGTGGGCGGCGTGGGCTTCAAGGGCGCCTTCATCGTCGGCTTGGCGATGGGGCTCATCGCGGCGCCGTGCACGGGTCCCTTCGTGACCGGCATGCTCGTCTCGATCGCGCAGACCAAGGACATCCTCGTCGGCGGCTTCTCGATGTTCTCCTTCGCCCTGGGGCTGGGGATGCTCTTCTTCATCGCGGGCACCTTCGCGGTGAACCTCCCCAAGGCCGGCGCGTGGATGCTCGGCATCAAGTGGGGAAGCGGCGTGGTCTTGGCCTACATGGCCTTCGCCTACCTGCGTGACTCGTTCGGCACCGTTCGCGGCTTGGTTCGTCCGGACACGCTCTATGGCATCGTGGGCGCCGTGGTCCTGCTCATCGGCCTGGTGCTCGGCTCCATCCACATCGCCGCCGAGCGCCGCAAGTCGCCCATCGCGCACCTGTCCAAGCCGATGAAGCTCGCCTCCATCGTGCCGTCGGTGGTGGGCGCGTTCATGTTCATCAGCTGGATGCAGGTCTTCCAAAATGGCCTGGAGCGCGAGGCCGCCGCCCGCGAGGCCATCGCCGCGAACAAAGACCTGGCCTCGGCGCCCCCCATCTCGTGGCAGAGCGGCGAAGAGGCCGCGCGCGCCCAGGCGACCACCGCCAACAAGCCCGTCATCGTCGACTTCGGCGCCACCTGGTGCAAAGCCTGCTCGGAGCTCGACGAATCCACCTGGCCCGATCCGCGCGTCCGCGCCGCCGCCGCAAGCTTCGTCGCCATCCGCGTCGACGCCACCGACGACGACGATCCGGAGGTGCAGCGCCTTCGGAAGAAGTACGGGGTCATCGGGCTGCCCACGGTCGTCGTCATCAACGGCCACGGCGAAGAGATGAAGCGCTTCAACGAGTACGTCACGCCGGAGAAGATGGCGGAGGCGATCAAGAGCGTGAACTAAGGGCCGGCGAGGTGGGGTGCGGTGACGGCCCCATCGCCCGCACCCGCGCTTTCGCCCGCGCCAACGAGGAGCGTCGTGATCCGCACGACGTCGTCCACGCCGGAGAAGACCCAAACATCGTCGCCGCCGCCCTCCGGGGATCGGGCGGCGACGTCCTTTTGTAACTGCGCATAGGCATGCTCGGCCAGCTCGGGGCGTGACTCCTGCTCCGCGATGCCCCAGACGATGAGGGGGCGCGGATCCATGCGCTTGATGGTGGCGCGGTAGACGCGAAGCTGGGCGATGGAGTCTTTGACGTCTTGCTTGCCGCTCTTGGCCTCGAGCACGACGCCGCCAAAGCCGCGCCGCGGTTGGTCGAAGACGAGCCAACCATCGATGCGCTCCGGGCACCCCACGTCGTGACGCGCCATGGCCTCGCGCAGTCCGCCGTCGAAGGGCTCCGAGGCCAACACCGCGTCACGCCGCAGCCGATGCTCGTGACGGAAACGGCACCCCGGGACGTAAACGGTGTTCCCCTCGAGCTTGCGGTCGACCCAGCGAATATGCTCGGGCTGCGGGCAAACGGTGCGCAACATGCGGGTCATGCACGCGAGCTGAAAGAGGGCGGCGTGGCCGGGCGGCAGCGGGAGCCGATCCAGCTCTTCGCGCTCGATGAAGCAGCGGATCGTCTCCGCGACGACGCTCTGAAAGAGCGACCACCGCGATCGCCGCGCGATCTGCGCGAGCCGGCGTAGTGAGGCCGCGTTCTCCGTGGTGCGCTTCGTGACCTCCCACGGGAGCGTCTCGTGCGCACCTTCCGGAACGCCCACGCTCCGGACGTACGCCCGCCACTTCCAGGCAATCCAAGTCATCCAGCGCTCGAGGCACGCGCGCTCGTCGGCGGACAACCCGGTTTGCGTGCTGCGAACGCGGTAAACGGGCGCGGGCGCGGTCATGCTGAGCGCCACGGAGGTGATCCAGTCGACCTCACCCTCCGGTGTGTGGGTCACCCGCCACGCGGAGTGGAAGGTGCCGAGGAGGCGGGTCGCCTCGCGATGGACGAGCGGCCAATGACGTGCGAGCGGCCCTTCGAGGTGGGGGTAGCGCTTCCCCTCGAACATCCACCACGACGCAATCCGTTGCGGCGTCTCGCTCGGAGCGAGGTGCGGGGCGATGTCTCCCGCGGTGTGTCGTTTGCCGACGCGACCGAGGAGGTACGCGCGAATCTCGGCCTCGTACTCGCGGGTGCGCGAAAGCTCCATCAGACCAAATCTTCGGACTCGCGCAGCTCGGTGAGCACCGCCTCGAAGCCTTTGAGCCGCGCGCCGGAGCGAAGGCACGTGATGAGCACGACGCGGGCCTGTTCGGCGAGCTCGCGCTCTCGAAACTCGACGGACAGCACGAGCCGCCCGTGCATCCACTCGCGAAGAGGCCGGAAATAGCCGCAGCCGAAGGGCAGTCGGTCCCCGCGCCCTCGCTCGGAGTCCACGAGCTTCCCGTGCTTCCCGCACTTCTCGAAGAAGCGCTCGATCGCCTCCACCACGATGGCCCGCCGCTCGACGGACTCCGGGGTCGCGCCCATGTCCAAGTACGCACGCAGCTCGTCGGCGGTGGCGCCGGGGAGCTCGAAGCGAAGGAACCTCCGCGCGAGCCCCTCGCTGATGGGGAAGACGACGTCGTCGAGGGTGGCGTCGTTCACGGTGGCGATGACGCGAAAGCGCGGATGACGCTGGATGGTGCGCATGCGCGGAATGCCCGCGGGGTGCACGACGGCCACGCTGCCGCTGAGCAGCGGGTAGAGCTCCCCGATGCAGCGATCGAGATCGGCGCGGTTCATTTCGTCGAGCACGATGCAGCCGCGGCGCAGCGACCATGCCTCGCCCGGCCCTGGCTCGGGCTCGAGAAAGATCCCGGAGTGCGTTTTGAACTGGCTCGCGCCGTCGGGGAGGATGCCGCCGATCGTATGAAAGGGCGACCACGACGAGTTGCCCACGGTGGTGACCGGCGCCTCCGACATCGGGATCTCGGAAGGCACCGTCTCCAGATCGCGATCCCACGCGTGGCCCACGAACTGCGCCAAGGTCGTCTTTCCGGTCCCCGGCGGGCCCGCGAGCAAGACGTGAAAGTCGGCGCGCAAGTAGCCCAAAGCATCCGTCGCGATGGCTTGCAGGGACGCCGGAAGCGAGAGCCGTGGCTCCTCGGCCCGCGGTGGCTCCGCGGGCACCTCGACGATGGAGACCGACGCAATGACCGTAGCCGGACGATTCGTTTCGTCACTTGCGCGCGCGCGCGCACGCGCCGAGGTCGCGTCGAGCCGCTCTTGGTGCGCGTCGTGGTAGATCTTTGCGTCGTCCATCAAGAGCGTGAAAATGATGGCCGCGTCGATGGGCGCCATGGCGGCGACGTCCTCGCGAAGGCTCTCGAGCATGTGCTGCTCGATGCGCGCGTCCACGCTCGACCCGTCGACGGGGGCGCCACGACGCCCGGAGGCCTCCATCCGCAGCGGTGATTCGTCGTCCTCGATGGGAACCAGCTTCGTCAACTCGAGGGCGAAGCGCTCCACCAGCTCGGGGTGCCACTTCAAGAACGCGCGCGCCGACTCGCTGCGATGGCTCTCCGCGTCGCGCGGCAAGGAGAGGAAGTATGCCGTCTCTCGTACCGTGGTGTGATGCGAGCAGTCGCGGGTCTCGTTGCCATTTCGGCCGAGGACGACGAACCCCGTGTCGCCGGGGGTCTCGCCGGAGGCCCATCGTTTCGCGTACGCGAGCAGCTTTTCGAAGGGGTTGTTCTGGAGGATGGGCGCAAAGCTCTGGCTGCCCGCGCCTTGGTAGGCGTTCGTCGACGCGAACGTGGCGTAATAGCCGTAGACGAACTGCTGGCGCGCGGGCAACGCGTCGATGCTCGCGAGCCCGAAGTACGGAAACCAGACGATGCGCTTCGAGAACGCCGGCTCGTTGCTCGACGGGTCCTTCGCCCACGACATGCGCTCGATGAAATCGGAGAGATCCTCCACATCGCTCGCCCGCTCGAGCAACCGCTCGCCCCCTTGGCCTCCCCATCGGGTGCGCAGCTCTCGGTACGAGTCGAGGAGCGGGAGCGAGCGTGAGACGGTGAGCATCCGCTCGCACAACGAGCGCCATTGCTCGGCTTGCTGCTCGGTGCGCATGGGCTCCCCGAAGTCCCCGCGACCGCGCGCCACATCGAAATGGCGAAACGTCTCGAACGCGAGCTCGCGCAACGCCATCGCAGGTGCAAACGCGTTGTGGAAATACCGTGAAAAGTACGACGTGAGCAGCCGGCGTTCGGGCAACCGCCAGTAATCGCGGCGAGGGTCGAAGTCGTAGGCGTTCGCCAGAGCCATCTTCAGACCGGCGCGAATCCTCCGAAAGACGAGGAAGTTATGGCGCAAGCGCGCGCGAATCGGTTCGTTGGCTTCATAGAGCTCGAGGAGCTCCGGAGGCGAAAGGCGAAGCCCGACGGAGGCGGTTTCCATGGCGGCTGCACCTCAGTATGCGCCCGCACGTGCGCCATCGCGACCTATCGCTTCGATGTCATTTCGCCATAGCTTTCACCGCGCCAGCGTCGTCACCGCGCCAGCGTCGTCACCGCGCCAGCGTCGTCACCGCGCCAGCGTCGTCACCGCGCCAGCGTCGTCACCGCGCCCCTGCCACGGCATCGAGCAGCGCCTCGATCGTGGCGCCGTAATACGTCTCGTAGGTCGTCTTTTCCGCATAGCCGAGGTGCGGTGTGCAGAGCGCGTTGCGCATCATGAGCAAAGGGTGGTTGCGCCCGAGCACCGGTTCGTCTTCGTAGACGTCGACGGCGGCGAAGCCCGGGCGGCCTTGCTCGAGCGCGCGAACCAGCGCGCCGGTTTCGACCAGGCGTGCGCGGCTGGTGTTGACGAAGAGGGCGGTCTTTTTCATGCGACCGAGATCGGCGGCGGTGACGATGCCGCGGGTGGAGTCGTTGAGGGGCAGGTGGATGGTCACGACGTCGGCGCCCTCGAAGAAGGCTTCGCGCGACGGCGCCACGTCGTAGCCGGCTTCGCGCGCCGCGGTGAGGGACTTTTCGCGGCCCCAGGCGAGCACCTTCATGCCGAACGCCTTGCCGACTTGGGCCACCGCGCCGCCGATGCGACCGAGCGCGTAGACGCCGAGGGTGGCCCCGCGAAGACCGGTGCCGACGGTGCTGTGCCAGACGCCTTGTTTCAGGTTCTGAACCTCCTCCGGGATGTGGCGCAGGCTCGCCAGGATCAGCCCCCATGTGAGCTCCACGGTCGCGTACGACGCCCCCGGAAGGGCGGTCACCACCGTGATGCCCTTCTCCGCGCATGCCCCGAGGTCGATGTGGTTCGTGTTGCGGCCCGTCTGCGCGATCCATCGCACGGTGGTGAGCTTTTCGATCACCGCCCGTGAAAAGGAGGAGCGCTGCTGCGTGAGGAGCACGGCGTCGGCGCCGTCGAGGCGCGCGGCGAGCGAGCTGGGGTTCTTCTCCGTGTCGTGGAAGACGACGACCTCGTGAGAACCTTGCACGCGCAAGAACGCTCGGGTCGTGCGGAATACGTCTGCGTAGTCGTCGAGAACCGCGATTTTCATGGTCGTCCTTCTCGCGCCGTGCGCGTGGTTTCAAGCTACGACGGGCGGATGGCTCCGTGCGAACGCATAGAAGCGCGCCTCCGTTCCTTGTAGGCCCCCGGCTGGAACCGCCCAGAGAAAGGTGCGCCGCACCAGAAAGTCGAGCCCGGGTACGATCTGCACGCTTCCTGCGCTCAGGTGCGCTTGAATCGACCAGCGCGAGACGAAGGCAACCCCGAGACCCGCCGCCACCGCGCCCAGGATCGCTTCGGTGCTCGCGAGCTCGAGATCGGTGGGGAGCGGCCTTTTTCGGATGCCCGCCGCGCGAAGCGCCCGGTCGAGGATGGCCCGGGTCCCCGATCCCGGCTCCCGCCAGAGGATCGGCACGTCGGCCAAGTCGCGAAGGCGGCGCACCCGGAACAGAGCCGCGCGGCCGATCACCGGGACCAGCGCGTCGTCCACGTAAGGCTCGAGGTGCACACCGGCCGCACGCGAATGCCCCTCGACGAGCCCCAGCGGGATTCGTCCGCTCTTCACCGCCACGAGCACCTCCTCCGTGTTGCCCACCTCGATTCGAAGCGGGGTGGACGGATACGTCGCGCGAAACTTGGCGAGCACGGGAGGGAGCACGTGCGCGGCAATGGTCGTGCTCGCAGTGAGGGTCAAGGTGCCCAGCGGCTCCTCCCCCTCGCGGATGGAGGCCGACGCTTCCTCCAAGGTTCGCTGCACCCGGCGCGCATAGGTCACCAGGCGCTCTCCGGCGGGGGTGGGCACCACACCGCGCGCCGAGCGTACGAACAGCGGGGTCCCCAGCGTCTCTTCCAGCTTGCGGATCTGCGCGGTCACCGCCGGTTGCGACAGGTGCACGACCTTCGCAGCGGCGGAGATCCGGCCCGCGTCGCACACGGCGAGGAAGGTCGGCAGGAGCGCGGGATCGAGGGGGCTCATCGCGCCATCTTACGATGCGAGCGGCCGAGGTATCAGCGTAGCGGATAGGACATCGCCACAAACGATTGGTCCAGTCGATGGCCCGAGGCGCACCTTTCGCGTATGAGCTACTTACATTCGGCTACCGCGAAGGGCGCGGAGAGACCGGGCCCCGCTCATGCCCTGGTCCCTCTCGGCGTGATCTTCGCCATCTCACCCTGGGCATCCCCAGGGATTTCGCTCGCCCTGGGCGCGGCCATCGGCCTCGCCTGGGGCAATCCGTTCGCCGCCACCACGCGCAAGCTGGCCCATACGCTGCTGCTCGCAGCGGTGGTGGGTCTGGGCGCGTCGATGGACCTTCGCACCGTCGCGCGCGCGGGCCTGCACGGCCTGGGCTACACGGCGGCGGGCATTACCGTAGCGATCGTCGCGGGCATGTTGCTCGCGCGCGCGCTGCAGGTCGATTCGCGCTGCGGTCTCTTGATCTCCGTCGGCACGGCCATCTGCGGGGGGAGCGCCATCGCCGCCGTCGCCCCTGCCCTTCGCGCAAAAGAGCATGAGATCACCGTCTCGCTCGCCACCGTGTTTCTGCTGAACGCGGCGGCCCTCTTCCTTTTTCCCCCCATCGGCCATGCGATGCACCTCGACCAGGACCAGTTCGGCCTGTGGTCGGCCCTGGCCATCCATGACACGAGCTCCGTGGTCGGGGCCTCGATGGCCTACGGTCCCGAGGCGCTGGCCGTGGCCACCACCATCAAGCTGACCCGCGCGCTCTGGATCGTGCCCATCGCGCTGCTCGTCGCCCATGTCGTCGCGCGCCGCAGCGCGCTCTCACGGCAAAACACCGGTGCGAGCGCCGTCACGGCGCCCAAGCCTTGGTTCATCGCCGGGTTCCTCGGGCTCTCGGCCCTCGTCACCTTCGTCCCCGCCATCGCGCCGCTCGGTGCCCCCATCGGCCGCGCGGCCAAGCACATCATGCCGGCCATCCTGTTTCTGATCGGTACGGGCCTCTCCCGCCCCGCGCTGCGCGCCATGGGCGTGCGTGCCCTCGTGCAAGGTGTCCTCCTCTGGTTCTTGGTCGCGACGTCGTCCCTCGTCGCCATCACCTCGGGCTGTATTCGATGAATCCGCGCGCTCCCCCCCGGGTTTGAATGCGCTCGCGCTCGCCGGACGATGGAGGCCCCACGTTCGACGAGCTCGACGCGATCGCCACGATGATCCCTCGGGGCGACGGATTGGATACTCCGATACGTCGCCCCGCGGACCGCGAGCCAACGACGATTCATTCGACTCGCAAATGAATCGTAACTACAAAATGGCGACGACCATCCTTTCGAATGGAAACCATTGCGAACGAATGTCTTTTTCAATGAACGCCGATTCGAGCGAACAACGCTGAAGACAAACCGTTTCGAATGAATGCCCCTCTGTTCTTGGCGGGGTCTCAATCGATTGGGGCCCCATTCGTCTTTATCGCACCACCTACGAAGGTCGACTCGCACTCGAGAAATGCCTCGAGTCCGGCCGAGATTCAGGACGGCAATGGCAACTACCAATCTCGCAAGGGAACCCGCACAATCCAGCACCGACATCGCACCGCCGCGGACCCACTCAACCGAGACAGCTTTTGCCCTTCGTACCACGCGGGCGTTCCTGCGCAACAGAAATGTGACGATTGCGTGACGAAACGTTCGTACACGCTAAAAAGAGCCGAAAGGAGGCGCGGGGAAGCGTTCACAAAACAAAAAAGGCCGACTGGCGCGCCGGGCTCGCACGGCACGCATCTTCCGACCTTGATCGTTCCCCCGAGGTTTCGGCTTATTGGCCGCGAACGATCTCGAAATCGTCGATGATCTGCTTATCGACGTTCTTGAACTGGCCGCGGGCCTTGTTCGGATCACCGCCTACGTTGAATGTGATGAAAAGAACGCCGTATTTGGCCTTCTGATTCGAGGCATAGATCGACGCCCACTCTTTCTTGCAGCCGTAAGGAGGCGTGGCAGGGAGGCACCGCTCTTGATCGCGGACGCCGATACCGCCCAACCCCGAGACGAACGCAAACGTACGCCCTGGTGAAACGCACACCTTCTTGGGATCGGAACATGCCGAGTCGACCGTTTGATTGGTCATGCTCGTGAGCGTCTTCGTTCGCTCGTAGGAGTGCTCGTGGCCGGTGGTCACGATCGCGCCTTTTTTGCGGCAGTTCTCGTAGACACCCCAGCCCATCTCGTCGCTCTTGCCACCAATTTGCATGGCCTTTTGATTTTTATGCCAGCCGCAAATTTTCCAAGCGGTCTCCGTGGTGGTGAATTGGTCATCGATGAAGTCGGCGAACTCGCTGTTCTTTCCATTTTCGCCGACGAAGACGAAATGAAGGCCCTTCCAGGTGACGGCGTACTTCTGGTCGTCGAGGTTGTCGTTGTCGAGGACCGCGCCCGCCGCCTTGATATGGGATTTGAAGTAGGGGGTGTATTCGCTCCAGCTCGATGCATCGTGATTACCTACCGAACCAAAGTAAGGAAACGACGCACCGAGCTCCTTGTCTACGATCTGAAAGAATGCATCGGGGTCGCGAGCATAGTCGAAGTCGCCGTTGTGGATGACGGCATCGACCTTCTCGGCCTTGATGAGACTTAGCACGGACTTGAAGGCCGTGCCCTTCCCGCTGTCACCGATGAACGCAACTTTTATCGGAGTGACACCGGTGTCACCGACCGGTCCGTCCCTCCCTCCCAGGAGCGAGTCGCCCTCCTCGAAGGACTCGCCGTCGGCCGCCGGATCCTCCGACGCGCAGGCTGCGACGGCGGTGGCAATGGCACAAAATATCGCAAACAACCATCCGATACGAATCATGTTTGCTCCCTCCAATGCGTCCACGTGATAGTTTCGGGCCGTGGCGCGGGGCGAGTATCACTCACTGGTCTGGTCGTCGCAACGTTCTATTTCGCGACTTTGCGCGTCATGGCTTTAAACCGTGCATTTACACGAATTAAATTTTAATTTCCGACTTAGCCGAGACACCACGCTTTGTCGTCCATGGGTAAGTGCTTTACTGTCTACTCCTCTACGGAGCATTCGCATGTATCAAGCCGGGATTGTGGGCGAGCTCTTGCGCCTTCGGAAATCACGGTCCCCAGGAGGGGATCCGCGCGCGGGCTCGCAGGACGAGCAGGTGGCGCGTCTGCCGTTCTTCGTCGCGCGCAACGTGCTCTTTTTGGGTCTGACGAGCCTCGTCACGGACATCTCGTCCGAAATGGTGAGCACCGTGCTCCCGCTCTACTTGGTTTACAGCCTCGAGCTGTCGCCCTTGGCGTTCGGCGTCGTCGATGGTCTGTATCAAGGTGGTGCGGCCATCGCGCGCATCATCGCCGGCGCCTTCGCCGATCGATGGCGGCGCCACAAGGAGCTGGCGGGGATCGGGTATGCGCTCTCCGCCGTGTGCAAGCTGGGGTTCTTCGCGGCCGGCGCCTCCGCCCCCGCGTTGACCGCGGTGGTCGTGGCCGATCGCACCGGCAAAGGGATCCGCGGGGCCCCGCGCGATGCGCTCCTCTCCTTGAGCGTGCCCCCGTCGGCCCTCGCCACCGCCTTCGGGGTGCACCGCGCGCTGGACACGGCGGGGGCCACCCTCGGCCCGCTCGCCGCCTTTGGCTTGCTCGCGCTCACGCCAGGCCGCTTCGATGTCATCTTCGCATTGAGCTTTTGCGTCGCGACGGTGGGTGTCGCCCTGTTTGCGCTGTTCGTGGATGCCGCGCCCGATCCGGTGCCCGGTCCTGCTTTGGAGCCGGCCCCGCCGGCGCCATCCGAGCCGCACACCGCGCCGTTAGGCGATCCGGACCGGCCGCGCGCGAACCTATGGCAGTGGCGCAGCCCGCAGTTTTGGATGCTGGTGGGATTCAGCGCGATCTTGGGCGCGACCACGTTGAGCGACGGCATCGTCTACCTGGTGCTTCAGCGACGGATGGTCCTCGAAGCGCGCTATCTGCCGCTCCTCTTCGTGGCGGGCTCGCTGGTGTACGCGCTCTTGGCGATCCCTTTTGGGCGCCTGGCGGATCGGGTGGGGCGGTGGCCGGTCTTCCTCGGCGGGCACGTGGCGTCGATCGGGCTCTATGCGCTCTTGTGGGCGGCGCCGCCCGGTCGCGCCGCCATGGTGGGGTGCATCGTTTTGTTCGGGGCCTCGTACGCGGCGACCGATGGGGTGCTCATGGCGGTCGCGAGCCCCATGCTCCCGCGCGCGGTTCGCACGACGGGCCTGGCGGCCATCACCACGGGATCGAGCACGGGCCGCCTGCTCGCATCGATCTCATTCGGCGCGCTCTGGACGAGGTGGGGGCTCGAAGGGGCGCTGGCTTCGTTCGCCGGCGCGCTCCTGGTCGCCGTCACCCTCATCGCCTTTTCATGGTCGCTCGGGGCGCGTTCCGCCCGCAACACGAGAACCCCATCTCCCAAGGAGCTCGCATGAACCGCAGAGTCGCCTTTTTCTCGGTCGTCCTCGCCGCCAGCGTGACGACGGCCGCCGTTTATGTCGTCCGAGCCGCCCGCGCGCGGGGAGCTCCATCGCCGGCCATCGCCATGACCATCGCGGCCAACCACGAGCCGCTCGTCCTCTTTCGAGACCTGGAGGGCAACGAGGGGCACTTCGGCAAAGTTGCCATGGCAACCATCGGCTCGGAGCGCGCCCCGCACCCCGGCGCACGGGCCTCCTCGGAGCTCTCCTGCGTGCGCATCCACTTTGCCGCCGGACGCGGGCTCTGTCTCGAGGCCGACGACGCCGTGCCCGAGACGTCGCACCTTCATATCGTGGGGCCCGATCTGCAACCGCGCGCGTCCTTGTCGTTGAACGGTATCCCGAGCCGCGCGCGCGTGGCACGCGATGGGCGGTATGGCGCGGTGACCCTCTTCGTGGCGGGGCACTCCTACGACGACGCGAACATGTCGACGAAGACGCTGCTGCTCGATATGGCGGCGGGTCGGGTGCTGAGCGACCTCGAGCAGTTCGCGGTCTATCGCGAGGGGCAGCGGTTCGAGTCGCGCGACTTCAACTTTTGGGGCGTGACCTTCACCCGCGACTCCAATCGCTTCTTTGCCACCCTGTCCTCCGGGGGGAAGACGTGGCTGGTGCGCGGCGACGTCGCCGAAAAGCGGGTCGAGACGGTGCGGGAGAACGTGGAGTGTCCGTCGCTTTCGCCGGACGAGAAGCGCATCGTCTTCAAGAAGCGCGTGGGCAGCGGCGGAACGCACCGGCTGCACGCGCTCGAGATCGAGACGTTGCGCGAGCGCGAGCTGGGTGAGGAGCAGCCCATCGACGATCAGGTGGAGTGGCTCGACGACGCGCACATCCTCTACAAGAACGGTCCCCAAATTTTCGCCCTCGACGTGGACGGGACGTCCAAGGCGCAGGTCTTTCTCCCGCGCGCGTCCTCGCCGGCCGTGGTGCGGCCTTCGCGCTAGAGGCGACCTTGAACGGCGTGGCGATACCTGCTTTGGAGCGAGGGGATGCGCGGGCCTCGGGGCGATGGGGCTCGCGGGCGCTGGTGGCTGCGACGGCGGCGTTGGCGCACGCGAGCGCCCTCGGCGGTGGCTGGATTTGGCTCGATCATGCGCACATCGGCGAGCGCTATGCGATCGCGGAGCCAACGGGGTGGCTCGGTCTCTTCACGCGGGGGTTCGCGGGCACCGGCTATTACCGGCCGCTGATGGCGCTCGCGCTCTCGATCGATGCGCTGGTGGGGCGCGCCTGGTTTTACCACGCGGTGAATGTGGCGTGGCACGCGGTGGCCTCCGTGTTGGTCGCCGCGGTGGCCGAGGGCCTGGTGAAGAGCGCGCACGCGCGGCGTGCGGCGTGGCTCGGGGGCAGCTTGTTCGCGGTGCACCCGCTGGCTTCGTTGGTCGCGTCGGGCATCGCGTTTCGTTCGGAGGCGATGATGGCGGTCGCGTTGCTCGGGCTGTGCCTTGCGCATCGCGAGGGCAAGGCCGTGCTCGCGGGGGGTTTGCTCTTCGCGGGGGCGCTGATCAAGGAGACGGCGCTCGTCTTGGGACCATTGTACGTGCTGGCGTTCGAGCTTACGGCGCCGCGGCGGGGGGCGCGCGGTGAGAGCGCGGCGCGGCGTAGGTTGCTCGCGTGGGAGGCGGGGGCCTTGGCGTGTGCCGTCGGGCTGCGATTGGCGTATGCGCCACCTTGGCGGGCGTTGCATGCGGAGATGCCTTTGGGTGCGGCCCTCGGCACCCGCTTTGGGCTGGTGGGAAAGAGCGTCTTGGCGCTGGTGTTTCCGCTCAATCGGAGCATCTGCGATGCGTTCCCCGTTCTTTCTTTGTCGAGCGCGCGTTCGCTGGCGGGGGTGGTTTTGGTCGCCGGGATCGGGGTGCTCGCCTTCTACCGGCGGGGTCCTGCGCTGCTCTTTGCGCTGTCCTTGTTGCCGTCGCTGAACCTGGCGCCGCTCAGTCGATGGTGGTCACCGCACTACCTGTATCTTCCGCTCGCGTTCGCGGCGATGCTCGCGGCGGAGGGCGTGTTCCGCGTTTGGCCGCGCGCCACGGCACGTTCGCTGGCCGCGGTGGCGCCTACGGGGACAGTGGCCGTGGTGGCATGTCTGGGGCTGCTCACGGCGCGCGACGATCGTCGGTTCGCGAGCGACGAGACCTTGTGGTCCCGCGAGGTCGCCGCGTGCGACGCGTGCCTCGAAGGGCACTTCTACCTGGGCGAGGTCCGCCGGGCCGCGGGGCGCTGGGAGCAAGCTGCAAAACACTACGAAGCGGCGCTTCGGCCGCGGCCCGGCTGGCTCGCCTACGTCGATCGCGGCGCGGCGCTTCAGAACCTGGGAACCGTGCGCCTGGAGCTCGGCCATCTCGATGCGTCCGCCGCCGCCTTCCGCGAGGCGCTCACCGAAGCGCGCGACGAGCGCACCCAGCGCACCCTCCGTCACGATCTCGCCACCGTGGCCATGCGCAGCGGCGACGCGGCAGAAGCCGTCCGCCTCCTCGAGCCCGAGCTGGCCCGCGCCGATGCCTTTCCCGAATCCGTCTTTCTTTGCGCCAAAGCGCTCCACACGCTGGGCCGGGACGATGCGTCGCGGGTGCTCTTGGCGCGCCTTCGAAACGTAGCGCGGGCCGATGCGCCCACCAATACGACGCAAGCCACTGTGCCTACGGATTGAACACTTCGCTCGGCGGCGGTGGCTTTGGCTTCGGCTTTTCGGCGGGGCGTGCGGGCTTGGGGGGGGAGCCGGAGGCGGCGGTGCGTTTGGGTTCGGATTTGGCGGTGGGCTTCGATTCGCCTTTGGGGTCGGATTTGGGCTCGGCGCGGTCGGATTTGTCGGGGCGGGGTTTGGTGCCTTTGGCGGTGCGCTCGTTGGCCGGCTCGGGGGGGCCGCCGTCGGTGGTGATGGCGCGTTGGAGATCGGCGACGAAGTCTTCGGCGCCGCGGGCGCCGTTGCGGGCTTCGCGGGAGATGCCGTCGAGCGCGGAGTAGGAGGCGAGCATTTCTTGTTGCACGTCCATGCCGACCCGGCCGCCGCGACGGCCGAAGTCTTCGCGGATGTGGGGCTCGAGCTCGCGGCCTGCCTTGTTCAAGCCGTCGACCTTGGGCGGGATGACCCGTAGGTTTTTTGCCCGCTGGGACTCGGCGTGGGCGCAAATTTCGATGGCTCGGAAGAGCTCGCGCGTGGTGTCGTCGACGCTCTCGGCGTTGCCGGCGGTGAGGTGGGCGTCGTCGCTGGTGACCTCGAGGCGGATGGGGCCCACGTCGCGCGCCACCAGGTTGACCCGCTCGTGGGTGGCTTGAACGATGGAGACGTCGGCGGCGTCGGGGTTGAGCTTGAGCGCGTCGACCAGGCCGCGGCAGGCGGCTTTTCGGTCGTCGTTCCAGCCGGTGGCGGCCACTTGAAGATCGTGCACCTCTTTGAAGTAGGCGTCGTAGCGCGCCTCCCCCGTCTCCACGAGCTCGCCCGCCTTCACCTTCGACGGACCGCCGAGGAGGTTGCAGCCGGCCATGCCGGCCGATCCCGTGAGGAAGCAGGCGAACAATCCGGCGCGAACGAGGGGTCGAACGCGCATTTTCCAAGGCAGACGAGGCATGTTTCTTCTCTCGAGCTCTACGGGCGCGGGCACGAAATGGAGCTCGCCATGAGCTCGAACCCTTTGCCCTCGGCAACCAAATACGCGACCGCACCGCGTCCGTCGGGCAGCACCGCCGCTTGTCCTTGCCCGGCGTTTGCGGATTCGCTCGATACCACGAAGGCCGCGCCTTGCGGGCGGCCGTCGGCGTCGAGGGTGAGGGCGCGAACTTGATGGCTCGAGACGGGTCCTTCGGTCCACACCACCAGGAATCGTCCGCCGCCGAGCGCGGTCACGCTCGGAGACATGTAAGGTGCACCCAATCCACCGGGCGGCACCTCGAACGTCTTGGCCGGCTCCGGCGCTTGGCCGATGCGCGATCGCTGGAAGCGAAGGGCCCATGGCTCGTCGGCCGTCGCGCGGTCGGCCCATAGAACGAAGACGGCGTCGCCGCTGGCCGCGATGGATGGTGAGCCGACTTGCGCGCCGAGGCCCTTGGTCTCCGAGAGCTCGCCCGAGGTCTTGAAGCCGGTGGCCGCCGTGCCTGCGATCGTTCCGGTCCAGATGGCGCCGGAGCGGCGGAAGGTGATGGCGTAGCCGCGTCCCTCGCCGTCGAGGGGAACGGCGCGCAGCGCTTCGACCGGAGCATCGCCCGGGAGCGACCAGAGCGCGCTCGATTTGTCCGAGCTGCGCGCGGCCCACACGAGATGGCCCGATGCGGTGCCAAAGTCGATGGGCGAAGGGCCGGCGCTGGTGCGGCGACCTTCGAGAGGGTCGCCTTTGCGATCGACGGCGACCACGTACGAGGGCGCTTTTGCGTCGGCCGCGCCGGCCGGAGCAGCGGGGATGGGCGTTACGCGGCGGACCAGATCGGGCGCCTTGCTGGTGTGCTCGGACACCACCGCCAAGGTGTTCGGATCGAGCACCATGGAGATCGCTTCTTTTGGCCCGCTCGCAAAGCCCAGCGCGATGCCTTGCGCGGCCGTCGCCACCTCGACGCCGCTCGCAACGACCACCTGCGGCGCGATCGATTTGGAGCGCCCCACCGCTCCGCACGGGGGCGGGGGCGTTACCACCGCCGCGCCGGCCGCGCCCGTCGTCTTTGGATCGGCGGCCGCGGCTGCGGAGCTTTGCGCAGCTTCGGGCGCGGTGCTTCCCTTGTCCTTTACGTCCTTCGCCTCTTTTGCGTCTTTCGCGGCCGTGGGCGCGGCGGGCGCGGTCAGCGCTTTGACGCCTGCGCCCGCGCCGATGGCCAGGACGAGCACGCCCAAGCCAAAGAGCAGCGGGAAGAACAGGCGCGGCTTTCCCTCCTGCGCCCGATAGAGCGCGGGAAAGCGATCGAAGACGGGCTTCAGCCAAGGAAACGGTGCCTCGCGCGCGGCGTCGAGCGAGACATCGCCACCGCGGTAGCCGGAGAGATCCGGCTCCGCCGCCGGGCGCGCGCTCGTGCGCGGGGAGTACATGGGCATGGGCGCCGTGCGGCCCGATTGCGACGCGGAAATGCGGCGCTCGGAGCCCGCGGCGGCCGGCGCCGAGCCGGCGAGCCCTCCGCTGGTTCGCTTGGGCGGGTGGCTCGCGGCGCGCTCGCCGGCCGCGGGTCCGCCACTCGCGACGGACGACCGATACTCCGCCGGAGCTCCGCCGCCCGCGGCGGAGGAGCGATACTCCGGAGGGCGCGAGGGCGAAAGGGCCCGCACCATCGGCCCATCGTCGGTTTGCTCCACGAGCATGGAGCCACTGAGCTCCTCGACGCCGTCCTCGCGGATCCGCGGGAGCGGGGGGCTCTTGGGGATGGCAGGGCCGATTTCGACGGCGCCCTCGCCCCAGGGCGGCGGGCGCGTGACGGCATTTTTCCCGGCTTGCGCGCCCGGCGCAGGCACCACGATGGGCGGCGCGCTCGCGCGGTCGCGCTCGCGATCGGAGGCGCGGCGCGCGGCATCTTCGCCGTCCGAAGGGGCGCCGCCGAACTGAATCAGCGTTTGCCGTTTGGGCTTCGAGCTGCCCTTCGACGAAGGCGGCTTGGCCTCCTTGGCGGCCTTCTCCGCCGCGGCTTTCTCCGCCGCGGCCTTGGCCTTGGCCGCCCGCGGATCCTGAATCACCGGGACGCCGACCACCGTGCGCACGCCATCGTTCGGCGGCGGAATGGGCTCGGCGCGCGCCATCTTCTCGCTGGGCCGCGGATCGGCGGCCGGGGCCACGGCTTGCAGCGTGACCGACGTGTTGGCCTCCGGCTCGATGACCATCGGCTCCGGGCGCCCGGTCCCCGAATCGCTCCCGCTACCGGTGGAGCGCGGCCCCCGCTCGCGCGCCGCCGGGCTCGATTTCGTGGCCGCTTCCACCGCGCGCTTCAATTGCTCGGAGCCCGATGGCGGCGGCGCGCTGGTGCCCGCCGGGCGCGTTCGGGATGCGGGGCTCGGAAATGTATCGCGCGACGAAAGCGTATCGCGAACCGCCGCACCCGACCCCGACTTGGAAGCCTGCGGCCCCGCCGCACCCGCGGCACCCGACGTGACCGGCGCGCCCGACGTGACCGATGCCCCCGCCGTGACCGGCGCCATGCCAAGCACGGTCCTCTTCGGCCCTTGCGCTTCGGAGCCGGAGACGACGGTCGGCCAGGGTGTGCCCGAGCGCCCGGATGGAGCCGACGGCCGACCCTTGGGGGCCTGCGCGTTCACTCGATCGCTGGTGCGCTCGGGGTAAGGCAACGGGGTGGTCTTCGTTCCCATGGTGTTCGTCGGGCTCTTGGAGGGAGAAGGAGCGTGGGCGGGCGAAACGGACGAGGCGGAGGACGCGGACGAGGCAGACGGGCTGGACGCGTTGGGCGAAGCGACGGCCGGGCCCGAGGGTGGAAGCTTGGTCGTGGCGGGGGTGTACCGAGGGGGAGGCGGGGGTTCGACCGGGGTTCCACCCGCATCCGGTGCGCGGGTTTCTGCGTGGAACGCTGGGCGTGGTGAGGAGCGTCCCTCCCCGCGACCTTCGAAATCGCTCTGGGCAGCGACCACGAACAACGGCGGGGGTGGGATGTTCGGCACGATACCATTGACCGCCGCCAGCGCACTTGTCTGCAATTCCGGGACGTCGTAGGCAGGCCTCCACTCTTTCCACCCCTGTCGCCACACGGGGGCATTGGGTGCGATGATCCCGTTCGCGAGGGCGGCGCGCAGTTCGTCGGTGCGGACCAGTCGCTGCTGCCCGCGCGGATCCGCCCACCGCCACTCGATGTCACCGCTCACACGACGTCTCCCCTGCACGCACTCCGCTCAATCGTTCAATTATAGCGCGAGCTGCTCCCCGACGTGAGTTTGTCTCACGCGCGGGCGAGAACGACGGCGTGCACGCTGTAGGCTCCGGCCTCACGCGCAGCAAAGGTTGCGGCCGCAAGAGTTGCGCCTGTCGTCGTGACATCGTCCACGAGGAGAACCCTCGCGCCCTCGAGCGCGCGCGACGTGTGTGGCCCGTGCCCTCCACGCGATCCGCGTGGAACGAAGGCCCCCCGAACATTGCGCGCGCGCGGGTCCTTGCGCAGCGATGCTTGCACCTCTGTCTCCACCACGCGCTCCAGCGCGCACGGTAAAAATGCGGCAGAAAGATGCCGCGCGAGCGGACGCGCAAGGAGCGCCGCTTGATTGAACCCGCGCGTGACGAGCCGCGCACGATGAAGTGGAACGGGGACCACCGCGTCGATTTGCAACGGACGAAGCGCGGGCAGCGCGCGCAGAAGCAAGTGCGCCAGAGGACGTGCCAGATCGGCGCGGCCCTCATACTTGAAACGACGGAGCGCCTCCGCGATGGCACCCCCGTAACGAAATGGGGCGTATGTGAACGAAGAAGAAACACTGGCAGCCGAATCTTCTAGGACGGTACACGCACACGCTCGGCAAAATACCGTTCGGAACGAAACGCGCGCATCGCACGCGGCGCATCGGTCGGGGGACGCGAGCACACCGAGAACATCGAGGGCATCGAGCGCGAGCAACGGAATCGGCATCATGCTTTCCATCGGCCGGCCCGGCGCCCCGATTGCGCCATTTCACGGAGCTTCGTCGGCGCCGTCGGAGCGTTCTTCGCGCGTGAGGGCGAAGAGGACGTGGTCCTCCCAGTTGCCGGCGATTTTCAAGTAGCGCACGGCGTAGCCTTCGCGGCGGAAGCCGCATTTTTCGAGCACCCGCATGCTGCCCGGGTTTCGCGGCATGACGGCCGCTTGCACGCGGTGCAGGCCGAGCGGCCCAAATGCGAAATCGACGACGGCGTCCACGGCTTCGCTCATCAGCCCGCGACCTTGCAGCCCGCGATCCATCCAGTAGCCCAGGTACGCGTTCTGAAAGACACGGCGAGCGATGTTCGACAGCGCGATGCGGCCGATGATCCGCGGCGTCTCTTCCTGCGCCGGGAAGACGAAGAAGGCGCAGTTGGTCCCCAGCTTCCACAAAGTTCGATCGCGCGCGATCTCGTTGGCGGCGCTGGTGAGCGTGGGGTGCGTCTGCCCGGCTGGAGGCGCGGGGCTCCAGGGGCGCAAATAATCCTGGTTGCGGCGGGAGGCGCGCAGGAGCGCGGAGACGTCGGAGTCGCGGCCGACGCGCAACACGAGGCGCGACGTCCGAAGGATCGTCCCGATGGGCGGGGGCGGTACACGGTCGGGGTGGGAGCGCATCGCGTGCTCCTTTCTCATAGAAGCTGCACCGGGTCGATGTCGATCGCCGTGCGGACCCCTCGGGCGACCTGCCCCCGCGCGCGCTCCACCGCCAGCAAGGTGCGCCGGAGCATGGCGCGATCGCTCGAGCGCAGCATGATGCGAAAGCGGAAGCGCTGTCGCAGCCGCGCCAGCGGGGCCGCCGCCGGTCCCAAGACCTGCACGCGCGCGTCCGCCTCGCCCCCCGCAGCCTCGGCCGCCTGGCGCGCGACCTCGGCGAGCAAGGTGCACGCGTCGCGCGCGACCGACTCCTCCGGGTGATCGACGCGGACGAGCGCCACCCGCGAATACGGCGGGTAGCCGACCTCGCGGCGGTCGGCGAGCTCGCGCTCGATGAACGCGTTCACGTCGTGCCGGAGCGCGTGCACGATGGCGGGATGATCCGGCGTGTACGTCTGGATCAAGACGCGGCCGGGGGCGTCGCCGCGGCCCGCGCGCCCGGCGACCTGCACCAAGAGATGGAACGCGCGCTCGGCCGCGCGAAAATCGGGGAGCGAGAGCGCGGCGTCGGCGTTGATGACGCCCACCAAGGTCACGTGCGGCAGGTCGTGCCCCTTGGTGACCATTTGCGTGCCGACCAGGATGTCGATCTCCCGCGCGCGCATGCGACCGAGCACGGTGTCGACGGTGCGGCCGGTGGCCACGTCGCGATCCAAGCGCGCGACCCTGGCCTCCGGAAAGGCGGCCGACAACGTCTCCTCCAGCTTTTCGGTGCCGAGGCCCTCCAGCGCCAGCGACGGGCTCTGGCACTTTGCGCAGCGCTCCGGGAACGGCGTTTCGTAATCGCAATAGTGGCAGCGCAGTCGCTCGCCGTGCCGCTTGTGAAAGGTGAGGGCCACCGAGCACGAGGGACAGGCGCAGAGCTCTCCGCACGCTTCGCAGCGCACGGCGGGGGAAAATCCGCGGCGGTTGAGGAAGAGGATCGCCTGCGCGCGCGCGGCGAGCGTGGCCTCGAGCGCGCGGTGGAGCGGGAGGCTGATGCGCTTGTCGCCGGTGGGGCCCGGGCCCATGCGCCGCAGATCGACGATCTCGACGGCCGGCATGGCTTGAGCGCGGGCGCGATCGGGGAGCACCAGCTTCTTCGCCTTGCCCGTGCGGCATAGGTGCTCCGTCTCGAGCGAGGGGGTCGCGCTCCCCAAGATGCACACCGCGGAGGCGCGGTGGGCGCGCAGAATGGCCATGTCGCGCGCGTGGTAGCGGATGCCCTCCTCCTGCTTGAACGAAGGGTCGTGCTCCTCGTCCACCACGATGAGCCCCAGATCGCGAACGGGCGCGAAGAGGGCGCTGCGCGCGCCGATGGCCACATCGAGCTCGCCCGCGCGAAGGCGCTTCCACATGGCCAGGCGCTCGCGCGGCAAGAGCCCCGAGTGCAGCACCGCCACGTCGTCGCCGAAGCGCGCGCGAAACCGCGCTACGAGCTGCGGCGTGAGCGCGATCTCCGGCACCAGCACGATGGACCCGCGTCGCTGGGCGCGCGCGGCCACGATGGCGCGCAGATACACCTCCGTCTTTCCGGAGCCCGTCACGCCGTGGAGCGAAAACGTGGTCGCCGCTTTGGCCGCGAGCGACGCGGCGATGGCCTCGGTGGCCGCCGCTTGCGGCGCCGTGAGCTCGGGCGGAACGTCGCGCGGCGCGGGCGAGGCGAAGAACGAGTCGGCCGCCACCTCGCGCGTGCTCGTGGTCACCAGCCCGAGCGAGGCGAGCTTCTTCACGGCGGCGCGCGCGCTCTTCCACCGCTCCTCGAGGCGCGTCAGAGGGGTCTCGCCGATGGCGCGCACGTGCGCGAGGATCGCCGCCGCCTGGCCGCCGAGCGCCTTGGCCTCCACCGAGTCCGTCGCGATCACCGTCTGCACCTTGCGCGCGGAGATGCCCTTCTTCGTCTCGAAGAGCGAGTCCTCCAGCGCGCGCGCCACCGCCCGCTCGATGGGCGGCAGCGCCAGGCGCATCACCTCACCGATGGGCGCGAGGTAGTACGCCGATAGATCGCGCAAGAACGCGAGCAGCTCCTCGGGGAGGGCGGGGCTCAGCGAAGGCTCGTCGTCCAGAAGGTCGAGCAGCGGCTTGACCTTGGGCGGCGGGTCCCCCTCGCCTTTTGCCACCACCACCCCCACCAGCCGGCGCGATCCCAAGGAGCAGAGCACCCGCGATCCCAAGGCGACGCGCGCGGCCAGCCGCGCCGGAATGGCGTAGCTGTAAGGGTGCGGCATGGGCACCGGCAGCGCGACGTGGGCCAGGAGCATGCTCTACGAAAAATCGAGCAGCAAACCGCCGCGAACGAGGGCGAGGACGAGCCCGAGCACCACGAGCACGAACACCACGACGATGATGCGCAGCTTCGACGAGGTGCCCGACGCGGCGGCGGCGGGCGGCGCGCCCACCAACGATGCCACCTGCGATCCCGCCGCGGGCGGCGGCGCCGGGACCCATGCCTCGGGCGGCGATGCCGTGAGAGGCTCCACGGGGACGAACGGTGCCGAGTCCTCCGCCACGGCCGCGGGCAAACGCGGCGCAAGCGGCGAACGCGACGGCGACGGCGGCGGCGGCGGCAGGGGTGCGCTCTCGGGAAAGAGCGGGATCGGAACGAACGGCCGCGGGACCGTCTCGATCTCGATTTCCGGGATGTGCGGCATGTTCTCGAGGCCCAAAGGCGCGAGATCGACCCGCGTCTCCATCGGGGAGCTCTCGGGCTCGTCCTCCGAGAGGATCGGGGCGGACCGCAAGGCCGGCAGCGGGATGGTCCCACCGGCCGGCAGCGGCACGGACGGCGGCGGCACCGCGGAGGGCACGTCGAAGACGGGCGCGGGCGGCGGCTGCGTCATGGCCACCGGGAAGAACGATACGGGCGGCCCCGACGGCGAGTGCGGATGCGGAAGGGGCGTGGGGATCGACTCGCGCACCACCCGCGACGCCGCGTGGGGGATGGGCGTGGGCATCGAGTCGCGGGACTCGCGCTTGCTCAAGGCGGCCGCGGCGCGCTCGCGCATCCTTCGCTGGGCGATCACCTCGTTGCCGAAGTGGGTCGAGAGCCATACGCCGAGCTTGAGAGGGTTGGGCATCCGCCCCGTCTCGATGGCGTAGGCCTCCAGATCGCGCAGCATCGCCCCGGCGGAGGGGTATCGGTCGTTCTTCTCGGCCGCGAGCGCCTTGGAGACGATGGCGTGCAGCTCCTCTTCGCGCGGGAGCGAGCGCTTCGGCAAGGGCGGGACCTCCGCCTTTCGCGCTTGCTCGAGGAGCGAGGCGCGGGTCGGCGCCTCGCCCGCGTGCCGATAGAGACGGCGCCCGGCGAGCAGCTCCCAGAGCACGATGCCGGCGGCAAAGACGTCCGCCCGCGCGTCGAGGATCGCGCCGCGCGCGTGCTCCGGGCTCATGTAGCCGGCCTTGCCCTTGATGGCCTCGTCGGCCGTCGACGCCTCGCTGGCGAGCGACGCGACGATGTCGTTTGCGTGGGCGATGCCGAAGTCGCAGACCTTGACCTCGCCATCGAACGAGATGAGCAAATTCGAGGGCGACACGTCGCGGTGCACGATGCCGAGGGGCTTGCCCGCTTCGTCGGTGCGGCGGTGGGCGTAGTCGAGCCCGCGAAGCACGCACGTGACGATGTAGAGCGCGAACTCCATGGGCAGCGGCACTTTTTGCCGCGAGCAGCGGCGGAGCAGCGCGTTCAGATCGAAGCCCTCGACGTACTCCATGGCGATGAACAGCCGGCCCTCGATGCGCCCCAGATCGAACACCTGCACGATGTTCGTGTGCCCCAGCTGGGCGGCGAGCTTGGCCTCGTACGTCAGCATGTCAGCGAACTGCGCGAGCCCCGCGTACTCGGGCAAAATGAGCTTGAGCACGCAAAGGCGCGCGGCCCCCAGATCGCTGTTGGTGCGCGCGAGATAAATCTGCGCCATGCCGCCGCGTCCGATGAAATCGAACAGCATGTACGGCCCGAACGCGTGCGGCAGCCGCAGCCCGACTTCGCCCGCCGAACCGCTCCTACTTGCCGCCATCGGTGCCACCGAACCCCGGAATTTTGGGGAAGCCACTCGGCATCGGGGGCAAGCTCGCCGCGTCGAACGCGGGGATCTTCAAGGCTGCCGCGTCGAAGCCGGGGAAGCTCGGAAAAGTGGGGAATTGAAAGCCCGGCGGAAGCTCGATCTTGCCGTCGGGTCCCACGGAGGCGTCGACCGTCATCCGGCCACCATCGGGCAATCGGACGACCACGGGGCGAGCGCTCCCCGCGTGGGGGGGTGTGGAGCTACCCCCGCCGGCGCTTCCACTTGCCAGAGGAGCCACCTGCCCCGATGCGCCGGGGGCAGCGGGAGCCGGGGTGGACGCCGTCGCGTTCGCCTGATTGGCGCCGGGTGAGGAAGGTGCAGATGGCGCGGCATCGGGTAGGTCTTCGCCCTTCGAGAGCCATTTGCATGCCGCCAGTGGGAGGGCGAGTGCGATGCCTACGAAGAGAACCGTACGGCGCGCTCGAACTTTGCCGCCTTTAACGCGCCATCCATAGCGTGCCATGCTGCCCGCTACCTTACACCTGACAGCCGACACTAGTCATCGTAACGCGTTACCAGCATAATGCGCTTCATGGCAGCTTCGCGAGACCGGCCGGATACTTTGCCGATCCCGCTCGAAAAAGAACCGGAAGCGTCGCCCGCGCCCTCCTCACCCGAGAGGCGACCGGATGCGCCGCCTACCTCCCGGCTCGGGCGATTGGCGCGACTTGGCGCTTTGGCGCCGCGCGCCCTTCCGATGGCAGCCGAGGCGATGAAACGCGCCGTCGGCATCAAGCGCACCGAGGACGAAGAGGCGCACGCGCGCGCCAAGGTGGTCGCATCGGCCAAGAAGACGGCCGAGGCCATGCTCAAGACCTTGGGCGAGATGAAGGGGCTCCCGCTCAAGCTCGGGCAAATGGCCTCGTACATCGATGGCCTGGCGCCCCCCGGCTACGAAGAAAAATTCCAGCAGGTGCTGAAGCGCCTGCAAGCCAAGGCGCCCCCGCTCTCGCGCGAGGCCGCCATCAAGGTGGTCACCGAGGAGCTCGGCGATCACCCCTCGAAGATCTACGAGCACTGGGAGGCGGATCCCTTCGCGGCGGCCAGCATCGGCCAGGTGCATCGCGCCTTCAGCCGCGGGGGCGATGCGGTGGCCGTCAAGGTGCAGTACCCGGGCATCGACAAGGCGATCGAGAACGACTTGAAGAGCCTCTCGCTGCTCGAGAACATGATCGCGCCCGTGGGCCGCCGGTATCACAGCAAGGAGACGCTCGACGAGATCAAGGCCGTCTTCTTGGCGGAGCTCGATTACACGCGCGAGGCCGAGACGGCCGATCTCTTTCGCCGCTTCCACGCCGACGATCCGGAGATCGTCATCCCCAAGGTGCACCATAGCCTCACCACCCGGCGCGTGCTCACCTGCGAGATGATCGACGGCGCCGACTACGCCACCTTCTGCGAAAAGGCCACCCAAGAGGAGCGCAGCGCCGCGGGCCGCACCATCTGGCGCTTCATGTTTCGCTCGCTCTACGAGCGCGGCGTGCTGTACGCCGATCCGCACCCGGGCAACTACCGCTTCCTCGGCGGCGGCAAGGTGGCGTTCCTGGACTTCGGCTGCGTGAAGTTCCTGCCGGCCAACCTGGTCGACGGCATGAAGCGCTACGTGATCGCCGCGCAAGACGGCGACTGGGACGAGTTCGATCGCGCGTGCGTCGAGGTGCTCGGCTACGACCCGACCGATCCCGATGGCTGGCCGCTCTACACGAGCTACACGAAGTTGGTCCTCAAGCCGCTCATCGAGGACACCGAGTTCACCTACACGCATGCCTTCGCGCGCGAAGCGGTCGCCTACTTGGTCCGGCACGGAAAGAAGATCGTGCTCCGGCCCGACGAGAAGCTCCCCTCGCTCCCCAAGCCGATTCACATGCCGGTCGATCACACCTTCGTGAACCGCCTTCAGTGGGGCCTCTCCAGCGTCTTGGCCGGCCTCAACGCCCAGGCGAACTGGCGTCGCATCACGGAGCCGTGGCTCCGAAATGGCGTTCAGACCTAGCGCCGCGGCGCGGCCGGCCGCCGAGCTTAGAGGTTGTGCCAGCGCGCATGGCACAGTAGTTCTGGCCGGGTGAAGCTCCGAAGGGTGCGAGCCTACGGCGAAGAGAGCCCGAACATGCTGATCCGCGGCGACAACCTCGACGCGCTCGATCGGCTCGGTCGCGCGGGCTTCGCGGGGAGGTTCCGCTGCATCTACCTGGACCCGCCCTTCAACTCGGGCCGCGTCTTTCGCGAGTACCACGACGCGTGGGACCCCGAGGCGTGGAAGGCCATGATGGCCCCGCGGCTGCGAGCGCTTCACCCGCTGCTCACGGAAGACGGAGCCATTTTTGCCGAGATCGACGATACGCAGCTAGGGTGTCTGTTGCTGCTCATGGACGACGTCTTCGGCCCCCAGAACCGCATCGCCATCGTGACCGTCGTCCGGAGCGCGACCACCGGGCACAAAGCCATCAACCGCGGCCCCATGAATGTGACGGACTACCTCCTCCTCTACGCCAAAGAGCGCCGCCGCTTTCGCCCCGCGCCGCTGGTGCGAAGGCGGCAAGGCCGCGATCCCGCGTACAACTTGTATCTCGCGAACGCCGAGCAGGACCCGAGCGCGTGGCAATTTTTGCCGCTCAAGACCGTGGTCGCCAAGCGCCTCGACTACACCAGCCGCGCCGAGGCCGTGCGGGCCTTGGGTGCCGAGGGGTTCGAGCGCGCCATCGAGCGCTTTTCCCTGGAGAACGCGGCGCGGGTCGTGCGCTTCGCGCAGCCGCGCTACGAGGCCGTGAGCTTGGCCGCGCGGGCGCTCATCGATCGCTCGCGGGCGGCGCCGGACCGCGTTTTTTGGCTCGATCGCGGCCAGCGGCACAAGCCGATGATCTTGCGCGGCGGCAACCGTTTGCTCTTTCTGGCGGACAAAGTTCGCGAGGACGAAGCCGGCGAGCGCTACCTCGCCGAGCCGCTCACCAACGTGTGGAACGACATTCCGTTCCAGGGGATCGCCCGCGAGGGCGGCGTGGTGTTCGCGCGCAACAAAAAGCCGGAGCGCCTGCTCGAGCGGGTGCTGGCGTCGAGCACGGAGCCCGGCGACTGGGTGCTCGATCCGTTCCTCGGCAGCGGCACCACGGCGGCCGTCGCCCACAAAATGGGCCGGAACTACGTAGGCATCGAACGGTCGGAGACGCTCGATCAGCTCTGCATCCCGCGCCTCGAGCGGGTGGTCGACGGCACGGACACCACCGGCATCACACGCGTGCAGAGCTGGCGCGGCGGCGGGGGCTTCGGGATCTATGACTAGGCGCGCGCGCGTGGCGATGCTTCTCGCGCTGGGATTCGCCGCCGGATGCGCGCGGCACGAGAAGCCAAAGGGCGGTCCGCTGGCCATGGTGCCGGCCGACGCGGCCGCGCTCACCGTATCGCCGCGCACCGCGGACGGAGGCGCGTCGCCGCCGCGGGAGGTCCCGCACTGGGCGGAGTCGGTGCGCATCGGCGCGTGGGACGCGGCGGCGCGCGAGCTCGACGGCTTGCCCGAGGCGGAGCAGCGCGATCCGGCGATCCGCTATGTGCGGGCGCGGGTGGCGCTGGCGCGCGGCGCCGAGGGCGATGCGGCGAAGGCGCTCGGGTGGCTCGACGATCTGAAGAGCGCGCTGCCGCTCCTCGCCGACGACATCGAGCGAAGGCGGGCCGAGGCCAAGCTCCATGTGGGCCCCTTCCGCGACGCCGCCGATTACTTCGTGGCGCGCGGCACGGCGTCGGCGCTGCTGAAGGCGTCCGAAGCTTACGAGAAGGCGCAGATGCTGGTGCCCGCGCGCTCCGTGTGCGATCGCGTGGTGGCGCTGGACAAGCACACGCGCGCGCAAGAAGCCGAGGCGCGCGCCCGGAGGATTCGTCTGGGCATGCGCACCCCCTCGGAGGACGGGGCCGACGCGCGCTGGATCGTGGTCGAGGCGCCCGATCTGACCTGGGCGAAGGACGCGGAGGCCACGCTCGCCAAGCTCGATCCGGGGCACCCGCTCACCAGCGAGGAGCTGATGAAGCGCGCCCGCGCCCTCGGCGAAGCGTCGATGACCGACGAGGCGCTGGAGGCGCTCAAGCGCATGGCGACCGCGCCCGGAAAGGCCGTGGCGCCCATCGAGCGGATCCGCGCCCGGGCCGAGATCCTGCTTCACGCGCGCACCCGCGCCCTCGAAGCGTCGAAGGCCTTCGACGAGTGCGCCGCCCTCGGCGGGCCGCGCGCGGCGGACGATGCCTTTCACGCGGCGCGTGCCCTCTCGCGCGCCGATCACGACGACGAGGCCATCGAGCGCTACGCGGCCGTGGCGCGCCGCTGGCCAAAGACGAGCTGGGCCGAAAAGGCCACTTTTTACGGCGCGCGCCTTCACTTGCTCCACGGGCGCTACCCGCAAGCCGCGGCGGGCTTCGACGACTACGCGACGCATTTTCCGCGCGGCGAGGAGAAGAAAGAGGCGCTCCGAGGGCGGGCGCTCGCGCACCTGATGGCCAAGAACAACAAGGTCGCGAAAAAGCTCTTCGAGGAGCTCGCGGGCGACGAGTCCGACGCCATCACCCAGGCGCGCGCCACCAACCTCTCCGCGCTGGCGTCGCTGCAAGACGGCGATCGGACGCAGGCGGTCCTGCACTGGACCCAGGTCGCCAAGAGCCGCCCGCTCTCGTGGCCCGCCTTGGTCGCGCGCGCGCGCCTCGCGGAGCTGAAGGCACCTCTGCCGCCGGCCATCGATGCGCCGGATCCCAAGGGCACCTGGCAGCCTTTGACCATCACCGTCCCGCCGCCCGTCGATCTCCTCTTTCGCGTGGGCCTCGACACCGACGCCGAATCGGCGCTGCGCGAGCGCGAGTCGATCATCACGGCCGCGGCCACCGGGCGCGGCGTGGAGGCGCTCTGCGAAACCTACGGCTACCTGGGACGCGCCAAGCGCCGCTACCAGATCGCGCAGCAGGTGCCGGGCGCGCTGCTCAACAGCGCCCCCAGCCCGGCCTCGGAGTGGGCGTGGGAGTGCGCGTTCCCCAGGCCGTACGATACGTTCGTGCGGGCCGAGGAGACGGCGCACCATCTTCCGAGCGGGTTGCTTCATGCGGTGATGCGGGTCGAGAGCGCCTTCGATCCGGACGTGACCTCACCGGCGCGGGCGGTGGGGCTCTTGCAGCTCCTGCCGGAGACGGCGCGCACGGTGGCCAAGTCCATCGGCCAACCGCACGCCGAATCGCTCCTGACGAGCCCCGCGCAAAACATCAAGCTGGGGGCGCGCTACCTGAAGGAGCTCATCGACAAGTTCCATGGCCAGATCCCGCTCGCGCTCGCCGGCTACAACGGCGGTCCCGAGGCCGTCGCCCGCTGGATGTCGCGGCTCAAGGAGACCCCGCTCGACGTGTTCGTGGAGCAGATCCCCTTCGTCGAGACGCGCGCCTACGTCGTGCGCGTCATGGGAAATTTTGCACGCTATGCATTTCTCCAGGGCGGGGAGGCGGCGGTGCCCACGGTCACGCTGACCTACGAGAAGGACTAAACTGTAGTACGGTGCCAACTCGGAAATCGTGCCGTGATCGGGCTCCTTCTCGTTGCGCTCTTCATCTTCCTGAACGGCTTCTTCGTCGCGGCCGAGTTTGCGTTCGTCAAGATGCACGCCACGCAGCTTCATCCGCGCGTGAAGCGGGGTGAAAAGCGCGCGATTTTTGCGCAGCGGATCATCGAGCGGCTCGATCGTTACCTTTCGGTGACGCAGTTTGGGGTCACCCTGGCGAGCTTGGGCCTGGGCTGGATCGGCGAGCCGGCCATCGAGCGGCTGGTCGTGTCCTGGACCGGGAACCTGTTCGAGGGTGAGCTGGCCAAGGCGCTGCACGTGGTGGCCGTCATCATCGCCTTCGGCATGCTCACATTTAGCCACGTGCTGCTCGGCGAGCTGGTGCCGAAGCTGATCGCCATCCAGCGCTCGGAGGCCACCGCGCTGTTCTCGGCCACGCCGCTGCACGTGATGTACCTCACGTTCCGCCCGCTCTTGTGGATCCTGGAGCACGCGTCCGCGCTGATCCTGCGCTTCATGGGCCTCTCGGCCGATGCCGCCAGCGAGGGGACATTGTCGGAGGAGCAGATCCTGGGAATCTTGGCGGCCAACACGGCGCGCAGCCCCATGGGCAAGAAGAAGGGCGAGCTGCTGGAGCGCGTGATCCGCTTTTCGCAGCGCACGGCGCGCCACGCGATGGTGCCGCGGGTGGACGTGGCCTCCTTGCCCATCGACACGCCGCGCGAGGAGGCGCTGAAGTTCATTCGCGCGCAGCAGTACTCGCGCCTCATTTTGACCAAGGACCGCTCGCTGGACAACGTGGTCGGCTACCTCTACGTGAAGGACTTCCTCTTCGAGGACGGCGCCGCCGCCGGCGATCTCCGCAACTTGCGGCGCGACGCGATCTTCGTCCCCGAGACACAGGGGCTGCACGACGTGATGCAGCGGCTGCAAGAGGCGCAGATCCCCATCGCGGTGGTGGTCGACGAATACGGCGGCACCAGCGGCATCGTCACCATGGAAGATCTGCTCGAGGAGATCGTGGGCGAGATCCGCGACGAGCTCGACGAAGAGCCCGCGGCGCTCGTGAAGGTGCCGGGCGACGAGCAAGCCTGGGAGGTCGACGCGCGCCTGAAGATGGACGATCTGCGCGCCATTGGGGTGCAGGTCGAGAGCGAGGACGCGGCGGAGCCCATCGGCGCGGTGCTCTTGGAGAAGCTCGGCCACCTTCCACGAAAAGGCGATAGCGCCGCCATCGCGGGCAACGCGGTGGGCATCGTGAGCGCGCTCAGCCGGCGCCGCATCACGCGCGTGCGCATCCGCATCGCGCCGCAGCCGGCCGCCGCGTGATTGGCGTGACGAGCGTGATTCGCGGGGTGCGATGGCTGCTCGGGCAGGTGTGTTCGCGGCGCGGCTTTCGGCTGGCGATGCTGGTCGCCACCCTGGCGAGCCTATGGCTCTCCACGTTCAAGCTGCGTCTGTCGTCCGATCTGACGGATCTCTTTCCGAACCGCGACGAGACGACCATGTTGATGCGCTTTCTGCGCGGCTTCGGCGGCGGCGATCTGGGCGTCATCCTGGTGCGCGGGGAGGATCCGGCCGCGGTGGAGGCCGCGGCGACGGCGCTCATCGCGGCGCTGCGCGACAAGCCGATGGTGGCGCGGGTGCTCGACTCGGCGCCGCCGCCCAAGGAGTTCGATCCGACCTTGGCGTGGGCCTACTCCGGCCCGACGGCGCGCGATCGTTTGAAGCAGGCGCTCTCGCCCGAGGGGATGCGCGAGCGGCTCGACGGAACGCGGGAGCTTTTGCTCGCACCGGGGGCGTCGGAGGTCGCCGAGCGGGCGGCGCGCGATCCGCTGCGGCTCGCGATGATCCCGTGGGAGCTGCGCATGGAGGTGGCGGCCGGGGTCAACGTAGGGACCGGCGCCGATGGCGCCTTCGTGGGCGATGGCGGGCGCGCGCGGTTGGTCATTCTGGAGCCGCGTGGGAGTGCATTTCAGGGGCGGGATGCGGCGCGATTCGTGAGTGAGGTGCGGGAGGCGATGGAGGCGGCCCAGCGTCACGAGCTCCCCGCACACGCTCCGGCCGTCACCATGGATCTGACGGGCGGCCACGCCATCGCCGATGCGACGGCTTCGCTCTTACGCCGCGACATGATCGTGAGCGCGACCCTGTCGACGGTGCTCGCGTCGCTGGTGTTTCTGCTCACCTTCCGGCGCATGCGCGCCCTGTTCGCCGTGCTGCCACCGCTGGGGCTCGGCACCCTCTGGACCACGGGCATCGCCGCGTTTTTCCCCACGGGACTGAGCGCCATCGCCACGGCCTTCGCGGCCGTCGTGGTGGGCGTGGGCGTCGATACGGGCGTCCACGTTTACGCCAAGCTGCTCGAAGGGCGTCGCCAAGGCCTCACCCCCGCCGCAGCCGCGCGCTTTGCACGCGAAACCACGTGGCGGCCCACGCTGTTGGCCGCGCTGGCCGCCGGCTTCGCCTTCGCGGCGCTCCTGGTCAGCGATCTGCCGGCCGTACGCCAGCTCGGCGTTCTGTGCGGCGCAGGCGAAGTGCTCACCGCCATCGGGATCCTCCTGGTCACGCCCGAAATCGGCGCCTGGCTCGAGCGCGGCGCGCCGCCCGCGCCCAAGGTTCACCCTTGGACCGCGTTCGCCTCGGCCCTCACGCGAACGCGCCGGCGCGCCATCGCCGCCATCGCGGTCACGCTCACGCCGTTCGCGTTTCTCGCCGCCTTCGGCTGGCCCTCGGCCCACGACACCTTGGTCGCCATCCGCCCGCAAGCGCTCGCGCCGCTGGCCACGCAGCGCGAAATTTACCGCATCTTCGGCAGCAAGGAAGGCCAGTGGCTCGCCGTCACCGCCGACGCATCCCCCGAGCGCGCCGCCGAGCGCGCCGATCGCGTAGCCGAGCGGCTCGATCGACTGGCCACGGCGGGCGTCATCGACGGCTTCGACGCGCTCACCAACTTTGCCCCCGCCCCGCCCACACAAGAGAAACGCCTCGCCGAGCGCGATGCGCTCGCACTGCCCGAAAAGCGCCGCGCCCTGGAAGCCGCCCTGCTCGAACGCGGCTTCGACGCCTCGGCCTTCTCCGCAGCCTTCGCGAGCTTCGAGCACCCCTCGCACGCCATCTCCCGCATGGACCCCAAGGGCCCGCTCGCCTGGATCGTCTCGCGGCACATGGCCCGCGAGGGCGGCGAAACCCTCGTCGTCAGCTATGTGCGGCCCACGGGCGATCCCGCCAAAGATGCGCAGGCGCTGGCCGCCATTCGCGAGGCCGATCCCGCGACGGTGGTCACCGGCTACCACCACCTGGAGACGGCGCTCCGACATGCTCTGGGGCGCGATCTGCCCATCGTCGCCATCTTGGCGCTCGTGCTCGTGGTCGTCACCTTGCGTGCGGCGCTACGGCGCGGCTTCGACGTGTTCTTGACGTTGGGTACCATCGCCGTCGAGGTGGGGGCGGTGGCCGCGCTCATGCGCATCTTCCACGTGCGCCTACATGTATACGATGCGCTGGTGCTGCCGGTTCTCATCGGCATCACCATGGATGAATCGATGTTCCTGCTTCACGCGGCGCGCGCCGCCCGCGCTGCGGGATCGTCCATTGGGGACGCCATCGACGGAGCCCTGCGGAGCGAGGGGCCGCTGGTCGCATCGACGGCGCTGACCACTGCCGCCGGGTTCGCCGCACTTCTTGCGTGCCGGTTCGAAGGTTTGTTCGATCTGGGCGCCGTGGGCGCATTGGGTTCGGCGCTTGGCCTGCTCGCGGCGCTCATCGTGATCCCAGCCGGATTACGACTTGCGCGCGGGCACGCCAGCGAATAGCTCATGGGCGTGCAGAACCACGATGAAGCGGACCGATCCGCGATCGTACCGGACCATGCCACGGAAGCACCGCTCGAACCGATCCTCCCGCCGGAGGGCATCGTGGCCGCGCGCCTGCGCGACGTCGCCGCGCGGGTGGCCGACCGACCTGCGGGGCGCGTCGATGTCGCCGGGGTCAAGGGATGCTCCGGCGCCGCGCTGGTCTCCGCCATGGCCCACGCGGGAACGAAGCGCATCGTTTACATCGCGTCGGATCTCGACGGCGCCCGCCGCGCCGCCCAAGACTGCGCCTTTCTCCTTCGCGGCGCCCCCGACGATGCGCGCGCCGAGGAGGCCGCGCTCGGCGATGTGCTCCTCTATGCGAGCCACGAGTCGTCTCCGTATGCCGATGTGAACCCGGATCGGCGTGCGTCGATGAGCCGCATGGCCACGCTCTTTCATCTGGCGCACCTGCCATGGCGGGTGCTGGCGATCCCGGCGAACGCGCTGGTCCGCAAGGTGGTGCCCGCCGAGGCCGTGCGGGCGGCGACCACGAAAATCGTCGCGGAGGAGGAGCTCGATCGCGAGTTCCTGGTCGTCAAGCTATCGGAGGCTGGCTACATCCGCGTGCCGGTGGTGGAAGATCCCGGCTCGTTCGCCGTGCGCGGCGCGCTGGTCGACGTGTGGCCCCCGAGCAGCGACGCGCCCCTTCGCATCGAGCTGTATGGCGACTTGGTCATCTCCATCAAGTCGTTCGACCCCTACGAGCAGCGCACCCTCAAGACCTCTGGCAAAGACGTCACCTTCCCCCATGTGTGGCTCCCGCCCGCACGCGAGGGCGTGCTCACCCGCGAGGCCACGGCGCGGGCGCGCGCGAGCGTGGTGCAGCTCGCCGAGTCCATCGACTGGCCCACCACCAAGACGCGCGCGCTCACCGAGGACGTGGTGAGCGGCCGCGCCTTCTTCGGCGCCGACGGCTTTCTGCCCGCGTACTACCCCGAGCTGTCCCCGCTGGTCTCGTTCTTCGGCGACGACGCGGTGGTGGTGCTCGAGGATCCGGCGGCCATCACCGCCGCCGTGCGCGACGAGCTCGAACGCGCCCAAGACGACGCCACCAACTACGGCCAGAGGCCGCACTTTCCGCCGTCCGCCTTCTACATCGACGAGCCCTCCGCCGCCGGCGAGCTCACGCGCCGGCGCGTGGTGACCCTGCACGCGACCCCCGTCCTCGGAGAGGCCACCTCCGGCGGGCTCGCGGCCTTCGCGGCCATCGCCGAGCCCTTCGATCTCGCCTCGCGCGATCACGACGATCTCGCGCGCGCCGTGAAAATGGCGCGCGCGTCCAAGGGCAAATCCGCCACCTTGGCGCCGCTGGTGCGCCGCATCCGCTACTGGCGCGAGCACGGATTGCGCGTGTTCATCGCCGCGCGCGCCCAGACGCAGGCCGAGCGCCTCACGTCCCTTTTGCATCACCAGGGCATCTCGTGCACCGCCAGGCTCGGCACCTTCGATCCCGCGTGGCTCGCCGATCCGAGCGGCGCCGAGATGGCGCAGATCATCGTCGGCCCGCTCTCACGCGGCGCGCTGCTCCCCGCCGAGGGCGTCGTGCTGGTCACCGAAGAGGAGATCTTCGGCGCGCGTGCGCACCGCCGCAAGGAGCGCCGCGCCACCGATCCCACCCGCCCGTTCCTCGAGGATCTTCGAAACCTGAATGTGGGCGATTTCGTCGTTCACGTGGAGCACGGGATCGGGCGCTACCTCGGGCTGGTGCACAAAGAGGTGGGCGGCCACACCGTCGATCTCCTGGTCGTCGAGTATGGCGGCGGCGACAAGCTGTACCTCCCCGCGTATCGGCTCAATCAAATCCAAAAATATTCGGGCGGCGAGAACGCGCAGCCCAAGGTCGATCGCCTGGGCGGCAGCACCTTCAGCCGCACCAAGGCGCGCGTGCAAAAAGCCGTGCGGCAAATGGCCGACGAGCTCTTGCGCCTCTACGCCGAGCGCAAGGCGCAGCCGGGCCACGCGCACGACCCCATCGACGACGATTACCGCGCCTTCGAGGCCACGTTCCCCTTCGACGAGACGCCGGATCAACAGCGCGCCATCTCCGAGGTGAACCGCGATCTGGACGAGGCGCGCCCGATGGATCGCCTGGTCTGCGGCGACGTGGGCTTCGGCAAGACGGAGATCGCCCTGCGCGCCGCGTTCCGGGTGGCCATGGCCGGAAAGCAGGTGGCGCTGCTCTGCCCGACCACCGTGCTCGCGCAGCAGCACTTCCGCACCTTCGAAGCGCGCATGCGCGATTACCCCATCACCATCGCGTCGATGAGCCGCTTCCAGACGAAGAAGGAGCAGGACGAGACGGTCGCGCGGCTCAAAGAGGGCAAGGTCGATATCGTCATCGGCACCCACCGGCTGCTCTCGAAGGACATTCACTTCAAAGATCTGGGGCTGCTCGTGGTCGACGAGGAGCAGCGCTTCGGCGTCACGCACAAAGAGCGGATCAAGCAAATCCGCGTGCAGGTCGACGTGCTCACCCTCACCGCCACGCCCATCCCGCGCACCTTGCAAATGGCGGTCACCGGGCTGCGCGATCTGTCGCTCATCACCACGCCGCCCGTCGATCGGCGCGCGGTGCGCACGTTGGTGACCCGCTTCGACGAGCAGGTCATTCGCGAGGCGGTGACCCGGGAGCTCTCGCGCGGCGGCCAGGTGTTCTACGTTCACAACCGCATCGAGGGGCTGTACGAAAAGGCCGGACGCCTGGCGGAGCTGGTGCCGCAAGCGCGCATCGCGGTGGCCCACGGGCAGATGACCAAGGGCGGCACCGCGCAGGAGAACGGGGCCCTCGAGCAGACCATGTTCGACTTCGTGGAGGGGCGCTACGACGTGCTGGCCGCCACGGCCATCGTCGAGAGCGGGCTCGATATTCCACGCGCCAATACGATCATCATCGACCGCGCCGATCTCTTCGGTCTGGCGCAGCTCTATCAGCTCCGCGGACGGGTGGGTCGCTCCAAGGAGCGCGCGTATTGCTACTTGGTCGTCCCGCCGCCGGAGAAGATGAGCGACGACGCGCGCGCCCGCATCGAGGCGCTGGAGCGCCACACCGAGCTGGGGAGCGGCTTTCAAATCGCGTCGCTCGATCTCGAGCTGCGCGGCGCCGGTGATCTGTTGGGCGGCGAGCAATCGGGCAATGTGGCCAGCGTGGGCTTCGACCTCTTCTGCCAGATGCTCGAGGAGGCGGTGCACGAGCTGCGCGGCGAGCCGGTGGTGCACGAGGTGGATCCGGAGCTGTCGTTCGACGTGCCCTCGCTCTTGCCCGAAGATTACGTGAGCGACGTGGGCGTGCGGCTGTCGCTCTACAAGCGGCTCGCGAGCGCCATGGATGAAGCGCACGTCGCGGAGATCGCCGAAGAGATGGAGGACCGCTTCGGCCCGCCGCCCGACGACGCGCGGAGGTTGGTGCAGCTCATGTCCATCAAGACGGAGCTGCGCCGCTTGCGCGCCCTCGGCTGCGAAGCCAACGCGCAAACGGTCACGCTCCACTTGCGCGAGGACACGCCGCTCGATCCGAAGAAAATCCTCGAGCTGGTGCGCTCGCCCCGCAGCCCTTATCGGCTGACCCCCGATATGCGCCTGTCCCGCCGCTTCGATGGGCAAGGCAACGGCCTCACCAACGCCGAGGCGCTCTTGCACGATCTCGGCAAGTGCCTCAAGGCGTGATGCGGTGTTCGCGCTCGGGCGAAGGTCCCGCCCGAGCTACGGTTTTTTGCTGCGCGAGATGAGAAAGAGCAGGAGCGCCCCGCCGCCGAGCGGGATCAGCACTGCAAGGCCGAAGAAGACGTATTCGGTGACGTGCACGGGAGACGCAGCGTAGCAAGGTTCGAGGCCTGGCTCCCAGCGCCGCGTGCGCTGTCAGGCTACGAGAGGTGCCTCGGCCGGAGCCGAAGAAAGCGAATGAGGCATCCGCATGCGCCGCTTGGCCAGCACGGACGCCTTCATCGCGGCCTGTCCGCCTTCGCGGAACTCGTCCGCGAGCGGGGTGGACTCGAGCAGCGCCCGAAGACGGATGCGGGCGCGGTGCAGGCGGGAGCGAACGGCGCTCGGGCTGGTGTCGAGCTGGGCGGCGATTTCGTCGAGGCCCAAGTCGAAGTGGTAATAAAGGACCACCACGTTTCGCTCGTTCTCCGTCAGCTCGGAGAGGGCGTGGCGGACTTGTTCGTCGCGCTCGTTGTTGGCGGCGCGCGCCTCGACGAGATCGGGAACTTCGGCCATGTGCGACAGGGGGAACGAGCCGAGCTCCTCGAGGTCCATCCCCTCGACGTGGCGGGCGCGATGGCGGCGCTGGGAGCGCATGACCATGAGCGCCTCGTTGGCGGTGACCCGATAAAGCCAGGTGGAGAAGCTCGCGTCGCCTCGGAACGAGCCGAGGCGGCGCGTGATCTGAATCAAGGTCGTTTGCAGAAGATCGCGCCGGTCTTCATCGCTCACGGGGTAGCGCTGGAGTTGGCGCTCGATATGGGGGCGGAGCGCTTGAACGAGCAAGTCGAGAGCGCCCGCTTCGCCGGCGACGGCGCGGCGGACCAAGGAGAGATCGGCGCATGCCATGGGTGATTTCTTCGCTCCCCGCGCTCACACGGCGACGAAAGCCGCGGTTTCGCGAGAGAGCCCGCGACAAAGGTCCAAATACGTGATGATTCCTACGAGCTTCCCGTTTTTGTGGGTCACGGGAAGGGCTCCGACTCGGTGATGGGCCATGAGCGCCATCAGGTCGGTGGTGTCCGCGTCGATGTCGACCCGCGGTGCGACGCCGAGGAGGAGCCGCGCCACGTTCATGCTGAGCGCCTCCTGCAGACTGCCGACGTACTCGTTGCCGACGAAGTATGGGATTCGAATGGTGCGAAGCTCACGATCGCTCAGGAGCCCGACCAGCGTCTCGTCATCATCGACGACCGGCAGGTAGCGGACCTCGAGCGATTGCAGAATGTCCACCGCCGCGCGAATCTTGGACGATGCGCGAACGGTGGGCGGCGCTGGATTCATGATGTCCACCGCCTTGATCGACGCGATCGACGCCCGAGCCTTCATTCCGACCTTGCGGTCGTCGTCTTTCTCGAAGACTTGGCTCGTACGTCGTGGGTCTTGGAGCTCCGGGATTTCGCGGAGACTCCCTGGAATGAAAGCGTGATTGTAAGAGGTCATGTTGACTCGTTTCGCACGGGCTTCGTGGGAACGACGTCACCACTCACGCGCAGGGCGCGCCCCAACGACTCGACGACGGGAACCGTCGTTCGACTGGTCACCAGCACAGGTTTTCACCCCTCCTCTCATGTCAATTCATGAGTACGGGTTGCATCGTAAGAACGACCTATAGAAAAGTGAAGGGCGATCGCACGCCAGACGAAACAACTCTCCGCGTCCTTCGCCGTCCGGCAAAACTTCGCGTAAACGTTGCAAATCGGTATTCGTGAAGGCATTTGCGAAGGAGGTTCCCGCAATGGCCGGCCGTGGCGCTGTTCGCGTGCGGATGTTCAGGTGAGAAGGGAGACTTGGGCATCGATCGTTGCACCAACGGCTACAGAATGCGTGGCTTGCGCGGCTACAAGCGGAAAATCGGCGTGGCCGGGAAGCTGCCGTTCGGACATCACGGGTTTGCACCCGAACGGCGCTACTCGCGATTCGCGAGCGACAATAAAAGCCAATAGCAATGGCCAGATTGCTGATTGGCTATCTTCGTTACGGCATTAATTGGCAACAATTGGTTTATCGGGGCCGACGTTCCGGGCTAATTTCCGGCGTTGCAGCCGCCGCCACATGTGGCGGCCGCGGCTACGCCGTTGGCTCACCACCCCAGTCCCGGCAAACCTTCCGTGCCTGAGGCAGTACCCTAAAGATGGCCGCCCTTGGCCTTACATTCGGCCTTTTTTGTGTCACAGAGATTTTTTATTGCCGAATCGGTCGCGTACGCGGGATGACTGCAAAACCTCGCCGCCTGGGCGCATTCGGGTGGCTGCGCGCCGGACCCCTGGCCCGGTGAGGGACCAGGTGACGGAGCGGGATCCGTCGGCTTTTTCCCGGGATTCGTAGAGGGCGTGCCCGACGCCGGCGGCTTCGGCTTCGCCGACGGACCGCTCGGCGGTTTGCGTGAATCGCCCTGCGGCGGCGTCAGGGTGGCGAGAGGGGCCAGCGGTGCATCCGGCTCGCTCGCACTGGCGGCTGGATGGTCGTCTTTGACCGCACCCGGTTGCGTGGTCGCATTCGTGACAGCCGGATCCGCCACCGCCGTTCCGGAGTCGACGGACGTGATGTCAATTTGCTTTTTGCACCCCGTGCCAAACGCGGAAACCAACGACACTCCGCCAACCACGCACATTACGAGGGCGACTGCACGAAAACGAGCACGCGTCACGGATTGCCACCTTTGCTTTTGCACGCGGCTGTTTGATTGGCACACATCGTTGCAGCACGGCTGTCGGTCCCCGCGCGCGCGCACCAAACACGCGCTGCGGCGCACTCCGGGGGCTCGCCGGGACGGGTGACCGGCGGCGGGGGCGGCGTGGTCACGGGCGGCGGCGGCGTGGTGGTCACGGGCGGCGGTGGCTGGGTCGGGATCACCGTGGGGATGACAGTGGGGAAGCCCGGCGGCACAGTGACGGCGCCTGCATCTTTAGCACCTCCCGGATGCTTGGTTGGCGTGCCGCCGCTACCACCTGGAGATCTCGTGGGCGTCGTCGGCGTCGTGTTCAACGGTGGTACCGATGGCGTTGGAGGCGTGGGCGGTGGGGTGCTCGCGGCCTGACTCGGCTCCGGCGTTGCGGAAGGTGTTGGCGTCGCGCTGGGCGTTCCACCGGATCCGGGCCCGAAGATGTTCGAGTCGGCGGGCTTCGCGCTTCCACCGCCACTGAAGACGCCGAGCCCCGCGGCCACCGCCACGCCGCACGCGAGCAGCGCCACCACCAGGATGCCCACGACGAGCCCCGTGCGCCCTCCCTTGGCCTCTGTGCGCGGCTGCGCGGGTGGACGATAGCCCGCGTTCGGGGGAGGGCCCCCATATTGCTGGGGCATGGCTTGCTGGGGCATGGCCGGCGCCGCGCCTTGGAAGCCTTGCTGCGGCGGGGGCGCTCCATAGCCACCCGGCACATCGACCTGCGCGCCAATCTCGGTCCGCCCGCGCGGCGACACCGCGCCGAGATCGCCGGTGTTGTAGCCGGGCGATGGCCCGGTCACATAACCCGCCGAGACGCCGGGCGCGGTGCTGTAGCCCCCCGAAGCATTGGGGCCGGCGCCGGGAGGACCAAACTGCGGAGCAGCGGCGCCCAGCGCGGCGGTCGCCGCATAAGGGAGCGCGGCGCCCGGCGGCGCGGGTGCTTCTTTGCTGCCGTTGCCGCTGAAGGCATCGAGGAACTCGCGCACGGTGGGAAAGCGCTGCGCGGGATCTTTGGCCAGCGCGCGCGTGATCGCGTTGCGCATCGACTGCGGAACGCGGGCGCCCATGGGCTGCGTCTCGATGGGCGCGGGGGGCTGCACCATGTGCTGCGTCGCCCACTCGTAGGCGGTGTTTCCGTGAAAGGGCAGGCGCCCGGTGAGCATCTCGTACGCCATGATGCCGAGCGAATAAATGTCGCTGCGCGCGTCGATGGGGCGCCCCGTGAACTGCTCCGGGCTCATATAGGGCGGGGTGCCGAGCACCATCCCGGCCTGCGTGAGCTTGCGCTCCTCTTTGTCCTCTTCCTTCTGGCGCTTGGCGATGCCGAAGTCGAGCACCTCGACCCAATCCTTCTGGCCGGCGCGATCGCAGAGGACCACGTTCTCGGGCTTCAAATCGCGGTGCACGATGTCGTGCTGGTGCGCCTCTTCGAGCGAGCCCACCACCTGCGTGAGGATCTTCTCGACCCGCGGCGGGGGCATCGGTCCTTCCTTCTCGAGGACCTCGGCCACGCTCTGCCCCTGCACGAACTCCATGACGATGTACAGGATGCCGTCATCGGTCTTGCCGAAGTCGTAGACCTGGATGGTGTTCGGGTGCTGAAGCTCCGCGATGGTGCCGCACTCGCGCTCGAATCGGGCGAGGATCTTCGGGTCGTGGGACAGGTGCGGGTGCAGGGTCTTGATGGCGACCTTGCGAACGGTCCCGCCGAGCATCTGCTCGCCCACGTAGACGACCCCCATCCCCCCTTCGCCGAGCACGCGAACGACCTTGTATCGACCCCCGATGGTCTGACCGACGAGCCCCTCGGCGCCTTTATCCGGAGAATTCACGGCGCAAGAATCGCACAGCTGGTGCCGCGCGGCAGAAATTAGTTAGGGCGCGCCAGCGTCCTTCCGGGTGTCGGTCGGCGGCCAAGGGAGCGACCAGCGCTGATCCGTCCCGCGGTCCCAGAGCTCGAGCCGCGTGCCGCGCGCGGTAGCCGGGAACATGACGCCGATGCGGCTGACCAGCTTCGCGTCGAAATCGACCCGATTCCGCTCCCGCCCGGCGTCCGTGCCGCCGTCGATGCCGGCGTTCACGAGGAGCGGGAAGTCGAATCGGGCGCGCTCGATGACCGTGGGGCCCTCGTAGAGCTCGATGGCAAAGCGCCCCATGACCCGGGGTGTGGCCTGGGGGGCCGGGAGCGCCACCTCGTGCATTCCCAGCAGAAACACATCGCCATGGTCATACCGCAGGTCGAAAATCCATTGACGGCGTTCGGACAGGGCCGGCGGATCCGGTGCGTAGCGCGCCTTTTTGGGGTCGAAGGGCGTGGTGTCGCTGGTCTTGCGGGCGAGGGCTGCGTCTGCCTTGGTGCCGCCTGCTTCGGCGGTGGTGCCGGAGAGGACCGCCAGCACCCAGACGATGCCCGCGAATACCAAGCTCAAGACGATGGTCGACCAAGAACGCACGACACAGCGGTATCCCATGCACGCGCGTCGCCGCCAAGCATCGTCCATAGGTCCCGGAGCTTTCCTTCGCCGAGGCTGAAGCTTCCTGGGGCTGGTAATCCGCCCGCGGCGTTTTGCGCGGGTGTGCTAGCGGACGCCTCGAGGAGGCCGCCAAGGCGAACGCGTGCGGCAAAAAGGGCGATTTGCGTGACCTCGTGAACCCGCCCCGACGGCAAACTTATCCGGGGCCCGGCGCCATAGATGCGGTCGCCAACCAGCGGCGCCTTGGCGTGGCTGGCGTGCACGCGGATCTGATGGGTGCGGCCCGTGCGCGGTGCGATCGCCAAGAGCGCAAAAGGCCCCGCGCGCGCCACGGTGCGAAAGGCGGTTTCGGCGTGGGTGGCCTCTTTGCCGTCCACCGCGCGGTAGCGGGGATCGGGGGCGCGCCCGATGGGAAAAGCCCATATCCCCTCCGCGGGCTCCGGCGCCTGGGCGGCGATGGCCACGTAACGGCGTTCGTAGCTGCCCTCGTCGCGTGCGCGTTTGGCCATCTCGCGCGCCCAGGGTGTGAGCGCGAAAACGACCACCCCGCTCACGTCGCGATCGAGCCGCGAGGTGGGGTGCACGGCCGCCGCGTCCATTTTGACGATGCGCGCGGCGTGCGCGAGCAAGGTGCCTTTGGTGCCCCCGTGGTCGGGGATGGTCGGCATGCCGGGGGGCTTGTCGAGCGCCAGCCAGTCGCGCGTTCGGTGGAGCACGCGCACATCGCCTTCGCCGGGCCGCGTGCTCGGATCGCGCACGGGGGCGATGCGCACTTCGTCGCCGGGCTTCACCGGTTCATCGCCGCGGAGAGCGCGGCGGCGCCCCACGAAGACGCGGCCATCGTCGAGGGCGCGCGCATCACCGCCCGCGGCGGCCACGATGGCCGCCACCGTCTTCGGATCTCCTTCGCGCACAATCCATCGCATGTTCGGTCGCTCGGTCGCGTTTTTCGCGTTTTTCGCTCGGTCGCGTTTTCGCGTTCCGCGTTTCGGTCGAAGCCCTATTTGAGCAAAAGGGGCGGCTTGGCGTGCAACCACGGGCGGAAGAGGGCCCAATCGTCGCATACGATTTCGCCCGAGCACGAGGCTTTGCCGCTGGTGTCGCGCGGATCACGCGGGTCACGGCCCTCGCCCCCGCCGTCGGCGGAACGAGCACCCGCGTCGGACGGGCGGGCGCCTGCATCGAGCGGACGGGCCGTGTCGAGCGGGCGAGCACCCGCGTCGGTCAGCGGGCGGAGCGCGCGGCATTCCTTGTTCACCAAGGCCGTCAAGTCGGCTTCGCTCATGCCCCAAAGGCGCGCGCACGCCACGGTGTCGACGCTGTCGGCGCCCGGCGCGGCGGCGTCGCCGCTCGCGGAGGTCAGGATCGACTTGGGCCGGGCGGGGCAGGCTTTTTTCGCGTACGCCATGGCGTGGTCGTCGGCCGCCGCGAAGCTGCCGTCGGGGAGCGAATGGAGCACCAGCAACGGCCCGGCGATGCGTCGCTCGGTGACGCCGCAGGCGGCGAGCGTGGGGGATGCCTCGAGCACGTAGGGACCGTTGGTGAGCAAATCGGGCCGTCCGTCGTCGTCGATGTCTTCGACGGAACCGAACTCGGGGGCGCGCGCGTAGGGCTCGATCTTCTTTCCTCCTTTGAGGGTCCACATGCGCCCATAAGGCGACGAGGCTCCGTCGCGCACCCAGCTGGAGCCGGTGAGGAGCACCTCGTCTTGGCCATCGCCGTCGAAATCGAACACGGTGGGCTGCTCCAGATCGAGCGAGCGATCCACGCTCGACACGAAGGGCGGCTGCGGCAGCGCCATGCGCTCCCCTTTTGCCGACACGTAGACCACGTCCCAGAGCACCTCGATCTCGGCCGACGCGTCCTTGGGGCGCACCCCGGAGGGGACCATCGCCCAGATGCCGCCCGAGCGCGCGGCCACGCAGTGCGCATCGCGGAACAGATCCGGCAGAAGCCAGCCGGAGGCGTCCGCCAGCTCCGCGCCCAGCTTGCGCGCCGCCGTGGCCTCGATTTCCTTGGCGATGCCCTCGCAAAGCGTCTCGCCGCGCGAGGCATCGGTGCCCGCGTCGTCCGCCTCCGATGGGCCGGCGTCGGGCTCCGAGTCCCCGGCGTCCGATGCGGGCGAGCTCGCGCCGTCGTGGTCACCTGCGCCCTCCGGCTTGCCCGCCGTGGACGAATTTCCCTGGATGATCTTTGCGACTCCAATCGCCAGGGCGAGCACGGCCACAATCACACCAAACGACAAGAGCACCCGAACTGCAGCGCCTCGCTCCGAGTAGGCTTCCTTCATTCGCGGCTCCCAGCCCACCCCTCGTCCGAGCTCCTCACGATGGGGGGCGGCGCCGGCGACTGCAGCGACGTCGCGTCCCGCAGCCGCTCCACCACGCCCCGATCACCGTCCACGCGCACCCGATCGCCCGTGCGGATCACGCGCGTCGCCCCCACCACGCTCACCACGCTGGGGACGCCGAACTCGCGCGCCACCACCGCCGCGTGCGAGAGCGGCCCGCCGAGCTCGGTCACCACCCCGGCGGCCATGAGGAAGAGCGGGGTCCAGCCCACGTCGGTGGTGTGCACGATCAGCACCTCCCCCGGCTCGAGCTCGCCCATGCGCTCGGCGCCGATGATCACGCGCGCCCGCCCCTCGACCACGCCGGCGCTCGCGGGCACCCCGCGGAGCAAATCGCCGCCCGATGGAGGCAGCACCACCGGCGGCGGCGCGCCAATGAAGGTCGCCGGCGGATCGGGGCGCGCCTGATCGCGCGCAAAATCCGCACGCCGCGCGCGCACCAGCGGCGCCAGATCGCGGCGCGACATTTCGAGGGCGCGCACGATCTCGTCCACGGTGAGGAAGAAGACGCTGTGCATGCCCGCCAGCGGCGAGCGCGACGCCTGCAGCGCGAGCTGATCTTGCAAGAGCTCCGGCGCGAGCCGCAGAAGGCGCCGGTCCGCGTCGAGGAAGACCTCGCGCAGCATGCCCAGCACGCGCGTCACCCAGGTGCGCATCCGCTCGCGCAGGCGCGCCGCCTTTTGGGCGCGCGCCACCAGGTGCCGCAGCAGCGTCTGCTCGAAGATGCCGAGGCGCGGCATCAGCTTTATCATTTCGGCGTCGGCGTGGGCGCGGGCGCGGGCGAGCGATGACTCCACCTCGCGCACCTGCCCGCGGATGGCCACGCGGAGCATGGTGAGCACGGGCCGCACGTCCTCGCGCCAGCGCGGGGTCGAGAGCTCCGCCTCGCGCACGGCGCGATCGCCGTACAGCTCGAGGAAGTTTTGCAGCGCGCGGCGGGTCGGGCCGTCGGGGATCGCGTCGAGCCCCACCGTCGACTCGCGGTCGATGGCCGCGAACGCCATCGGCTCGCGCCGCGCCAGCTCCGCGATGCGCATCATGCCGATGGCCGGGCGCGCGCTCTCCAGATCGCGGATGCCCGCGGTGAGCGCCTGCGCCAATCGCTCCGCCGCCAGCGGCCCGATGGTGGCCGGCAAGAACAGGCGCCCCGATTGGCCAGGCTGCGCCACCTGCGACAGAACGGCCTTCAGCGCCAAGTGCGTCCCCAGCGCGCTGGAGGCGCACGTCAGCATCACGGTGCCCGTGCGCTCGAGCAGCCCCTGCACATCGCGGATCGTGCGGGCCAGGCCTTCGTCGGGCAGGATCGCCAGATCGAGCGCGTTGTGCGCCTTCTCGGCCTTGGTCGCCGCCTCCTCGAAGGCGTTCACGTCGGCGTCGAGGCGGAGCTGCTCGCGCAACAGGCGCGAGGCGGTCAGCGGAAAGCGCGCGTAGAAGCCGCGCCGCGAGACGTCGGCCACCTGGTGCGCCACCTCTTCGCCGCCGGAGCCTCCCGCGAGCTCCACCAAGGTGCGCGGATCGAGCCATGGCACCTGGGCCGCGATGCGCATGAACTGCGTCAGGTTCAAATAGAAGCGGCCGTACACGTTGCCCACGAGGCGCGCATGGCGGGGCACGCTGCAGCCGAGGGCCGCGAAGGCGCGGCGAAAGCCTGCCTCGCTGAAGTCGCCCGCCACCGACCATGTGAGCGGCGTGGCGACTCCAGGGAGCGCTTCGCCCACATTGACATTGCTCCACACGGTGAGCTCGTTGCCGCCCTCGGGAAAACCATGGCCGGTGATGGGACGCGCCTGCACCACCCACGTGCGCTCCGCGTCGCAGGCGAACTCCACGTCCCATGGCCCCACGTCGAGCTTCTCCAGGCGCGAGGCCACGTCGGCGAGCTCCTCGACCCGGGCGGGCCCGAGCGCGGGACGATCCGGCTCCTGAACGGTGATCTCCTGCATGGTGCCGTCGACGACCACCAAGGCGCGCAGCTTTCGTGCGATCACCGCCTCGATGAGGCGACCGTGGGCATCGATGCGCAGCATGTCGGGCGTGCTCACGCCATCGACCACCGGAGAGCCCAGTCCCACCGCCGCATTGACGATGCGCTGATCCTTCGTCAGCCCGCCCGGCTCGGGCGCCCTCGTAAACATGACGCCCGCCGCCTCGGCCTGCACCATGCGCTGGACGACCACGCCCATCGACACGTCGCGAACACCGTGCGCCGCCAGGTAAGCGAGCGCGCGGCCCGAGGCGATCGAGGCCCACACCTCACGCACCGCGTGCGCCAGCGCCTCTTTTCCTTGCACCGCCAGGCATGTCTCGGCCAACCCCGCCATGGACACCAAGGCGCCATCTTCGCAGGTGGCGCTCGATCGCACGGCCAGACCCCAGGGCGCGTTGGGTCCCACGGTCTGCCACAGCTCGTCGAGCTCCTCCTCGAGGCCCTTGGGCAGCGGGGCATTCAGGAGCTCCTGGCGTGCCTCGGCGGCGCGGGTGGAGCCGCTGCGGCCGCCGGCGGCGCGGAGCAAGGAGCGCGGATCGCAGCCGGGGGAGAGCTCGCGCAAGGTGGCTTGGAAGGCTTGCTGCCCGATGATCCACGCTTCGGGGACGGGAAAGCCGTGCTTGACCAGCCACACCAAGCGCGCGGCCTTGCCGCCGATGGCGCGCGCGTCGTCGCCGCCGCGTTTGCGGGCGAGGGTCTCGAGCGAGGTAAGCCAGGGCGACGACATGGGGAGTCGCCGATATTACTCGGTTGTTCGTCCCTCACCGCGTGCGAGCACTTGGTCGTGCCAAAAAAGTAGCTCCAAGGCGCCAGGCCCGCGGTTGAACACGTAGTCGTGCGGCCCCGGCAAGACGGCAAAATCATGCGCGATGCCCGACGCACGCCATGCTTCGTGGGTGCGGTTCACGGCGCGGCGAAAACTGTCCCGTTCGCTCGTGGTGAGCCGCAATTTCATGGCCGGCCGGCGCCCGCGTGCGCTCTTGGCCAGCTCCGTCAGCTCGGCCGCGCCGGCCGCCGAATCGCGAATCGCAGGCTGCAGCGCGCCCACGGCGCCGAACGCTTCCGGTCTGCCCAGCCCCACGCGCAACGCCACGATGCCCCCGAGCGATACGCCGTCGATCCCCGTTGCCTCCGCCGACGCGAGCGCGGGCGTTTCTTTTCGCACGCGCGGAAGGAGCTCGGTCGCGAGCACCTTGCCGTAGTCGTTCATCGCTTCGGCACTGGACAGATCGATGTCCGGCACATACGGGCAGGCTACGATCAAGCCACCAAAGCGTCGCGCGGCCAGCGCGCGGTTCATCTCCGCGAGGTGCGCGTTCTCCACGAGCCCTTCGAAGTCCTGCTCGACCAACGGCGGCGATGCCATGCGTGCGAATGCGCGCTCCAACGCATAATCGCGCGGCCATCCCATCGCGCCGAGCGCGGGGCCTTTCATCGCCTCACCGCGACCATGCAGCGCAATCACCACCGGAAATCGTTGCTCCGGCGTAGGTCCGCGCGGCACCAGGATCACCGCTCGCTCGATCGGGCTCGGCATGACCCACTCGAGCAAGGTCACGCCCGTGCTGCCGCCGTCGGCGCTGGCTCGCGCCGCATCGCCGTCCGCTTCCACGGCAGCATCGCTCGCCGGCTGCGGCTCCGCCAACGCGGCGGGTCGTTCAGGCGAACGAATTTCTTCTGGTTTCTCGGGCTTTTTCGATGCATCGCGCCGGCAAGCCGCGCTCGCCAACGATCCCGTCAACGCCCCCATGCTCGAAACGAGAAGGGCGCGGCGGGAAATCATCCGTCACGTGCCTTCGGCACCCGGCAAGGCCGGTGTTTGCCCCGAGGCCCCCTTCACCAGATCCGACAAGGTGGGATCGGTGGCGAGCTGCTCGCGGAGCGCGCGCTTGATGGTGTCGAGCGCTTGGGGAGACAGACCGCCAAGGCCACCGGTTCCAGACAAATGCGAGACCGCTTGGTGGACCTTCAAGTCGAGGTAGCCATTCAGATCGATTTGACCCGCGCGAAGCCTCTCCAAGGGAGAGGTGGCGGTCGCCTCCACGGCACCAACCGAGCTTGCCTTCTCGGCTTTGTCGGCTTTGTCGACCTTCTCGGCCAATGTGGCCTCGAAGGACTGCCCTGATTTTCCCACCTCCGCCGTCGTAGTCGTCGGCAGTGTGGGCCCTCCTTTCCCGATTCGGTCGATGCCCATGGCGTCCTCTCTTGACGATACTTCCATTCCACCCACGTGCACATCGGTCGCCGGCAGGAAGACGTTTCGAACTTTATTTCCATCCGACCGTAAGCCGCCTCACGCGTTCTTCTTCGGGTAAACCGTCATTGTAAAAAAGCGTCCCCCGGAGAAACGCGAGCGAGATGTCGAGCGAAGGTGGGCCGCTCAACGCAAGCAAAGGAAAGACGCGGGGCGGGGCGCTCCCGTGCAGCGAAAGCTCCACTGCATCCAGCGAAAGATCGTCGCGGGTGCTGCGGGCAAGCACCGCGCGTAAAGGTGCGTTGGCGGAGGCATCGGCGCCTCGGCCTTCGAAGATCAAAGCCGTTGGAAAGCCCGGGCCCATGCCGCCGGTTCGGACTGGCTCGCGCGCGGGCCTGGCACTCGCGTCCAGCCATGCCACCATGGCGCCGTACGCGGCAGAGTTGCTCGGCTCCGTCCCCATCGGCGCCTCCTCGATCCAACCGACGGCCACGCCATCGCCCGACGGCGCCAGCGCGGGCGAACGCGAGTGCGCTGCGGTCGCGAGCACGCGCGCCTCCTCCGTGCGCTTGCCATCGTTTCCTCGCAGGATCGCCACGTACACGTCGGCGAATCCATCGTGGGGGCTATCGCGCGGATCGGAGTAGGCGAGCCACACGCGATCGCCTTGCACGAGCAAGGTCAGATCGCTGGCGTCGCCCGGCGCGCGGGTGATGCGCTCGAGCGATGACACCTTGAGCTCCGGCGAGACGCGCGCCGCATACACCTCTCCATTGCCATCGCGCGCATCGACCCACGCGACGATCCAACCATTTTGGACCCAGCCGACGGCCACGTCGCTTTTGTCGCCCTTGCCGGTGGTGAGCTGTTGCTCGCGCAGCTTCTTTCCATGACGATCCACGCGCGCCATGTGCACTTGCGGCTCGCCGCCATCGCGCGCCACCCAGACGATCGCCGCCTCGTCGGCCGAGCCGCCCGCCGCCAAGGCGACACCGCCCACGCTCAGCGCGCGATTGGTGACCACGGGCGGCTTATCGCGCGCGGCCACGCCTTTGGCGTCGAGCTCGAACAGGCGGATGGTGTCGCCCGATGGCGCGACCGGAATTTGTGCGGCCACCGCCTTCGATCCGCGCTCGCGATCGCGCGGGCGATTGAGCGCGGCGGGCGCGGGTCCCGCTTTCGACTTGGGGCGCTCTTCGGCCGCGGGCGGCGCCGAGACCAGGGCCAGCAAGGTTCCATCGCCCATGCGCGCGGCCGCCAGATCGGTGAACGCATCGTGCGCGGCGATGGTGGTCAATGTGAGCGGACGCGGCGCGTCGGGCGCAAGCGGGGTCGAGATGGGCGCGCGGTAAGCCGACGCGCGGGGCGCCAAGTGAACGGCTTGCACCTGGGTCGTGGGCTGCGCTGTCCCCGCGTCGGGGATGGCCGCGAGCGCCAAGCAGTCGCCCGGATCCTGCTTGCTGCACTGGAGCCCCCACGCCAGCGGTGCGTCGCGTTGCTCGCGAAGGCGCATGGCCTCCGACTGCACCGGGGCGAACTTTTCGTCGAGCCGCACGAACATGGGCATGGGCGACAAGGCGGCACATGCCTCCGCCGCGAGCGTGGACTGGCACGCGCGCCCGTTGACGAGCAGGCCGATCCCGCGGCCCGCGGGCACGAGCACCGGCGGGGTATCGCTTTGGACGTCCAGAGTGGCCGTCGCGTCCTGCACCAGCTTTCCGGATGGATCCAACTTGGTCACGTGAAGGCGGCCCGAGCGCCCCGTTCGACCCGACTCGTCCCACGCGAGCGCAGCCGTCTCGCCGTTGGCGCTCGGAACGAGGCCCACCAGCCGGGCACCTCCAATGGACGTCACCGCCGGAGCCGGGGGGCGCGGGCCGGTGCGCTCATCGAACGCCGCCGTCATGATCTGCGGATCGAATCCGGATCGATCGGTCCACGCGAAGACCCAGGCGTCGCCGACCTTGGCCACGTCGACGTCCGTGCCCACGAACGCGCGCGGTGCGATCGCCTCCGGCGCGCCAATGGGACGAGCGTCGCCGTCGAGCTTCATCCAAAGGAGGTTCCCTTTGTCCGAGCCAGCTTTGTCCGAGCCGGCCTTGTCCGCGCCAGCTTTGTCCGAGCCGACCTTGTCGGCCTTGTCCGCGCCAGCTTTGTCCGAGCCGCGCGTGACCAGCGCGAGCCCGGCGCCCATGGTGGTCGGAACGGCTTGCCAGCCGACCACGCCTTTGGCGAGCGGGGTCGGCACCCCGCGGGGGCGGCCATCGGGATCGAGCGCCACGCCGAGGATGTTGGCGGCCTGGTCGCGCGTCTCTTCCGCCCAGACGCAGATGGCGCCGCGCGGTGTGGCGATGACCTCGACCCATACGATGTTGTCGTTGGTGCGGGCCACCTCGATCGATTGCCCGCGCGGTGCGCCATCGTCGGCGATGCCCACGAGCTGAATCGATTCGCCGCGTTCGGTCAACGAGGTCCAGAGCGCCACGAACCCCGGGCGGTTCCCGGAGGTGGCACGCAAGGTCAGCATATCGACCTCGCCGGCGGCGGCGGCCACCACGCGCGCGGTGGCGAAGGGCCTTCCGCTCTCGGCCGCCAGCGGCTGGGCGATGATCTTTCGGCCGCCGGCCTCCACGATCATGTACGTGACCATGGCGGCGGCATCGCGGCGCGCCAGGAAGGGTCCAAGCGTTCGCTCGGGTACGGTCGTAATCCGATACGACTCCAGCTCGGGCCGGGAGACCTTCACGTCGCCCGACGGTGTCGGCCGCGTGTCATAAGGAGAGACACCCAGGGGCTCCCGGGCCTTGCCGCCGCCGCAGGCCCATGCGAGCGACGCTGCCACCATCCACGCACACCGCACGAAAAGCTTCATCGTCGAATGACTTGGTCCGAAAAGGTCTTCTTCAGGGTAATGACCCCCGCCTTGCTCCGTGGAAACGCGGCACCGGACAGCGCGCCGCGGATGCAGTCGAGGAGCACCTTGTCCTCGGGCGAACCCTTCGGCGCCTTCACGCCAATCAAGGTCCCTTCCTGATCGATCCCGAGCTCGACCCGGATCTCGGCGTGCGGGGTCTTGCGACGCTCCCGCGCGGCGGCCACGCAGGTCTCCACCTCGGCATGACGGGTCTCCACGGCCTCATCGATGTACGACGTAGCCTCCTGCGGCGTATTGGCAAAGGGCCGCCGCGTCTTGGCCGCATCGCCGCCCGCGGGGGGTGCTGCGCCGGGGGCACCCTCGCCCTCGCGCAACGCCACCGCCGGGTCCCCTTTTGCTCCTTTTGCAACCGGGGTCACATCGCGATGCGCCGGCGCAACAGCGGGCGCGCTCGCGACATCCGGGCTCTCGGTTCCAGAAGAAGAAGAAGAAGAAGGTGAGCCCTTCGCCTCCGTCGCACCGGTCGCCCCCGCGGTGTTGGCGTTCTGCGCACAAGCAAGCATGACCGAGGCCCCAACGAACCAAGCGCCCCATATCGTCCAGCTTTTTCGCATCCCCACCTTTTATCAGACCCTTCACGGCAGGGGGACGCGCGCGAACGCGCGCATGATTCGACGGAGGCGGGGCGGCGCTACGAGCGGAGCAAACGCCCGATGTGGGCCTTTTCCCAACGAAGTGCGCGCTCGAAGTGCCGGAAGTCCTTCTCGCGCTCGCGGAACTCCGGTGGATGAAGCTGCCGGTGGCCCTCGCCACCCTTGCGGTGCCGCTCGCTCGACTTGGCCGGGATCACGTGGTGGAGCATCTCGTGATAGACGATGTACGCCACGAAGTAGCGGGGAACCCAGGCCCGATCGAGCGCCGGGTGGATGCGAATCAGGCGCTCGGTTGCGCTGTAGCTTCCCAGCTTGATGGTCTGACGCGAGGTTCGCTTGGCGGGCTTGCGACCGGCCTTGCCCCACGTGATGAGCGCGTTGACCGAATTGTCGAAGTAGCGCGCGTTCAAGTCATCGAAAAGAGAAAGCAAATCGTGATGCTCGCCCGCGGTGACCAGCTTCTGGTGCCGCGAGCGGCGCGCCAAGCGACCGCCGTTCTCTTCGATGTAGTGCCCGATGCGAAGGCTGGAGTCGCGATCGCTGTGGGTCACGTAGCGCACGAGCGCGTTCACGATGCTCGGCGGCGCGTCCAAGAACATGTGGTGCACGCGGGCGCGGAGCATGCCTCGCTCCCAGCAGTGCGACACGATCGAGTGCCGGTTGTCGGTGATCGCCAGACTGACCGGTCCCGGGTAAGCCGCCATCAAGCGCCGCTCGAGCGCCTGCCGCGCGCCCTCGTGGATGAAGATGTGCGGTGACGCCGACGGAAAAAGATGAGAGAGCTGCGCGCTCATCCGCTCCGGCATGCGGATGGCTACCGCCCCCATGGGACGCGCCAGGGTTTTGCTGCGCGCGCCGTTGGAGGGCCGCTCATGGGACATGCCCCACGCGGTCGGCTGCAGCGTCAGTACGTTCCGGGCGCCCATGTGATGTCCTACAGGGCGAACTAGGAAATGGGTCCCGGGTTGTCAAGGAAGCGGAATTACCTAAGCAATTTCAAGCACATGGTCGTGAGGCCATTTACCCCCAAACCACCCTTTTTGTGGTAGGTAAATGTAGTCAAATATACTCTTGGTGTTTTCCCTTGACGCAGGACTCGGACCAGGCCAACGGCGGGGCTCTCTTCACCCACGGTCGTCTCGTTTGTCCAAGATGCGAGGGCGCCATTCGATGCGCTCACTTCGCGCCCCCTCGCTGCTACCTCGCATCGAGCGCTTGGACGAGGGGGGGAACTCGTCGCGGCCACGCTCGGGCCACGGGGACGATGCGGCCTCCCCCCGCAGGCGCTCCGCCTTGCGGCGCTTTCGTTCCTCTACGACCTCCACCTCGGGCACCTGGACGACGATGGGTCCCGGGCCCGATACGCGGGACTGACAGGCGAGACGTAACCCCACGATCTTGGCGACATTCCCGAGGTGCACGAGCTCTTGCGGTCGAATGGGCGACAGCGACTCGGCGCCGCGCACGACGGTGAGCCTGCACAAGCCACACGATGCGACCCCTCCGCACGACGTGGCAATGGGATACCCGTTCGATTGAAGCACCTCGAGGAGGTTGGCCCCCTCGGGTGCATCGAACGCAACATCGGCCCCGGCGATGCGAACCTTGGCGTGCACGGGTTCAGTATAGCGGCATCAAGCCGGCGTGCGACTGCTGCCCGGACGCCGCAAGAACTGGAGCGCCTTGGGATCGAGCACGAACCGAACGCGCGGGGCCTCCTCGCTCTTGATGCGAACGGATACGACCATCGCTTTCTCGACGTTGATCTGCAGTCCCACCAGCTCGCCAATCAGTCCCGAGAGATCCGGTTGATGCCCGATGAGCATCACGCGCTTGCGGCGAGCCGCCGATACCTCCCGAACCAACTCGAGGACTCGCGCCCCCATGGCCAGCTCGCGCCGGGTCTCGATGGGCGCCGCCAGCTGGCACTCGGTGTGGACAATCTCCGCCGTCTGCACGGCGCGCACGAGCGGGCTCGTGAGAATCACGCGGGGCACCTCGCCCTCGGCGATCAGCGCCCGCGCCACCTGCCGCACCCGCTCACGCCCGGCAACGGTCAGCGCACGATCGTCGTCCCGGCCGCTCGGGGCAGAGTCCTCCGCCGGCCCATGCCTCATGACGTAGAGCTTCATGGTTCGACGCTTATATCATCTCCCGCGCGCTGTCCCGACGGTCCGGTATGGGCCCGGTCCTAAGCCCGCATGCCCCGTGCGCGTGTCCGTGACCGATCCGGCCATCGGCAAACTGGGGGGGAATGGGAAGACGAGGCACCGGGGGCACGGCCTACGTCCACGCGCACGGGATACGGGAAGAGAAAGAAGAAACAAGAAAGCGAAGCTCAGTGCACCTTGGTCGGCGCCCCGTTCGGGGGCCGCTTGGCGCCTTCGGCCTTGGCCTTGGGGTCGTCCTTGTGCGGCGAGTCTTTGCCGGCGGGGGCGGGATCGGGGGCGCCGATGCGCTTTACGCCGTGCTTCTGCAGGATCATGTGCTCGAGCCGGTCCATGAGCTCGGGGTGCTGCTCGAGGTAGGTCTTGGCGTTCTCGCGACCTTGGCCGATGCGCTCCCCCTGGAACGAGAACCAGGCTCCGCTCTTCTCGACCAGCCCTTGGTCGGTGGCGAGGTCGATGATGTCACCCGCCCGGGAGATGCCCTGGCCGTAGAGAATGTCGAACTCCACCTCGCGGAACGGGGGCGCCATCTTGTTTTTGACGACCTTCACCCGGGTGCGATTGCCCACCACCATCGGGTCCTTGCGATCGCTCGAGGCGGCGGCCTCCTTGATGGCGCCGATGCGCCGGATGTCGAGGCGGATGGATGCGTAGAACTTGAGCGCGTTGCCGCCGGTGGTCGTCTCGGGCGAGCCGAACATGACGCCAATCTTCATGCGGATCTGGTTGATGAAGACCAGCAAGCAGTTGGAGCGCGACACGGTGGCCGTGAGCTTGCGCAGCGCTTGCGACATGAGGCGGGCCTGGGTGCCGACGTGGCTGTCGCCCATGTCCCCTTCGATTTCGGCCTTGGGCACCAGCGCGGCCACCGAGTCGACGACCACGATGTCCACCGCGTTGGAGCGCACCAGCATGTCGGCGATTTCGAGCGCCTGCTCGCCGAAGTCGGGCTGCGAGACCAAGAGCTCGTCGGTCTTCACCCCCAGGCGACGGGCGTACGTGGGATCGAGCGCGTGCTCCGCGTCGATGAAGGCCGCGACCCCGCCTTGCTTCTGCACATTGGCGATGGCGTGAAGGGTGAGCGTGGTCTTGCCGCTCGACTCCGGGCCGTACACTTCCATGATGCGGCCGCGCGGGTAGCCGCCGATGCCCAGCGCGAGGTCGAGGCCGATGCTTCCGGAGGGGACCACGGGCAGCTCGGGCTGGAACGTCTGCCCGTCTTTGAGCCGCATGATGGAGCCTTTTCCGTACTCCTTCTCGATGCTTGCGACCGCAAGCTCGATGGCCTTGCCTCGGTTCTTGTCGTCCTTTTTCTCGTCAATGCTCATGGCACGGCTCTCTTCTGACAGGGGTCGCGTTTGGCGCGAACATTCATACTGCCCCGATGTTCAGGTGTCTAGTACTAAGCACAGAGATGAAGACGACTCTACACACATGCGGGGGCGGCGACGCGCGTAGGAGCATGCGCGTCCGAGCGCGTCAACAGCCGCGAGCGATACGCTGGGAAACACTAGAGAAATGTGGGAATCAAGAAGTAACGATTCAATCAAGTCCAAATTGGACGGGGTACATGGTTTGCGTTAGGAAGGTGGCCATGAACCTCGCGGAACAGATCATCCACACCCCCTCGCCCCAAAAGGCTGAGGAAGCACGTATCCCGCAAGAGCCGCCACCTAGCAGGCGGCGCGAAGAGTATTCGGCGGAGGAATTCGCATCCGACGATGACCTCTACGCCAACTTGCCTTGTACGGACTGAGTTCGAAGTAAGGAAGCAACCTGCGGCCGGTCCTCCAGCGCGTCGTCGATGAGCTGCTAGCGCGACATTCCGATCATGTGTCTCTCGACGCGGTCGGTGAAGCGCTGGGCTCCCTGTCGGTCACGACAGATGAGATCGACGACCTGATAACGGCGCTCGAGGATGCGGGCCGGCGGGTCGAGAACGAAGACGAAGGAAGCGGCGTCGAACGCCTTCGACAGGTGTTGCCCGCGATCCGTGTGCTCAAAGCCCAGCTGGGTCGAGCACCCACCCCGGCCGAAATCTGCGCGCACACCGGCCTCTCGCCCTTTGCGGTGAGGCATGCGCTGGCCCTCGCGCGCGTGATGCGGCAATAACTCGGGCATGAAAACCTTCTCTCGAAGCGCCACCTTCGTCGCATCGGCCTTCGTTGTCGCAGCTTGCGTGGCGGGGTGTGGTCGCAACACGCCCGAACCCATGAGCAGCACCACCACGAGCGGCTCCGCGGCGGGGCCGACGAGCGTGGGTCCCGCACTGGACAAAGGCACGGCCGGCGCGGTGACGGGCGAGCCGGCCGAAGTGGGAAAGCCTGCCCCCGATTTCAGCCTGCGCGATCTCGACGGCAAGACGGTGAGCTTGCACGACTACCGCGGCAAGACGGTGGTGCTCGAGTGGTTCAACCCCGAGTGCCCGTTCGTGCGTGCAGCGCACACCAAGGCGTCGCTCAAGACATTCCCGGCCGACCAGATCTCCAAGGGCGTGGTGTGGCTCGCCATCAACTCGAACGCGGCTGGAAAACAAGGAAACGGCCTGGCCGTCAACACCGACGGCAAGAAGCGATACGGCATGCCGTACCCCATTTTGCTCGATGAAACGGGTGAAACCGGCAAGCGCTATGGGGCGACCAATACGCCACACATGTTCGTGATCGACTCACAGGGTGTGCTCGTCTACCAAGGCGCCATCGACAATTCGCCCGACGGCGAAGGCGAGTCCCCGCACGGCGGCAAACTCGTCAACTATGTGCAAGCCGCCCTGGGCGATCTCGGCGCAGGCCGTCCCATCGCCGTCCGGTCGACGAAGGCGTACGGCTGCACCGTGAAGTACTGACGAAGGCTACGACGGCACGATGGTGCGCAAGCTGTCCACCGCGTGAACGGGGGCAGCGTCGCCGGCCATCAGGTGGGCGATGGCCGAGTAGACCAGGCGCTGCGCGTCCACGCGGCCGAGCCCCGAGAAGGCGACGGACGTGACGGCGATGGTGTAGTGGCCGCCGGCGCCGTTCACCTCGACCTTGCTGTTCGGGATCTTCGACTCGATGGCGGAGGTGATGGCGGCGATCACGTCGCCTTTGAACGTCGTTTCGTGGTGGCTCATACGTCAATACCGGGCAATGTTCGGGTCCACGTCGCGCGACCAGGCATCGATGCCGCCTTCGACATTGAAGACGCGGGTGAACCCCGCGGAGAGAAAGCGCTCGGCCGCGGCGCGGCTTCGCATGCCGTGGTGGCAGTGAAAGACGATGGTGGCGTCCTTGGGGAGGCCTTGCAGGTAGTCGACCCCCGCGTCGTCCAGGTGGCGCGCGATATCGAGGCGGGCGATGGCGCGCTCCTCGGGGGTGCGCACGTCGAACAGCTCGAACTTCTCGCCGCGGTCGATCATGGCCTTCAACGCCTTCACCGACAGGGGCTGAACGCGCGGTGGGCTGTTGGGGTTGTCGATCTTGAAGCCCGCTTCGCCGCCCTCGCCCTGGACGAAGTCGATGTGAACGCCGTTGGCGCGGAGCGCGGAGCCCGGATCGAGCAGGAGCACCAGACCGTCGGCCTCCACCTCGATGTCACCCGGCTGCTTCTCGTCGATGAACAGCTCGTGCTCGAAGCTCGACGGAATGTGAAGGCGCGGGTGGTCCTCGGAGCCGCCCAGCGCATCTTTGAAGGCCCGAACGGCCGAGGGGCTCAGGGTCACCTTGGGGGCCGCGGACGATGCGGAAGATGCGGACGGTCCGGAGGCCGTCCCGCCGCCAGCACCTGCCGCACCTGCCCCACCTAGAAGGCTCGCAAGCTCGCCGGATGCGCGCATTTCGCGCACGATGTCGCAGCCGCCGACGAACTTACCGTCGACGTAAAGTTGCGGAATGGTCGGCCAACTGGAGAACGACTTGATTCCGTCGCGGATGGCGGGGTCCGAGAGCACATTTACCGTCTTGTAGCTCGGCAAAAACTCGTCGAGGATGTTGACCACCTGCGCCGAAAATCCGCATTGCGGAAAATGGCGGTTCCCCTTCATGAAGAGAACGACCCGGTTTTCGCTCACGATTTCAGCGATGTGTTGGTGCGTAGGGTTCGAACTGTCGTTTCGATCAGCCATCGTATGTTCCGAGCCATGCTATACGCGGACAGTTCCGTCAAGCCAGCCCTTCGGATGTCCCCCGCTTGCGGCGGCCGACTTTCAACGCAGCGGCTAATCCCGACCCCTCGATGACCGACACCCAAAAGCCACTGGCGATCCGTTGCAAGGGCCTCATCAAGGTCTATTCGACAAAACATTCGGAAATGGTGGTCGCCGTCAACCGGCTCGACCTAGAGGTCAAAGCCGGGGAGTGTTTTGGGCTGCTCGGCCCGAACGGTGCCGGCAAGACAACCACGGTCGAGATCCTGGAGGGCCTGCTCTCGCCGAACACCGGTGACGTGGAGCTCTTCGGCAAGACATGGGCCCAAGACGAGCCCTGGCTCCGGGAGCGGCTCGGCATTTCCCTGCAGCACACCCACCTGCCCGAGCGGCTGACCGTCCGCGAGACCGTGGAGCTTTTCCGCTCCTTTTACGCTCCCCGGGGCCGGAACGTGGACGAAACCATCGATCTGGTCGCCCTCAAGGACAAGGAGGACGCGCGCTTCGAGACCCTCTCGGGCGGTCAACGGCAGCGGCTGGCCGTGGCCTGTGCGCTGGTGGGCGATCCGCAGCTTCTCTTTCTCGACGAGCCGACCACCGGCCTCGATCCGCAATCGCGCCGGATGCTCTGGGAGGTGGTGCTCGCCTTCAAGCTTCAAGGAGGTTCGGTGCTGCTGACGACGCATTACATGGACGAGGCGGAGCGGCTCTGCGATCGGGTGGGGGTCATCGACCACGGGCAAATGATCGCGCTGGGCACGCCCAAAGAGCTCATCGAGTCCCTCGGCGGGCAGCAGATTGTCGAGTTCACATTGGAAGATGGCGTCGAGGTGAACCTCGAACCGCTCGGCGCGCTCCCCAGCGTGCACGGCGCTCGCTGGCACACGGGACGCGTTTCGCTCACCGTGTCGCAGCTCCACGAGGCGCTGCCGGCCTTGCTCGCGCACATCGATGGCATCGGCGGAAAGCTGACCAGCCTCTCGACGCACCACGCCACCCTCGAAGACGTGTTCGTCAACCTGACCGGAAGGCAGCTCCGTGAATAGCGCGCGCTTCTCCGCCCTTCGTGAGCTGGTGCTCATGCGCTGGCGGGTGTTCTACCGGGAGCCCGGAACCATGTTCTGGACCTTCGGATTGCCGGTGGTCCTCTCGATTGCCCTGGGCTTGGCCTTTCAAAACAAGGAGCCGGAGGCCGTCCCCGCCGCCGTCCAAGACGGGCCGCGCGCGGAGCACGTGCAGCAGGTGCTCGTCAAAAACCACGAGCTCATCGTCAAGAAGCTCCCCGCGGCCGAGGCCCACGAGGCGCTGCGCACGGGCAAGGTGCACGTGATCGTCATCCCGGGGGAGACCGCCGACGCCAAGGTCACCTACCGCTTCGATCCCACGCGCCCCGATAGCCGGCTCGCGCGTCTTCTGGTCGACGACACCCTTCAACGCGGCGAAGGCCGTCCCGACACGGTGCCGACGGCCAAGCAGCACGTGACCGAGCCCGGCTCGCGCTACATCGATTTTCTCATTCCGGGTTTGGTCGGCATGGGGCTCATGTCGAGCGGCCTTTGGGGCATCGGCTTTGCGCTGGCCGAAATGCGCACGCGCAAATTGCTGAAGCGTCTGGTCGCCACCCCGATGCGCAAGAGCGATTTCATGCTTTCGTTCTTGATCGTGCGCGCGGGGCTCTTGGTCATCGAGCTGCCTCCGCTGCTGGTGTTCTCGTATTTGGTCTTCAAGGTCGGGGTCGCCGGCTCGGTCCTCACGTTGCTCCTGGTGGCGCTCCTGGGGGCGCTGGTCTTTGCCGGCATGGGGCTGCTCTTCGCGTCGCGTTCGGAGAATCCGCAGATCGTCTCCGGGTTGATCAATGTGGCGACCTTTCCCATGTACCTCTGCTCCGGGGTGTTCTTCTCCACGGCGCGCTTCCCCGATTGGACGCAGCCGTTCGTGAAGTTCCTGCCGCTGACCGCCCTCATCGATGGGCTTCGCGCGGTGATGATCGACGGCGCCGGTTTCGCGCAAATCACCTCGCCGCTCATCGTGCTCGTCATCTGGGGTTTCCTCTGCTTCGCGGGCACGTTGAAGCTGTTTCGTTGGCGCTGACCGGCTGACTCGGGCACAATTGCCCGCATCTCCGGATGCAGCACGCTCGCCAGGCCTCCGTTCGGCTCATCGTCGATCGCGAGCATTACGATTATCTCGTAAAGGACGCGATCGAGCGCGCGCGCGTGAGCGTCTGGATCGCCACCGCGAACGTGAAAGAGATGATGGTCGAAGCGCCCATCGGCACCGCGGCACGCGCGCGCGGGCGCTACCACTCCATCCTCGAGACCTTCGACGCGCTCGCCAAACGCGGCGCGGACGTGCGGTTGCTCCACGCGGGCGTGCCTTCCCGTGCGTTTCGCGAGGCGCTGGCCAAGCAGCGGCGGCTCGTTCGCGGCGGGCTCGTGATGCGACGTTGTCCGCGCGTGCACTTGAAGGTGATCGCCATCGACGGGCGCATTCTCTACTTGGGCAGCGCGAACTTCACCGGGGCGGGCCTGGGTGCAAAGGGTGAAGGCCGCCGCAACTTCGAGCTCGGCATGGTGACGGATGACGACGTCATGCTGGACACGGTGCAAGCGCGGTTCGATACCATTTGGTCGGGCCGCGAATGTGGCGCATGCAAGCTTCGCGGTGTATGTCCAAAGCCGCTCGATACGCTTCGAGAACCTCGCCGCGGTCGGTAGCAACGAACCCGGCAAGCTGCATCCGCAGCACGAACGACACGACACATGGAACGAAAGAAGGCCGTTACATGAAGCTACGTCCGTACTTCTCTCGATTCGGGGTGGGGAATCTGGTTGCAGTCTCCGTGGTGCCGCTGCTGGCGGTGACGGCGGCGATGGCTGTGGGTTGCGGTGGGCCGAGCGCCTCGCCCAATGTGCCCGAGTCGGTGGCCACACCGATACCGAACACCTCGTGGAGCGGAAGAACGGCGTCGGGCGACTCGCCCGCGTCGGGGGTGACCACGTCCTCGCACGAAGCCCCCGCCCCCGCCGCGCGCCCCGCACCGGCACCGACCGTTGCACCGCAGGCCACACCGGCGCAGCCCGTCCCCGCAGGCCCTTGCGATGCTTGCCACGGGCTCGTCTCGAGCGAGCTCCAGGCCGCGCTCAACAAGCGCGTCGAGCAAGAAGCCCGCAAGTGCTACGAGCGGGTGCTGACGAACAACCCCGCCGCGCGCGCGTCCCTGGGCGTGGAGATCCGAGTCGGCCGTGACGGCACGTCCTGCGACACCGTCGTTCAATCCGACTCACCCGAGTGGCCGGGTCTCGCCGACTGCGTCGCCACCGAGTTCCGCCGCGGGGGCTTTCCGAATCCGGGGAACAACTCGTGTGTGATCGCGAAGGTGCCGATTCTGTTCACACCGCGGGTGCGGTAGTCACATAGCGGCGGACGGCGCGGGGGGACTCGGGGGGGCCTTCGATTTCGAGGTAAGGACGGCCGGGGGAGCGTCCGGGGAACGAGAAGCTCCCGGTGTTGGCATAGTGGGGGCCGAGGGCTTCGCGGTGCGTGTGGCCAAAGACGACGAGCTTGGAGCCGGTGACGTTGGCCACGCGCGCGGCGCCTGCGGCCAGGCGTTCGACGACGGAGCCGGTGTAACGATCGTAGCCGGTGGCCCAGCTGGCGAGCATGGCGATGGCGCCGAGGGAGAGCGCGGCGCCGCCGGCGAGCTTGTGACCGGAGACGAGCGCCATGGCGCCGCCGGTGGCGGTGACCGTGGCGAGCACGCGATCGAGGTAGCAGCGCGCAAAGGTGGCGCGCGCGCTGGCGAGCGTGGGGCGCGGTGAGTCGGAGAGGAGCTCGTCGAGCAGCTCGCGGGCGAGGCCGACCGACTCGGCGAAGGCCGGTGTGAGCGCCCTGCCCCGCGCGCGCTGATCTTCCAGGCCGAAACGCGCGCCACTCTTGCCGAGCGCGCCAAATGCGGTGTGGAAGAAGCGGTAGATGACGTGGGGCGCGCGCACGCCGTACCACTGGAACGACGAGAGAAAGAGCTTTAGCGGGGTTCCGTCGTTGGCATTGAGGTAGCGGTGCGCGCCGGTGGGTGCGATGAACTCCTCCACGAAGTGGACACCCAGGCTGGGGCCGGAGGCCAGAGGGTGCGCGGGCGCGTTGTCCGGATCGTAGAGGTGGCCATGCTCGATGTGGATGCCATGGTCGCGAAAGAACCACGGCGTCGTGCGCAAACGTGCGCGGGCGGAGGGCGCGATCCCGAGGGCCCCCGCGAGACGTCCCGCAAAGTCGTCCTCGCCGACCTCCGCGTCATGGTTGCCGGACACGAGCCAGAGCTCGCCGCCCTGGTCCACATGCCGGGCCAAGGCCGCCCGCAGGGGGGCGTGGGCCAGAATGGCTCCCTCCGCCGTGCGGTGCCGGTCCTCGTGCCGTGGGCTTTCAGCGGATAAATCCAGCAGATCGCCGGCAAACACGAAGCGATCCCCCGGGTGCCGGGCGAGGAGCGCGGCCAAATCGTCGACCACCGAGCGGGGCGTGTGCCGGAAAAGATGAATGTCACCGAGGACAAAAACGCGAGGGGTACGACGGGGGGGCATGGTGAATGAGGCCGCGGCGACGCGAACCCCATAGCATACTCATTGTCGATGCGAGCCACGGAGCCCCCGCGCACCGAAATCGTCTTCCCCGATCCGCGCGGTACACCGGAACCCGGTATCGTCGCCGTCGGAAGCGACTTCCGCCCGGGCACGTTGCTCCAAGCCTACCGCAGCGGCATCTTCCCCTGGCCGCACGGCCACCATGTGCTCTGGTTCTCACCCGATCCGCGCGCCATCTTGCCGCTCGAAGGCGAGCTGCACTGGTCGCGCAGCCTGCGCCGCACCTTGCGGCGCCATCCCTTCGAGGTCACCGTCGACCAAGCCTTCGTCGAGGTGATGCGCGCGTGCGGCTACACCCGCGACGCCACCTGGATCACGCCGGCGCTCGCGCGAGGCTACACCGCGCTGCACAAGCTGGGCTGGGCCCACAGCGTGGAGGTCTGGGAGCACCAAGGCGAGCGCCGCGAGCTGGTCGGCGGCATCTACGGCATGGCCATCGGCGGCTTGTTCGCCGGCGAATCCATGTTCCACACGCGCACCGACGCCTCGAAGATTGCCTTTGCCACCCTCGCCGGCCGCTTGCAGACGCGCGGCTTCGTGCTCTTCGACGTCCAAGTCATGAGCGATCACCTCGCCTCCCTCGGCTGCATCGACGTCTCCCGTCACGAGTACCTCGCGCGGTTGGAGCGCGCGCTCGAGGTCGATGTGGGGTTTTGAGGCGGGTCGATGCCCCGTTTCACGGCGGCGCGCCGGTGCGCCGGTGCGCTACGGAGGCGGCGGGTTGATCGGGGATGGCGTGATGGGGCGCGGAACGATGGGCGGAGTTTCGCCGTTGGGGGCGGGAGGGTCGGAGCGGCGGGGGAGCTCGCCGGTGTTCGGTGGGGGTTGCGAGACCGGGCCGGGGGTTTCGGTGGAGGTCGTCTCGGGTACTTTGGGTTGGACCCGGTGCTCGTCTGTGCATTGCGTCGCCGCGAAAAGGAGCGCGGCCGCCGACGCAACCACGACCAGGGGCGGGTAACGAAGCGGGGTCATGCGGATCTCCTTGCAGGGTCGTCGGCGCCGCGTACGGGACCGACAGCTCTGGGGGTGCATGGGCGGTGCCCTATGCGTCATTTCCCGCAATTCAACGACTTGGGAGCACCTGCGCCCGTTACAGGGGTGGTCCTTTGTGCCTCACTGAGGAAAAATGCAACGCGATGACGACGGCGCTGCCGAAGAACGAAGTTCACCTCTGGTGCGTGGCGTGGACCCGGTTGACCGATCCCGCGCTGCTGGCTCGCTACGAGAGCCTTTTGACCGAGGAAGAGACCACCTCCTACCGGCGCTTCTACTTCGAGGAAGGACGGCGCGAGTACCTGATGACGCGCGCGCTCGTGCGCGACGTGCTCTCGCGCTACGAGCCCGATGTCGCCCCCGCGAGGTGGCGGTTCGTGCGCTCCAGCTATGGGCGGCCGAGCATCGCGCCCGAGCTGGGGGTGCGCAATCTGGTGTTCAACCTTTCGAACACCAAGGGCCTCGTCGTGTGCGCCGTGGGACGCGATGAGTTGGGCTGCGACGTGGAGCCCATCGACCGGGGCGAAAAGGTGCTGCCCATCGCCGACAGCGTCTTTTCGCCAAACGAGCTCGCGACCTTGCGCGCCCTGCCCGAGGCGAAGCAAACGCGCCGCGCCATCGAGCTATGGACCCTGAAAGAGTCGTTCATCAAGGCGCGCGGAATGGGGCTCTCCTTGCCGCTCGACCGCTTCACCATGGTGTTCGAGGGCGATGCTAGCGCCACGCCGGCGGGCGCGTCGCCGGCGGGCGCATCGCCAACGAGCACCACGCCGGCGGGCGCGTCGCCGCGCATCGTCATTCGCATCGACCCGAGCATCGACATCGCCGGCCAGCGCTGGCAGCTCGCGCTCCTGCCCATGGAATCGCACCTGGTCGCGCTCTGCATGGAACGCGGCGGCTCCGACGCAGACAAGTCCGTGCTGGTCCGGCACATCGTGCCGCTCGAAGGATAAATCGCGGCTGCCACGTGAAGCGCGCCCCATCGCCCGCCGCGAGGATCAGCCGCGCAGCACCAGCGCCTGCGGCACCAGATCGATCTCGAGCGGAAGAACGCCCACCGGCTCCCCGTCGAGATCGATCAGAAAGACGCTGCGCGCGTCTTCGTTCTCGAGGTCCATGAAAATCTTGTCGCACGGCAGGTGCTGCACGCCTGGCTTCCCCAGGTGCTCGCCTTTGTAGATGCGCTGCGAGGTCATCGCAAAGGCGACCTTGGACGCCCCGCCGATGGAGACCACCTCGAACCGACCATCGTCGATCTCGGCCATCGGCGCGACCTTCATCCCAGACCCGAAATAGCGACCGTTGCAGATCGCAATCATATAGGTCGCGATGCGGTGCTCGCTCGTCTCGCCATTCAACGAAAGGCTGGTCCGCAGCCTCCCCTCGCGGCAGCGCGCCAGCGCGCGCAAGGACGAGCCGAAGTAGGCCGCCTTGCCGCCGAGCGCGCGCGACGTGCTGGCCACGTACTGATCGACCAGACCGCCCATCCCAGCGGACAGGATGTTCACGAAGTAACGCTCGCCGGGGGTGCCCTCGTGGGTCGTGTAGCGCGCGCGCCCCACGTCGATCCGGCGCGTTCGGCCCGAGGTGATGGCGGCGAGGTAGCGATCGAGGCGGTGCTCGACCCCGAGCACCCGCAAAAAATCGCCTCCCGTACCTTGGCCGATGATCGCCACCGGCACCTCGGGGAAGCCCGACGACAGCACCCCGTTGACGACCTCGTTGAACGTCCCGTCCCCACCGACCGCCACGATGAAGGGAGCGCCCGCGCGCGCCGCGTCCCGCGCGAGCTCGATCGCGTGCCCCGTGCGCTCGGTGAAGGACGACTGCACGGGGCCCAGCGCGGCCTCGATCGGCGCCAGCATGGCCGCGAAGGTTTGCCCCGTGCGCCCGCCACCGGATCGCGGGTTGACGACCAGCAGCGGGCGGACGGCGGCGCGGCTCATCGGGTGCTCGCGGGCGACGGCCAGACGATCCCGCGCGCGCGCAGATCGTCCACCGTGTCGACGAGGGTCTTCTGCGGATCGCGCGGGCTCCACCCGAGCACCGTCTCGGCGCGCGTGGAGTCGAGGTACCAGAAGTACTGCGCCATATCGAGGCTGACCGGATCGACCGACACGTCCAAGCCGAGCTGCGAGCTCACGCGCCCCAAAATTTCGGCGCCGCGGCGGGCGAAGAGCGGCGCGCGCGGGGTGGGGAGCCACGGGGCCTTCACGCCGGAGGCGCGCTCGAGGCGCTCGAAGAAGGCGCGCACGGTGAGGTTGATGGCGCCGAGCAGGTAGCGCTGCCCGGGCTCGCCCCGATCCATGGCCGCGCGCATCGCCTCGGCCGCGTCGCGCACGTCAACGAAGGAGAGACCGCCCGCAGGCACCGCCGGGATCTTTCGCTCCAGAAAGAGGCGCACGTCCTCGGTGGACGAGCCGCGCGTATCGCCCGGCCCCAAGAGGAGCGTGGGGTTCACGGAGACCACGGAGAAGCCCTCCGTGTTTCGCTCCAGTGCGGCCCGCTCGGCGAACAGCTTGGAGCGGTAGTACGGCCACCGCGAGAGCAGGGCGATGGGCGTCTCGTCCTCCTCGCTCCCGATGTGCGCGGGATATTCGCTGACGGCCACGGTGCCGCTGGTGGATGCGTACACGACCCGGGTGATGCCCGCGTCCTTGCACGCGTCGAGGGTAATCTTGGTGCCCTCCACGTGAAGCCGGCGAAGCTCCTCGGCGTCCTCCGGCTTGCGCGACACCTTGCCCGCGCAGTGAAAGAGCCCCTGGCAGCCCGCGGCCGCGTCGCGGACGCTCGCGGCATCGAGCACGTCGCCGCGCCGGACGGTGACACCGCGCGCCGCGAGCGATGGCTCCTCGCCGCGGCAAAGCGCGACCACGTCGTGTCCGTGCGCGAGGAGCGATTCGACCAGGTGGCCGCCCAGAAAACCGGCCCCGCCGGTGACGAGATAACGAGCCATGTCAGCGCCAGTCGATCACGAAAGCTGAAAGGCTTTCTGGAAGGTGAAAAGCAGCGAAACGTCGTTCGATTTGACGGCGCCCGAGAGGAACTCCGCCGGCCCCGGCAAATACGACTCGCGCACGATCTTGGTGAAGATCTCGGGGCTGGTCTTGAGCACGCAATCGGCCGTCCCGCTCTCGGGCTTGCCCAGCTTGATCTGGCACGACGCCCCGTCGATGAGCACCGTCCACTTGGCGAAGGCGTCGCCGCCCAAGGTGAAATAGAAGGAGACCGACTTGTCGACCTGCCCCGGAACGAAGCGCTCTTCGAGCTCCGAGAAGACCCCCACCAGCGGATGCTCCCGCTCCTTCTTCAAATCCTCGGCCGAGGAGCGCGCCAGATCGAGCACCTTGCCGTCGGAGAGCGCGAGCACCGCTTGGCGTGCGTAGCGCGCGACCTCGCGGGCCGCGTCTTGGGCGTTCATGCCGGCCGTGAGCCGGCGCATGTCGGCCACCGTGAGCGGCGGGCCGATTCGGGCCACGATGTTGCGGCGCGTGGGCAAAACGGCGCCCTTGCGCATCGATTCGAAGGTGCCGCCGAGGTACACGGGGAGGAGATCGACCCCGTGCGTGAGCGCCAAGTAGCCGACCAGCGGCTTGAACTCGCCCACCTCGCCGGTGGTGCTGCGCGTCCCCTCGGGGAAGACGAGCACCGTGCGACCGCGCTCGATGACATCGGCCGCCTGGCGAAGGCTCTGACGAAGGCCGTTTTTGCGGTCGAACGCCTGCAGGTTGGTGAAGTTCTCGAAGAACGCGCGCCGCAGGCCGCCCCCCTCGAAGAAGTAATCCTGCGCCGCCAACGAGACCACGTCCTCGCCGTACTTGCCCAGCGCGTGCCGCACGAAGCCCATGTCGAGGTGGCTCGCGTGGTTCGCCACCACGATGGTGTTCCGGTTGTGCGGAATGAACGCGCGCCCGGTGACCCGCGGCTGCATCACCTGTCCGTAGAAGGCGTCCTGCAGCTTGCCGATGAAGGCCTTGGCCGAGTCCTGAACGGCCGGGGGTAGGACGATGGGCTTGCGCTCGGTGGTCTCGATCTTCTTGAAGTGGCGCGCCGGCGGCGCATGGGCGCTCTCGCCGGCCAGCTTTTCGATATCGGCCACCGTACGGCAAGCTTGCAGCGCCACGGGGTCGATGGTGCTGCCCTTCGACTCGAGGGCCTCGAGCAGCTCGGTGAGCATGAGCGAGTCGAAGCCCAGATCGCCCTGCAAGGTCGCCTGCGGCTGCGCCTCTTCGAGGGAGCGACCGCTCACCGCCACGATGGCCTTGCGAACATAGCCCGCGGAGGCGGTGGCTTCATCGGCCGGCGCCGTGGCCGCCATCATGCGCCGCAGGATGGCCGCCACCTCGCCGCGCTTGATCTTGCGCGTGGAGGTGCGCGGCAAGGGCGCATCGTAGAGGTGAACGATGGAGGGCTGCTGCCCGTAAGGGAGCGCGGCGATGGCCGCGCGCAACGAGCGCGTCGCCCGATCGAGCCGCACGGAGCGCGGCGCATCGTCGTCGGGCGCGGGGACCGCGAGGCACGCCACGCGCTCGCTCCCCTTCGACTCGACCCCCACGATGCACAGCTCGGTCATGTGCGCCACGGGGCCGAGGCGGCGCTCGACGTCCTCGGGGTACACGTTTTCCCCGGTGGCGGTGACGATCACGTCTTTGAGGCGGCCCACGATCTCGAGCCGGCCTTGCTTGTCCAGCTTCCCGAGATCGCCCGTGTGGAGCCACCCTTGCGGATCGATCACGCGCGAGGTCGCCTCGGGATCCGTGTAGCCGGCCATCACGTTGGGGCCGCGCGCGATGACCTCGCCCACCCCGTGATCGTCGGGGTTGTCGATCTTGATCTCGACCCCCGGGATCGCCTTTCCAACCTGCCCCGACGGGGAGTTGGGCGACGACTTGGCCACCGTGAGCACCGGCGCCGCCTCGGTGAGGCCGTAGCCCTCGGTGAGCCGCAGGCCCAAGCCCGAGAACAAATCGTGCGTCTCCTTGGGGAGCGCCGCCCCGCCGGAGATGAGCCACTTGATGTTCCCGCCCAGCGCCTGGTGCACCGGCCCGAAGAGGACGCGCCCCGCGTCCACGCCCAAGGTCTTGCCCAGGAGCCGATTGAGCTCCGTGGCCCACTCGAACGCCGTCTCCGCCAGCGCGCCGCGCTCGCGCACCTGCGACAGGATGCGCCGCTCGAGCATCTGCCAGAGCGCCGGTACGCCCACCATGGCGGTCACGCGCCCCGCCTTGAGCCCGGCCGACAGACGATCGGCGTTCAGCTCGTCGAGGTACGCGATCTTCGCGCCGCGCGAGAGCGGCAGCAAGAGTCCGCAGGTGAACTCGAACGTATGGTGCAACGGGAGAACGCTGAGGAGGCGATCGCCCGCCTTGAGCGGGAAGATGGGCGCCAGCGCCGCGATGAGCGACGTGAAGTTCGCGTGCGTGAGCATCACGCCCTTCGGCGATCCGGTGGTTCCGCTGGTGTAGATCAGGCTCGCCACGTCCTCGGGCGTGATCTCCAGCCCTGCCTCGGGCTCCAGGATGGGCGCGTCGTCGGCGCCGGCGGAGGAGAACGCCGTGTGCAGATCCCACACGTCGAGCCCCGCGATGTCGAGCGGACGATCCGACAGCGCAAAGCGGGCGCCGCTCTCGGTCACCAGGTTGGCGACCATCGGCACCTCGAGGCCCGCGTCGACGGGGACCGCGATGGCGCCCGCGCACAGAATACCGAAGTAGGCGAAGGCCCACGCCGGATCGTTCTTGGCGGTGAGCAGCACGGCGTCGCCTTTTTTCACCCCCGCCTCCACGAGCCGCAGGCCCAGGGCGCGCGCGCGCTTTCGCAGATCGAGGTAGGTGATCCGCGAGAAGCCGTCCTCCTCGAAGCGCTGGAGCGCCGGCGACCGATCGTGCCGCTTGGCCATCTGATCGAGGAGGCTGACCAAGGTCTCGTGCGCGCGCAGCGCCTTGACCGGGCGTTTCAGCTTCTTCTCCATCTCGGGGAAGATCCACTTCTCGAGGCCGGGCATGTGGACCTTCATCATGAAGTCCGCCCAGTCGAGCGACTCCGGTTCCCAGAGCAGCTTTTCGCGGTCCGCGTCGGTGAGGCGCGCGTAGGCGGCGCGCGTGTTGGTGCAGTCGAACGGCCCGTTTCGCTCGGTGGTGAACGGGCTGTAGAGGCGCATCACCTCGGCGATGCGCTCCTCGCGCTTCTTCACCGCGTCGAGGGTGGCCGCCGCCGGCTTCAGCGCGGGCACCTGCGACAGGGCGCGCGAGAGGCTCCCGGCCGCCTGCGCGATGAAGGGCGAGCTCAATGTCTCGAACTCCTTCACCGACACGGGGGTGAGCTCCAAGTGCGACTGCAGGAAATTGAGGAACGGGTTCCCCTTCCCGCGCCGCTGGTAGTACTTGCGCTTGTAGAGCCCCACCAGCTCCCCGAACCGCGACGCCGAGCACGGGTTTCGATCCGACGCGGCGTACTGGTACACGGGCGCTTGCTTGCCCTCGAGCAGCTCGGCCAAGGACAGGATCATCCCCGACGTGACCATGTCGGTGGGGATGAAATCGAGCGGGATGTCGCGCGCCGGGGTCATGATCTGGCCCTGGATGGACATGTAAATGATGGGCACCGAGGTGCTGATGCCCTCGTTCCACCCGGGGAACGGGAACTTCACCGTGGTCTCGCAGCACGCGGGGCGGCCGATGGTGAAGGGAAGGCCTGAGCGGGCGATCACCTGCTCGCCGATGCTCTTCGTATAGGTGTAAATGTTTGGCCAGCCCCAGTGCGAGGCGCGGTCGTTGCCGGCTTCCACCAGCAGATCGCTGATGAACTTCCGTTTGACGCGCGAGAGCTCGTCCGCGAATGCCGGGCCTTCGCTCGGCTCACCGCGCTTTTGGAGGTTCTTGCGCGCTTGCTCCGCGAACTCGCTCTGGCGGAAAGCGTCTTCACAGCGGTGTTTTGCTTGGGCGATCAGCTCCAGGCACTCTTCGATCTCGCGATCGGGATCCCAGAGCTCGGCCCCCAGCTCGGTGGCGCGCGGAAAGGGATAGGTGCGCGGGTCGACTTCCTTGATGAGGCCGCGACGCCGCCCCGCCACGTAGCAGGTGCTCGTATGGAAGAGAGGTGCATCGCCCAAGGCCCGAGCGAGCGCGACCAAATTTTGGGCGCCGAAGGCGTTGGCGTCGAGGGCCTCGTCCAGCGGTGGGTTGAAATCGACCACGCCCGCCACATTGACCACCGCGTCAATCGTGCCGCGAAGCTCCCGCACCAGGGATCCGTCCACACCGCAAAGCGCACGCCCCACGTCTCCATCGACCGGAACGATCTTTTCCCGCAGGAACGGCTCGAAGCGGCTGCCGTGCCGTTCGCGAAGGGGCGCGAGGGCGTCGGAGGTGGCCACCTTGGCCCAGAAGCGCTCCTCGCTGGTCATGTCCTTGGAGGAGCGCACCAGGAGGAAGATTTTTCCGATGTCTGGATAGCGATCCAGCAACATCACCCAGAAGACTTTGCCGAGAAAGCCGGTGCCTCCCAGCACGAACAGGCGGCTGCCCTCGAGGACCGCGGCCACGTCGAGCGGAGACGCGCCAGGCTGCACGTCTCCGGGAGACTCCACATCGGACGTCTTCAATCCGAGATCGGTGACTCCGTTCTCGTAGGACGGCTCTTTTTGGTCTTGCTCGTTAGGCATACGCGTGCGGGGGATGTCCTACAACACCCATTTCGGGCTGGCAATGTCACAGGGTGGCCGCGCCCTCATGGATATCGGTGCAGGTGCGTCGCATCCGACCCAGGTACGCGGCCGACGATCCGCCGCGCGCGCATGGAACCACCGCGCGATGCCCGCGCGTACCGCTCGAGACCAGTGCAAGACCAGAGGACGAAGAACGTGAGACCAGTGCAAGACCAGAAGTGCGCCGCACGGCGACGCACGCGCTCAGAGTCTCCCCTCCACATCCATCGACGACCATTCCGATCGGTCGAGAGCTCCACCAAAAAAGAGATCCTCTCCCCCCCGTTTACGGCGATTACGAAACGCGATTAAGGGATCGCGAAAGACGATTTTCGATTTCGTCACTTTATTTGGAGAAGTGACCAACTGCACGACCATGGCCAGTGTGCTGACCAGCGCGATCACTGCCTAAAAATAGCGCGAATCGAGGTACGCTGCTCCCGGTCACGTGACGTCGGCCATCACGATGGGCGCGTAGTGCATCAATGTGATTTCCGGTGAGGAGGGGGCGGTCTCTTTCGCCATGTCGATGGCATCGGTCATGGTGCGAGCGGTTTCCCAGCCCAAAAGTTTGGGGATGTACTCGTTGTCGGCGCCGACCACGATGACCCGACCCAGGTGCTGCCGCCCGGCCTCGCCCCAGTACCACATGAAGAACGGGTGCGCGGGGTGGTACGCGTGCCCGGTCCGGTACATCTGCACGTAGGCGGGGTTGGCCGCGAACTTGGCCTCGTAGCGCTTGTGGAGCTCCATGGCGTCCCGGGTCTCCGGGAGCAGGTTGTGCACGAATTCGATGTACGAAGCGTGGTGCGCTTTGTCGAATTGGTCGGTGCAGGGGTGCGTGATGATCATGGTGCCCCCCTTTTTGACCAGGGGCTTGCCCCGGTAGGAGTTGAACAGGTAGCCCTGCGCCATCACCTGCACCAACAGCGGATTCAAAAAGGAGTGAACGTTGTAAGGGCTGATATATGGAATCCCGGACACCAGAATATCGGCCTGGCCCTTGATCGGCACCGCATACTGCTCGAAACACTTGGCCAGGGTGTGCTGGTGCACCGCCTCGGTCTCGCCGGCGAACACCCCGGTCACCCCGTAGGGTGAAGGGACGCGGTTGAAGATGGCCTGGCGGGCGGGCTGCGGGACCTTGGAGAGGGTGAAGGTCAAAGCCTTGAGGCCGGCACGCTCGGCGGGCGAAAGATCGTCCTCGTTCTTGGCGAGGAACTCGAGCGGCGTGTCGAACATGCGGTTGTTGATGGTCGTTTCGATGGTGAACACGTTGAGGTGCTTGTTCACCAGACGGCCCATGCGCTCCACGCTGGTGGCCAGCGCGCTCGCCTTCGGATCCATGTAGCTGTGGCAGTCGCGCATGACCCGCGGGTTGTGGTGCGCGCGCAAGCTCTTGTAGCCGCAAAGCCCCACGGTGACGGACTTGTGGCCGCCATCCATGGGGACGAGGTTCAAGTTCACATAGATGACGAGGTCGGCCTCGACCGCTTTGCGATTGAGCTCCACCGTCTCACCGTGATCGGTGACCCCCACCTCTTTCATGCCGTGGGGATCTTCCGCGTCGTGGTTGTAGAGCCGGTCGGGGTAGTAGGCATCGAAGATGCGATCGCCCACGATGTGCCGGATTTCGCTCCCGGTCATGCGGCGGTGCACGGAGGTGGCGATGATCATCTCCACGTCCTCCACGCCATGGTCGGCCAGCATTTCGAGCACCACGGTGAGCACGCGCTCGCGCACATCGGGGCGGCGCATGGGCGGGAGCGGAAGCGAAATGTCGTCGATGGCGATGACCACCTTCATCCCTGGCTTGAGCCGCGCGTGCAGCGGATCGGTGCCGTAGGGGTGGTTGATGGCGTAGCGGATGGCGGCGTCGACGTCTTTGAGCGCGGTCAGCGGCGGGCGCGGATAGATGACGCGGGTGCCGGGAGGCAAGTCGACCTCGACCAGGCGATCGCCGGCGAAGATGGTGCGCGGGGCGCTCTTGCGATCGAGGGTGACGACGAGGGGATGGGTCACGAAAGCCTCCAAGGACCAATGCGAAGGGGCCCGCGGGCTCCCTTGGCTTCGAGAGAAAGAACCGGCCAGCCATACGTATGCGCAAGGCGCTCGAGGCGCAGGTCGGGGTTCACGGCGGCGGGGTGTCCCACCACCGAGAGCATCGGTACGTCGGAGTAGCTGTCCGAGTACGCGAAGCAATGGTCGAGATCGTGACCGTTCGCGCGCGCGTGCTCACGAATGAGGCGCGCCTTCTCCGGCCCTGCCACCACGGGGCGGAGCAGCCGGCCAGTGGCCAAGCCGTCCTTGATCTCGAGGCGGTTGGCGATGACATGGGTGGCGCCGAGGTGATCGGCCAGGAGCTTCATGAGGAAGTCGAGCGCGCCGGAGATGAGCACCACATCGTGGCCCTGGTCGCGGCACTTCTTGACCAGATCGCGCGCCTCGGGGAACAAGGCAGGCTTGATGACCTTGTCGAAGGCTTCGTCGGCCAAGATGTGCAGCCGGTCTTGGCTCATGTCCTGGTAGACCGAGAAGAGCAGCTCGTTGAACACGCGCCGGTCGCGCATTTCGGCCAGCGCCATGCGCGGTCCCTGAATGGCGGCGCGCGCCAGCCGGCCCAGGCTATGAAGCGGGGTCCTCTGGTTCAGGAGGTAGAAGACGGTCGGGTGGACGAGGTTGGTCCGCACGAGGGTCCCGTCGACGTCGAAATAGCTGGCGGTCACGACGCGGCGGTTTTCTCGCGCCAACGCGATGGCGTCAATAGGTTCGCGCGCTGGAACGGGGCGGCAGGCCAGGAGCGTGCGCTACAGTGGCCCCATGGACCCCGTCGAGGCGAAGGTAAACCTGGGAGACTACGAGGTGACAACGCTTACCTACGCCGCGCCAAAGGCGGCCCATCGGCTGGTGCTCGCCCACGGCGCCGGCGCCGATCAGCGGCATGCCTTCATGGTGCGGGCGGCAAAGACCTTGGCCGCAGCCGGGATCGAGGTGACCACGTTCAACTTCGGCTACACCGAGCGAAAGCGAAAGGCGCCCGATCCGGCCGAGGTCCTGGAGCGGTGCTTCCGCGCGGTCGTCCACGCCCAGGCGCAGCGCGCTCCGGGCCCGCTGTTCCTCGGCGGGAAATCGATGGGCGGCCGCATAGCTTCGCAGATCGTGGCGGGCGGCAGTCTGGAGGCCGACGTGCGCGGTCTGGTGTTTCTAGGCTACCCGCTCCACCCGCCGGGCAAACCGACGCAGCTCCGGGTGGCGCACTGGCCCAAGGTCGACGTGCCCCAATTGTTCGTGCAGGGCACGCGCGACCCGTTCGGAACCGTCGAGGAGCTCACGACACACCTGCCGAAGCTGGGCGCACCCTCCACCGTGCACACGGTGGAACAAGGCGACCACTCGTTCGCCGTGCCGAAAAAACTGGGCGTGCCGCAAGACGAGATCGATGCGCGCATGTTCGCGGCCATCGCATCGTGGATCGAGTCAACCACCAGGGCGCAAAAACCGTAACCACTCCGCCTCATGGCACTGCCAGAAAAACAAAACCTGCATCACCCCTGGTGCCCCTAGAGCGACAAACAGTTTGAATTTACCAGCAATTACGCAGCCATCGCGCTCTCAGTCCGGTGAATGGCCTCGAGGTTGACGACGGCTGCGTGGCGGCGGAGGTCGAAGACATTTTTTCGGACTCCAAGGTATCGCGCACGGCACCCCTGCTTGCGAGAGAGGTGCGCAAGAGCGTGCTCCACCTTGACGCGCTCGCGTAAGCGTTCGCGCCCTTTGGACGAGGCCATGAGCTTTCGTAGGCGATGCTGCAGGGGTTCGTCGCGTGCGATGGCGACTTTGCGGCCACGACCCGGTGCCGCGGATGTACATTTCGCACGGAGTGGGCACCGGCCGCACGCTTCGGCGTCGAATTCGACGAAGTCACCGGGGGTAAACGATTTGGTTTGCCCGGTGGGGCAGGTGATCGTGTGCGAGCGCATGTTGATGGTGAAGGCGCTCTTCGGAAATAGCGTCCCGTTGCGTGAAACCCAAGGTTTGCAGAGCACTTCGCCGCCACGCGCGAAGACTTCGGAAGCCATAGGGCTGTTGATGTAGCCGCGATCGATCGAGAGCTGCGCAATCGTATTGCGCTGGGGGATGCGCGCGATGTCGGCCTGCAGACTCGGCAAGGCCTCCACCTCGGGACGATTGGCAGGCGTGATCGCGCATGCGACGATCAAGTTTGTATCCAGGTCGCAGGCAATGTGTCCCTTGTATCCGTTGAAGCGCTTCGCCTTGCTCTTGTGCCCATGGCGCATGTCCTTGTCTTCGACGGACACGCGCCTGTCTTCAGCGGTGCCCTTGCGAATGCGCGGCTTGTTATCGGGCGGTTCGGGCTCGAGGTCTTGCTCGCGCAATTGTCGGAGGGTTGCAAGCGGTTCAGCGAGCGGTGGTTCGCCCGCTTCCTCGCCGAGCTCGCGCGCAATCCATCGCTCGAGACCATCGAGTTGCTTCACGAGTGTCCCGATGGCGGCCGCTTTTTTCGCTGGATCGCTCCATTCGATGTCGAGACCGGCCTTGATACTCGTGTCGAGAAGCAGTGGAGCGCCCGCATGCCGAGCGATCTCTTCGGGCGTCATGTCCACCAAGCGGGCCGCACACGCAAGGACTTTGCGCGCGGCGTGCGCCAACAAGTTGAAGGTGTCCTCGACGCGGCCGGCCCCCTCCAGCGGTCGCGAATCGATCGCGATACGTAGCTGTTTCGGAAGTTTCTTCCAATCGAATGCCGCCGTTCGGCGAGCCAGCTCGATCGTGCGTTCGAGCAGCCGGCGATCCATATCGTGAGCCATGAGCCGCTGGCGGAATGCGGGCAGCGCGCCCTGAGAAAACGGCGGGTCATCCTCGCCGAGCACCCCGAGTACCATCTGCCATCGAGCATCGACAATCGAGAGTTCAACCGCCTGCGCGTCCGAGGCGCCCGTGTATGCCTGCAGTAAAATGACCATCGCCAGCAGCGCAGGCGCCACGGGCTGCTTTCCTTCGCCAGACTCGCGGTACATCCCCTCGAGCTCCGACTGGAAGGCGTCGTCAAACAGCTCGTGGCGGTGGGTACGCAGGAACGCGAAGAGCTTCCCCGTGCGCGTCATGCGACCGATGAGAAATTTCTCTCGCTTGCTCATCGATACACTCGGAGACCAACGAATCATGATCCTCACCACCTCCGCGGAGCACGACAGCATCCGCGGGACCGAAAAGATCACACCGTGATCTCCGTGTCGATCCCCCTCGCGCAAATGATCGAGAATCGTCGAGAAAACGAACTGATCGCTGCTCTAGCGCCCCTGGCGGTTAAAAAACCGTAACCACTCCGCCTCATGGCGCTGCCAGAAAAACAAAACCTGCATCACCCCCTGGTGCCCCTAGCGCCCCTGGCGGCTAAAAAACCGTAACCACTCCGCCTCATGGCGCTGCCAGAAAACAAAACCTGCATCACCCCTGGTGCCCCTAGCGCCCCTGGCGGTTAAAAAACCCTAACCACTCCGCCTCATGGCGCTGCCAGAAAACAAAACCTGCATCACCCCCTGGTGCCCCTAGCGCCCCTGGCGGTTAAAAAACCCTAACCACTCCGCCTCATGGCGCTGCCAGAAAACAAAACCTGCATCACCCCCTGGTGCCCCTAGCGCCCCTGGCGGTTAAAAAACCCTAACCACTCCGCCTCATGGCGCCGTTCACGCGTCGTCCGGCGTAACGCGCAACGTGGCGATCACGCCGAAGTGGTCGCTGGCGAAGGTGCCCTCGTACGGCTCTTGGAAGCAGAGACGCGCGTCGAGGGGCTCGCCGCGGCCTTGGTCATCGGGGCCTTGGACGAAGATGTAGTCGATGCGGCGATCGGGCTCGCGCGCGGGGGCGGCGAAGGGGTTGGAGCGGCAGAAGGTAGCGCCGCTGCTGCCGTCTCCGGCGATGGCGAAGGCGTCGGAGAAGTACACGCTGGTCCCGCCGAGCGAGGTGCGGCCGCGGAGGAAGCGGATCTCGTCGGAGTCGGGTTCGGCGTTGAAGTCGCCCATCAGGATGGCGGGGTACCCGTTGGGTTGCGCGAGGCCGCGCACTTGGTCGGTGATGTAGCGGATTTGCGCCTCGCGGACGTGGCCCTCGTCGAGCTTCCAATTCAGATGCGTGCAGAATACATGCAGCGATCCGAAGGGCGCCTTGATCTCGGCGAAGAGGAGGGAGCGGTGCTCATCGGTCTCGACGCGCGGGAGGGGGAAGTCCAACGTGCGGAGGATGGGCCAGCGGGACAAGAGGGCGATGCCCATGGGGTAAGGGCTCTCGACATTGCGGCCGAAGCAGGTGGTGTAATCGAGCCCATCGGCGATGATGCGCGCTTGGTCGAAGCCGAATTCCGGCGATGCGTCGAGGTCGCCCATGGCGGATGCAGGCTTGACCTGTACGACCTCCTGCAGCGCGATGATGTCCGCGTCGAGCTTGGCGAGCTCGGATCGGATGGTGATGAGCCTTTTTTCCCAAGGCTCCATGCGGTTCCAGATGTTCAGGGTGGCGACGCGTAACGGCACCCTTCCATCGAGTACGGGGCCATCGCCGCGGCGTCAAGAGGATGCCGGCCCCATCGTTCATGGAAACGGTCCTTGCGGGGGTGAACGGATGGCATGAACGCTGCTCCCATTCTCACACATGAACGCCGTCGAGGTTCACCGCCACGTCCGCGCGGCACTCACTGCCGCTGACGAACTAAGCCGACAAGAACACACCCAACAGGCGGATCGTGCGTCACAAACGCTGGCTGCATTGCGCACCACGCTCGGAAACATCGATCTGGCGCTGGGGCGCTCGCACCGGGCGAACGACGCCCTCGTGGACGAGCTTCACACGTTGGTCGTCAAGCTGCGTCGGCTGCAAGAAGTCCACGACCGTGCGCACGTTCATGCGCTGCTGGACGAGGTCAGCACCTTGGAAAAAAGCCTGCGCGAGCGCGCGATGGAGAGGGACACCCGGCCGCCCGTCGATGGCACCGAGAGGCCCTCGGAAGCGCCGGAGCGTCGCTCGCAAACGGGCAGGCCGGCGCCGCCGAAGAAGAAGACGCGCCCTTCGCTGCTGGCACACTTGGGGTTGGGCTTGGTGCCGAATCGTCCGCTTCGCGAGCTGCCCATCTGGCGGCTCCTGGGGCTGTGCGTCGTATTTGCAGCGGCCAGCTTGACCATGCTCCTGTCCGCACGAGGCAGCCGTTCGCGCAGGCGGTAGACGCTGGATCCGCGTTTCCACGCGACGAGCGCCGCCCTCCCAAGGTTGCGGCCATGCACGAAGAGGGCGGCTACACGCGAACGGCGCGGCGCTCGAGGGTGGTGGAGAAGACCGGCGGGGGCCCCGCCAATCGATCGATCAACTGGAGCAGACCGTGGACTTCGAAGGACGACGCGCGGACGTCGTCGAAGCGGCTGGCGATGGCCAAGTACGAGATGCGCGAGAGGGCGGGGCTGCGCATCAAGGTCGTGTAGAAGGCGCTCTTGGTCTTGGCCGCCTCGCCGCAGACCAAGATGAGATCGGGAAGGCGGCCGGCCGCGTGAAGCATTTCCACCGCTTCGTCACCGTTCGACGTGGGGCAGACCACGTAACCCGCGGAGCGCAAGAGCCGGGTCAGCCTTTCGCGCGCGGGGGCCTCGTCGTCCACGACCATCACATAGGCGCGCTTCACGCGAACCTCCTCCCTTTCTTCTTCTTCTTCGTCTTCGCGGCTCGTCTCGTTCGTCGCACTCCGGCCTTAGCAACCGACGTTCCGCGCCGTGCGACCGCTCGGAGCCGCCGAAACGGGCCTTTTGGAGGTCGGTATCGGCCTCGGCCTTGTGGCAAGCTGCTACGGGATCGCGGGACGGCGTGCGCGCATCGGGGTGAGCGTGCACCACGCATCGCGCGCCGCTCGTGATAGACGTTTTGCCCGATGGGCAGCTCAGACGGTTCCGGATCGAAGGCGCGCAGAGGGCGAGGGATGGCGCTTACCGCGCTGGCGCTCGCGCTACCGCTGCTGGGTTGCGATTCGGAGGAAAGCGCTAACCCGCGCTCTTCTTCGGCGGAGCTCTCCGAGCTACGCCGCGCGTCGGCGAAGGTGTCGCCCGACGCGCTCCTCGTGTACGTCGGCGACGATGGGGTGACATTCATGGACGGGGAGCCGCTCCTGACCGACGGCAAAATCGCCGAGCGCGCCCAAGCGTTCCACGCCCAGAACCCGCGCGGCCGCGTGATCGTGCAGTCGCACGAGGCCGCGCTCCACGGGCGCACGGTGCGGGTGCTCGAGCTCCTGGAGGAGGCCAAGATCCAGCATGTGACGGCTTCCGTGCGGCGCGCGGCTAGTCGTTGACGATGTCGACCAGCTCGATCTCGAACACGAGGGTCGCGTTGGCGGGGATTTTTGGCGGGGAGCCTTTGGCGCCGTAACCGAGCTCCGGAGGGATGGTGACCCGACGCAGGCCTCCGAGCTTCATGCCGACGATGGCGGTGTCGAAGCCCTTGATCACGGCGTTGGTGCCAAGTTGGAACTCGAGTGGCGTATCGCGACGGCGGGAGCTGTCGAACTCCGTTCCATCGGCCAAGGTGCCCACGTAGTGCACGCGCACGGTATCGCCGCGGCGCGCTTCTTTGCCGTCGCCGGGCCGGAGATCGGACATCAACAGCTGGGGTATGGCGCCCGAGGATTTTCGGGCGGCCGCCGACTTGGCGAACGCGCTGTCGTCCCGGGTGATGGACTCGAGCTGCTGGCAGCGAATGCCGTCCCACTTCCAAAGGTCGCCGCACACGGGATCGGCGGTGGGGCTGATGAACGGCGCAAGCGCAGCCGCCCCCGAGTCCGTCGGTGCCGGCAGGTTGACGGCCATGGGTCCATCGAGCTTGGCCGGGCGTGCGTGCGCCCACTCGCGCCCCGCACATGCCGCGAGTGGGGCGGCAATGACGATGACGGCGAGGAGCACGCCGCCCGTGGCGGACGCGCGCGAGCGTCCGGACTGCGGAAAATGCGTGCGGCGCGGGGCGAAGGACCGACTGAAGTAGCTGCGCAAACCCATGAGAGGTAGGCACTGTAGTCGAGATGCTCGCGTTGCGACCTTTTCTCGCCATGGCCATCGTGGCCTTCCACGGATGTGATCGGCAGGAGCGAATTCCGCCGCAGACGCACGCCACCGAGACGGATCGCCCCGCGACCCCCGAGCAATTGGCGCGCGCCCTGGGCAAAGACGCGGCAGCCTTGCTCCCCCCGGCCGACCCGGCCCCGGCAGCTGGCGACCTAAAAGCCGATCTGGAGCACTTTACGACGGTGGACGCGTGCGTGGCCGAGCGGGCGGCGATCGATCCGGTGGTGGGCGACGCGCTCCTCGCCGTGGGCTACGACATGCTCGTCCGGGACGCGTGCCGGGTGCTCGAGGCGACCAAGGCCAAGGATCCCAAGCGGTGCAGCGGCATCGACGCGAGCGCGCTCCGGGCGCGCTGCGAAGCCTCGGTGGCCATGGCCACCTCGAACCCCGACGGCTGCCCGTTCGACATTCCAGGCGATCCATCGCGCGGGCGCGATCCCACGTGCATCGCGGTGGCCTCGCGCGACGCGCGCCTTTGCGCCGGGGAGGCCGACGCCAAACGCCGGGCGTGCGAGGCGATGGCGAGCGGCGATCCCGCACGGTGCGGCGGCGATGCCGCGCGGAATGTCTGCGCGCGCGACGCGACGCGCTGGAAGGCGATGCTCGCGCCCTCGCTCGCCGGATCGCGGTCGCGCGAGTCTGTGTCGACGGCCAAGTGGGGGGCGCCGAGCGGGGTGCTCTCGCTCAAAGGCGCGGAAGGGACGCCCGATCCGCCGCAGTCGGCCACGGATTTGGCCATGGAGGTCGAGCGCGGGGTGGTGCTGGTGCGGGAGCTCGGCTCGATGCGCGTGCGCGTGGGCGTGCTGCAGGAGCTCGGCGCGATCCCGCGGGTGGCGAGCCCGGTGGGGCGGCCGCGCATCGGCTTCGAGCTTCGCGTGACGGCCGATGCGCCGAGCGAGGCGAAGATCGAGCGGCTCGAGCTGGAGGTTCCGGGGGCGCTGACGATGATCGTGCCGGGCGCGCGCTCCACGTTGAGGGCGCAGGTGCACAAGCTCGGCAAGGGGCGCGGTGGGGAGGTGCGGATCGTGCTCGAGGGCACCGTGGGGAGCGCGTCGGGCGCTTACGCCGTGCGCGTGGAGCTGGACACCTTCGTGCGCGACAAGGTCGGTCGCTAGGTCACACGCCCATCGGGAGGCGGCGGGCGAAGTTGGGGTCGAGGCGGGCGCGGTGCACCTTTTCGACGGCGAGCTCGATGTCGTACTCGATTCGCTTGAATTCGAACCGCTTGGCCTTGGTGTCGTAGACGGTGTAGCTCGCGCGGTTGTCGCCGTCGCGCGGTTGGCCGACGGAGCCGACCGAGACGATGTACTTGCGGTCGGGCTCCAGCTCGAAGTCGATGGGGGAGAGCTCGTCCACCGAGCTGCGCGTGAGGGCGAAGACCTTGCACAAATGCGAGTGCCCGATGAGGGTCAGGTGCCCGATTTTGTCGTAGATGGCGAGGCACTCGCGGGCCTGCTCGGGCGCGAAAATGTACTCGAACTCTTCGAGGCGCACGGGCGAGCCATGGCAAAGGAGCACGTTGATCGCGTCGAGCCGGTGCTCGTAGGGCAGCGACTTGAGCCACGTCATGTTCTCGGCCGAGAGCATGGCCGCGTGCGCATCGAGCGCGTGACGCGCCGCCTCGTAGTAGTACGAGTAGTCCATACGACCGGACACGGCCGCGTCATGGTTGCCCAAGATGGTTACCTTGGCCACCTCGCGCACCAGATCGGCACATTCGTTGGGGGAGCCGCCATATCCGACCGTATCGCCCAGACAATAGTAGGCGTCGATGCTTTCCCGGCGGTAGGCCTCGAGAACAGCGCTCAGCGCTTCGTGATTGGCATGGACGTCGCTGAAGATCCCGATGCGCATCGTCTATGGAAAGACTAAAGCTGCTTCGTTGAAATTGCACGAAATTGCAAGAATGGGTGCGAGGAGGGATTTGTGGTGAGCGACGAGAAGTTCGACCAGTCCGGCGACGGCAACGGCGAAAATGGCTTTTTGAATGGGGCTCCGGAGCGGGATACCCTGGTGGATCATCCGTCTTTGGCGGAAAAAGAAGAGGAGCTCGAGCCGATGCCCGCCAACGTGGCGGAGCTCTGCGCCGCCTGCGTCCGATTCGTCGGGTCGAAATATGGGGTGGCGCTCGATTTTTCCCCCGATACGCTGAGCTTGCTGGATCAATACGTGCGCGATGCGCGCCAAGAGGTGCGCGAAAAGCCGGAAACCCTTGATCTTCTGCAAGCGACCTTGGGGGCCTACCTCGGCGAGGTAATCCGCCGGGCGCATTTTGGCCTCTGGGACGCCGATCGCGAGCACGACGCGGTGCGCGTTTTGATGACGCGGGTGTATCTGAGCTTCAATCCCATCGGAATGGTTCGGGAAGCGCTGCTCGGCGAGCAAGCCCCCGGCTGGAACGCGCACCTCGAGGCCGATCCCGCCGAGCGCGAGGCGCTGGATGAGCGGCTCGCGCAGTTGCCCGAGGTCGACGAGGAAGAATTTTTCGCCCCCACGACCCGGTTCGACGTCGTCGAAATCGCGGTCGACGCGCTCGCGGCCCACATGCGCCATACGGGGCTTGGGGACGTTCGCTTCACCAAAGAAGACTACAAGTAGCGCGGGCGACGGCGCCCGTTTCGGGGACGTCACCTCGGGGCGATGGCGTCCGTTTCGGGACGTCACCTCGGGGCGATCGCGCCCGTTTCGGGACGTCACCTCGGGGCGATGGCGTCCGTTTCGGGACGTCAGAGCGAGGCGATAGCGTCGATTTCCAGGAGCCAGGGTGACTCCAGGGTTTGCGCCACGATGACGGTGAGGGCGGGGCTCGTGTCGCCGAGGATGCGGCGGCGGATGCGGCTGTTTGCCTCGGCTTGGTCGCGGTGGGTGAGGTAGGTCGTCACCTTCACGAGGTGCTCGAAGCCCATGCCGGCGGATTTCAGCACCTCGTGGATGTTGCTCCACACGGCCTCGCACTGCGCCTCGAAGTCGGTGGGGACCTCGCCGCCCGGCCGCTCGGGGATTTGGCCGCTGATGTAGAGGGTGCGCGCGGGGCCTTGCACTTCGAGGCCCTGGCTGTAGCCGCCGATGGGGGCGGAGATGGTTTCGGGGTTTCGTGCGAGCTTCATTCGTGGCTTCTTTCCAGGGGCAGGGGCTAGGGCTCGCGCGCGGGATCGGATTCGAGCTCGGGGCGGGCCCACGGCGGGGTGTCGCCGGTGGTAAGGGCCTCGGCGGCGCCCCCGGATTCCAACACGGCCGACGCAAATGCGCCGACCGTGGTGGGAAAGAACGGTAAGCAGCCGCCGGGGTGGATCGACGTGACCTCCGGATCGTTCGCCAGCGATGCCCACGCCTTGCGCCCCTCCTCCGCATCGAGCGCCTCGAGGAGGAGCGCCGCGTAAACGCGGCCGCTCGGGGAGCCGGTGCGAAGGAGCGCGTCGATTTCGGGGCGCGCGGCGGCGCCCCGATCGCGAAGCTCGGTGTAGGCGATCATCTCCGGCAGCCTTGCTGCAGCAAAGCCGACGGTGTGGATCACGACGTGCGGCGCATGGCGAAGAACGTCGAGGGAAGACGTGGGGTCCGGGCGCGAGGTCATGCCTCCGATGGAGACACACGACGGGGCTTTGGGCAATTCACCTCGATGAGGATGTTGCCCGGCCCCATGAAATAAAACGCGACGCCGCGGTTGGTGCTCATGACCTCACTGGGCTTCATGCCGCAGGCGAGCATCTCCTCGTGCTTGTGGTGCACGATGGCCACGTCGTCGACGTGGAAGCCGATGTGAAAGCCTTCGGGGTACGACTCGAGCTCGCGCTTGAGACGCTGCAGCACGAGCACCATGCCCTCGCGGTCCGAGAGAACGATGATGGCCGGCGAGGTGCGGTTGGTGCGGATCTCGAAATCGAAGTGGCGCTCGAGAAACTCGGCGACCTCGGGGACATTGGGGACCTGCAGGTCGAGATGATTCAGCTTCATTTGGGGATGATCCTCTTCGGGCGGAACGCACACGCGTCCCTAGCGCCGTGGGACCTCACCCAATCGAGGGGGATCAAGAGCTCCCAACCATTGGGAGTTGACCGGGGCTCACCGAACCGGTCTGCCGTTTTTCGACGGGGAGACTATGGATCGCGTCCGCCGGTTTGGCAACTCCTCCTCGAGTCGTGCCCCGCGTGCGCGCCGTGCCCGCGCTTCGGCGTCTGCGCGCGGCGCATCAGGGGACCGACGCGTCCGTTCCCCCCGGCTCGCTGATGCCCGGGAGCGACACGGGGCGCGGTGGATCGACCACGTCCCCGAAGAAGGTGCGCCACTCCACGGCGCCGCGGCCTCGGGAGAGCGCGGGCACGTCGACCCGCGCGTTCGGGGCGAGCCACGCGAGGGGGATGCCATCGAGCCACGCAAACTGCAGAACGTCGGTGGGGTTGATGAGCGTAAGGACCGGGCGCCCCTCGGGGAGGTGCTCGCCGGTGCGCAGCGCATGAAGCTCGGCGGGGTTCAGCAGGAGCTCCGCCGCTTGCCCCGGCAGCGCGCCCGTCGCAAAGCGCGGGGTGGCGGGGGGTGTGGCCAGGGCCGACGGCGCGAGATCGAGACGGCGCACGATGGCCGTCGCCGTGAAGACGACCGCGCCGCGCGTGGTCCACCGAAGCTCGGCGAACATGGGGACCTCGTCGACCCCGCAAAGCTGCGTGGAGGGCGGGGCGTTCATCATGTCGAGGAGCGCGCGGCAGATGAGCGTGCCGGCGTCGCCCGCGTCCGCGACCCGCGCGATCTCGAAGGTGGCACGGGCCGCGCGGTTCACGACCTCCGCTTTGCGGGTGCGGTACCCCAGCCGGCGCGCGCCCTCCCCCCCGCCGGTGACATCCGCCGGGGAAAGCGGCGAGACATCGAAGCGGCGCTCGCCCATCAGCGCGCGCAAGGTGCCCTGCCCTGCGATGCGGTAGCTCGCGCCATCCGCCAACACCACCACGTGCCCATAGCGATCGGCGCGCGCGCGCAGCTCGGTGCCCAGCGGCAGCACGAAGCCGGAGCTGGCGATGGCCATCCGCATGCGCGAGGCGCCCAGATCCAAGTTGAGCCGCGCCTCCGTCTTTTTGCGCGCCGCCTCGACGGCAGCCGCCACGTACTCGCCGCCCCGCGGAGGGGCAGGAAGGTCGACGGCGTGGAGCGTCGCGGCAATCGTGTATCCTGCAAGTTCTTTCGCCGAGAGCGCGTCGGCCGCCATGGCTTGATCGGGGCGCAGCGGCTGCGGGGGAACCCCTCCGTCGAACGGCACCACGGGGTTGGCGCTCGAGGTGGTCGTCGGAACATTGGCCAGCGGCGCGGGGACAGCGTTCGCCTGCGGGCTCGCGGGCGCATCGGACAGCTCGCCCGTGGGGTTGTTGTTCCCCCCGCGGCAGCTCCAAATCGTGCAAAGCGCGCACGACACGACCAACGCGACCGACGCGATGCGCATCATCGGACGAAGTCGGCGAGCACGCGCACCCCGGGGCCCAGCGGCGGTGCGCAGGGCGTGTGCTGCGTGTCGATGAGCACACTCTCCGCGTGGGGGTACACCTCTTTGAAGGCGTTGCAGTTGCCCGGCTCGTTGTCGAACGACGCGATCACATGGCCGACGCGGGCCAGGGTGGGGGCCACCTCGCGCTTGAAGGCTTCGTCGGGCATGGAGAACTCGGGCTTGAGCACGAGCTCGGTGCCCGGCACGCCAATGGGGAAGCCCAGATCGCGCAGGCTGCGAAAGGTGCCAAGGCCCATGTGCGGAAGGTCGCGGCCGGTTAGGTAGACGAGCGTCGCTCCTGCGGCGTAGCAATCCTTGGCAAAGGACACCGAGCCTGCGAGCGGGATGTCGTGGACCAAGTGTTCGTCCCGAAAAAAGCGGACTCGCCAATATTCTTGTGCTTCGGTCACCAGATCGCTTCGCGTCACGCCGAGGAGCCCCAAGGTGTCGGTCATCATGTACGCGAGGGACCGCGGATCGGCGTTGCGAAGGCCGGCGGCGAGCTCGGGCTCGCGCGAGGTCCAGTGCTCGGCGAGCTCCCGCAAAATGGCGGAGGTCCGGGGGCGGTTGTCCATCAAGGTGCCGTCGAGGTCGAACACCACGATGGGCGGCGGTCCGCTGCTGGGCTCGTGCGCACAGCGGGCCAGGATCGCGCCGAGAAGCTCGCTCTGCTCAGTGGCCGACAGACGCGGATAGACGGGACGTGGGCGAAAAATGGGCGAAGCCGTGGCCATTGGACCTGCGGATACCAGCTTGGCGTTTGCCGATGCAACTCGCAAGAGTCGCACCGAACACGCTCGCTTATGTGCCGCACGTGTCTATGCTACTCAAGTCGAGCTCATGGCGCAGGTTCAGCGGGATCATTACGAGGTGCTGGGCGTCGAGCGAAGCTCGTCGGCCGAGGAAATCAAGGCGGCCTTTCGCAAGCTGGCATCGTTGCACCACCCGGACAAAAACCCGAACGATCCGCAAGCCGCGCTCCGTTTCAAGGAAATCGCCGCCAGCTACCAGGTGCTGTCCGATCCACAGCGCCGCCAGCTTTACGACCGATTCGGGCACACGGCGGAGGCCTCCGGCTCGCCATTTTCGGCCAGCGGTCCCTTTGCCGGCGGTGTGGTCGACATCAGCGACATCGCGGTCGACGGGATTCTGGGCGATTTGCTCGGCGTCTTCGGCGTAGGGCGCGGGGACAAAGGGGACATCAAGCGGGAGCTGGAGATCTCCTTCGAGGAGGCGGCATTCGGCTGCGAGAAGAATCTGCAATACGAGCGGATCGTCACCTGCACGGAGTGCCGAGGGACCGCGTCGGCCCCGGGCCATGTGCCGGAGACGTGTCCCGCGTGCAACGGCCGCGGCCGCGTACGTTTTCAGCAGGGGATCTTGCCCATCGCGGTCGAGCGCACCTGCTCTCGCTGCCGTGGAAGCGGCAAAATGATCACGCACCCGTGCGGCACGTGCAAGGGCAGCGGCCTCGTGTCGAACAGCCACACCTTGGTGGTCACGGTGCCTCCGGGGGTCGACTCCGGCCAGACGCGGCTCGTCAGCGGCGCGGGAAATCGCCCGCGGCCCGATCGCGCGCCGGGCGATCTGGAGATCACCATCGCGGTGCGTCCGCACCCCTTCTTCCGACGCGCGGGCGACGACGTATCGTGTCAGGTGCCCATCACGTTCGCCCAAGCCGCGCTCGGCGGCGAGGTGGAGGTGCCCACACTGGACGGCAAGGGGAAGCTTCGGGTGCCGCAGGGCACACAACCTGGGAGCTTGCTCCGCATCAAGCAAAAAGGAATGCCACGACGAAGCGGAATCGGTCGTGGCGATCAGCTGGTCGAGGTTACAATCGAAGTTCCGACCTCCTTGAGCGAGCGACAGCGCGAGCTGCTCGAGCAACTCGCCAAGGAGCTGGGCGAAGACGTGCAACCCCAGAGGAAAACCTTCATGGAGAAGCTCAAGGACCTTTTCGGCTGATCTTAAATGCGACGTCCCTCCGGCTATTTGGGAAATCTCGTCAAAGCGCGCGAAGTCGGGGAGTACTTCGCCCTCCGTGCGGAGCTGCAAGAAGCTTCGGTCCAAGCCTTCCGCATCCTCGCCAGCGATCTCGAAGCACACAGCGCGCCCGCCGCCTTGGTGCGCGCCGTGAAGCGCGCAGGCCGCGACGAAGAACGTCACGCCCAGATGTCCGCGTCGCTCGCCCGCCGCCATGGCCATGACATCGCGAGCCCCACCTTCGAGCGCCCCGCCCCGCGCTCCATCGACGACGTCGCCATCGACAACGCCGTCGAGGGCTGCATCCGCGAAACCTTCCTGGCGCTCATCTCCACCCGCCAAGCCGAGACCGCAAAAGACGACACCATCCGCGCGGCGATGAAGACCATCGCCCGCGACGAATCCGAGCACGCCGCCCTGGCGTGGACGCTCGCCAGCTGGCTCGAGCCCAGGGTGCAAGGCGAAGCCCGCACCCGCTACGGCAAGGCCGCACGCGCGGCGATCCAGGATCTCCGCACCGAGGTGTACGCGCCCTACCCGGAGCCGCTGCGGCGGGTGGTGGGCCTCCCCTCCGTGCGCGACGCGCTGGCGCTCATCGACAGCCTCGATCGCACCATGTGGCAAAAGCTGGCGCTGTCGACGAACGGGGCGGGTCGGTAGTCTTGGCCGTAGGGCCTGCGCCGCGCGTGGCTATCCGAATTTCAATCGCACTCTTCGCCAGGCTATGGAGCCGGCGGCTCGCCGTGCTCGTCGAACATTCGAAGGGCCATCAGCCCATGCCCGACGGCGCCGCCCGCCCGGAGCGCGGCCGCGATGAAGACGGTCTCCGCCAGCTCCTCGCGGGTCGCGCCCGCTCGGCGCGCGTTTCCGGTGTGCACATCGATGCAATAGGCGCATTGCGTGGTCAGGGCGACGGCGATGGAGATCAGCTCACGGGATTTCTCGTCCAATGCGCCGCCCGCGCGCTCGGCGCTGGCCTTGAATGCGAGGAATGCGCGCGCCTCGGGTTCGGCGAGCTCGATGAGCTCCGGTGCAAGGGAAAGATCGTCGCGATGCGCATGACGGGGATCGTGCATGGGTTCTCCGTGGGTAAGTTCCGACATGGCGAGGCTCCCGCTCGCCGCTCTCAGCTCGGCTCGTGGTCCGTGCTGCCATCGCGGTGGCGGAGGAGCTCCTCGCGCAGTCTCGTGCGCGCGCGATGCAGGCGTGTCTTCATCGTGGCCACGTCGAGGCCGAGCGCCTGACACGTCTCGCGGCCCGTGAGCCCTTCGAGATCGCGCATCACCAGGACTTCGCGGTAGGGCCGGTCGAGGCTCGCGATCGCGCTGTGGACCGTTCGTACGAGCTCCCAGCGCTCGAGTGCCTCGTGCGGATTGGCGTGCTCCGAAACGGCGGCGCCGGTCTCGTCGAGCGATTCGAGGCGACTCGAACGCCGTTGCCGGACGAACGGCCGCAACATGCGCCGGCACGTATTCCGAATGACGCTCATGAGCCACGACAGCGCGCTCGGATCCTGGGCAACGTCGGGCCGCTTCGCGAGCTTGATGAACGCCTCCTGCACGGCGTCGTCGGCATCGTAGCCGTCGCGACACACGCGAAGCCCAAAGCGGTAGACGCGATCGTGGTACGTCCGCACGAGAACGGCGAGCGCCTCGTCATTGCCGTACGCGGCGGCGATGGCGATATCGGAGCGAGCGCCTTCGGTCATCGGTTTGGCATCGCCGGGCACGTCGATCGCCCCATCAAACGGTACCCGAGGCACGTGCCCGCGATGGCCGTGACCAGAAGATACGCCCCCACGGCCCCAAATGCCGCGACCCGAACGGCGAGCGACATCGGCGCCATGACGCTGCACGTCAACATCGCCAACCCCGCCAAACCCCGCAAAATCCTGTCATTTCGCCCAACGTTGCTCTTCATGGTGCCGTCCTTTTTCCGGGAGAAGGCCGGCCGGGGCGAAAAGGATTCACCTCCGCTTCGAAAATCGACGGGTTCGTGCCGGCAGTGCCCAAGGCGTGAACGGCCTGCCAGCCTGCCCTCCCGCGCGGATCTTCCTCGGGCCTGGGAACACAGGAAAAATCGTGCACCAGAACGGCAACGGCGAAAACGGTGCATCGACCGCTCTCGCCGTTGGCTGCTCCACGTGCGAGCGGGAGGAGGTCTCCCGACGTCGCAAGCCCGCACGTCGGACATCGCCATCCGACACACGAAGCTCGATACCGAGGCCTACCTCTCCTTGGAGAAGCACTCCCCTTCCCCGCGGTAGTGCCCCACCGTCCGCGAGAGCGCGGTCACGAAGGCCGCCAGATCGTTGATGCCGGCGGCGCTCCCCGTGCGGTACGGGCCCTCGGTTTTGGGGATGTCGACGAGCTTCACCGCCGAGAGCTCCTCCAAGGTGACGGTGCCGTCGTTGTTCTTGTCGGCGCCGGCGATGTGGTCGAAGCGCAGCTTGGCTTCTTTGTCTTGGAGATCGTCGTAGTAGAGGTGGTCGCCGTGGATGGTGAGATCCGGCGCGTCGGAGCCGCCGTTGGTCACGTTGACGCCCTCGACTTCTTTGCCTGCGACCGAGCCCTTGCACTCGTCGTAGAGGGTCCGCGTCTTGAAGCCCCAGGTGTACTTCTTGGTGACGGAGCCTTTGGTGGCCTCGGCGTCGACGTACACGGAGTAGCCGCCGGCGAGCATGATGGCTCGATCGGCGTCGGTTGCGGGTCCCTCGATGACGGTGTCCTCGGCGATGGGACCAATTTCGTAGCTGACGTGGTCGTAAGCATTGGCGGGCACATTGGGGAACTGCACGATAAACTTTTGACCGGGACGGGTCATATCGAAGAGCTTGGAGCCCGCCATTTGGGCCACCGGCGCGCTGCCTTTTCGCGCTACGCGGATATCGCGGAACACGACCAGGAACTTCTTGTAACGAATGGTCCAGAGGTCGGCGAACTTCTCCGCCGGGATCTGCTCCTCGATGTAGTCCTCGCCAAAGGTGGTGAAGGTGACGGTTCCTTTGCCGCCGCTGCCTCCGCCTTTGTCGTCGTCGGAGCTGCATGCCGCGAGCGACGCGACGAGAAGGGCGGCGCATAAGCCACGGGCGTAGTTGGTCATCGCATTCATCATGGGATCCTCATGGAAGAAGAAGGCACTACGGGGCGCTGTACGAGAACACGTACGCTTTCCCAACTTGCATTCCGCGAACGAGCGCATTGCGCGGGCGGAGCTCGACGACCGAGCCCTCCGATGGCATCCGCACGGGCTTGCCATCCGTGCTCGCGGGGAGCGATTCGAAATCGACCTCGGAGAACCACATCGGCACCTGGATGGAGACCGTCACGGTCCCGTCGGCGCCCATTTCGGTCTCGGTGAAGGGACAGCCTTTGAGATCGGGGGTCGGATGCTCCGAGTCGAGAAAGTCTTTGGCGTCGATCTCGGCCCGAAAGATCCGCGTGGCCCCCGCCTTGCTCGCCGTTCCCTCCACGACGGCCACGTGGCCGCCGAGCTCCTGCGCCATCGCACCGACGGGCGGGGCATTGAACGAGAAGGTGCCCGAGCGAACCAGACCGGTAACCCCGGCGCCATCGGGCAATGTCACGACCCCTGCGCGAAGATCGGACGAGGCGCTGGTGAGCATCTCCCCACGCGCGGTGCCCTCCGCATAGTGGCCAGGGTGTGCAAATGCTTCGCGAATGCCAAATAGCGAACGAATGGGCTCGAAGGGCGAGCGTCGCACGGGCGGCGGCGCGTACGAGAAAATAGGGCTGCCCTCGTAGTAGCGGAGCGCGCCCGTGGAGATCACCAGCTTCGAGAGCTGGACGTTCCATCCCTGCGCGTTGGTGAACGGTGCCGTCGCCTCCGCCCCCGCCGTGAGGCGCGTGTGCAGAACGATGCGCTTACCGGTGGTGCCGCTGTCCGAATCGCTGCAGGCGAGCGGGAGGCCCATGACCAGGGCGGCCGAGAGGCCGATGGCGAAAAAGGAACGAAGGGATGTGCGCGGCATGAGGACACCTAACGGCTAGGGCAGAGTCGAATCCGTCGAGGATCGAAGGTCGTGATTACAAATAGAGGCCGAGCGATACGAAAAAGGTGCGCGGTGGGCCCACCGTGACATGACGAGCCGGGATCAGGCTCGGGGTGGTGCTGCGATCGAAGTTGGACGCGTAGACGAATTGGCCGTCGAACCAGGATGCGTCGAGCAGGTTGTAGACATCGAGCGAGAGCTCCAGCTCTTTCAGCCGAAGCGCCGCAGTGGCGTCGACGAGGAAGACGTTCTTGCCGAATTCGCCGTAGGGAAGCGGACGGCGCACCAGCGCGTCGATGCCCGTGCCGATGCGGGCGACCAAATCGCGTTCGAAAAAATGCGCGATCGTTCGCTTTGCGCCGATGTCGCTTCGCACGACGATTTGGGGCACATAGGGGAGCAAATCGCCGTCGCCGTACGAGGTGTTCGAGCCGGTGAAGCTGGCGCGCGCATAGGTGAAGCTGCCGCTGTAGACGAACCACGAGTTGGGGCGCATGGTCACCTCGGCGGTGACACCATTGCGCTCCGTTCCGGGGACGATTTCGTTGCGCGCGGTGAGCGGGTCGAAGACGAGGTCTTCGTTGAGCGAGGTGTGGAACGCGGCGAGCGAGCCCTGGAGGTATTTGCCGTCTCCGAGGCGCAACCCCGCTTCGTAGCCTTTGACCTTGGTGAAGGGCGCGTTCTGACCGTCGGAGAGGCTGCGCGCTTGCGGGGAGCGGAACCCTTCGCCGTAGCTCGCCAGCGCGTGCAGGCTCGGAAAAATCGCATAGTCGGCGGTGATCTTTTTGCCGACGTGGGTCGACTGCGAGGTGCGGCTTTGGGAGGCCGTCGCCACGGTGCCGCCGCCCGATCCGCCGGGGATGGCGCGGTCTTCGGCCGAGTACGAGAGGCTGTCGACGCGAATGCCGCCGCGCAGGGCGAGGTGCGAAATGGGGTGAAGCGATGCGTCGAGATAGCCTGCGACATCCGTCGCGCGGATGGTGGCGTCGACCAACGTTTCGGTCGGTGTATCGTTGATTTGCGAGAGCCTTCGCTGCGATTGATCGATCCAATCGTTGCGGCCGAAGAAGCCCGCCTCGATGGCATCGCGCGACGAAAACAGCTTGAGGGGCTTTCGGTACGAGGCGGTGGCGCCGATCATGATGTCGTGCTGGATCTGCTGCGAGTTGTCGCTATCCAGCTGTTTTTTGCCGCCTCGTACGCTGTCGGCCAGATACCCCGTGAAATTCTGCCGCAATGTCAACGAACGAAAAACAACGAAGGGGGCGATACTCCACCGTCCCCCCTCCGTATCTTTGTGGAGCTCCGTCAGGAGCTGGGTGCGTGCCGACGATCCGCCTTGCTTGGGATCGTAGGTGCCGAAGCGATCGATGCGATGGGCATCGATATCGCTCTCCCGGAGCACGCCCGCCGAATCGAAACGCCCCGTATACGTCGTAGCCAAAAGACGGAGCGCAACGCCGTCGCCGAAATCATGCGCCATTTGGGCCATGAGCGAGCTACGTCGGGCCGCGCGATTCGGACCAAATCCGTCGGTCGAATAATCCTCGAAGGCGGCAAACGTCTCGTCGGGCGCGCCCTTGGGGTGATACGCGAGAAAGAGGCGGCGGGAGCCGAACGATCCGAGCGATCCTTTGGCGGTCACCCCGGGCTCGTCGTAGCCAAGCCGCATGCGGACGCTTCCGGCCACTGCAAAATCGCCCTGCCGGGGATCGTAGGGGCCGGGGGTGGCCTCCACTTGCTTCACCACCTCCGGCATGACGAAGTGCAAATCGGCATATCCCTGGCCGTGAATATTCGAAACTTCGTTGATGGGGATACCGCCGACCCAGAGCTCGAGGTCTTGGCCGTGCACCGCGTCGTAGCCGCGGAGGAAGATTTGATGGGCTTTGCCCTCGCCGCTGTGTTGCGTGATGAAGACGCCGGGCACCAGCTGAAGGAGATCGCTGCCCGTTCTGTGCGGCGCCAGGTCGATGACGTCTCGGCCGCGAACGACGTCGGATGCCGTTCGTGCGGGGGCTTGTCCTTGAACACGGACCGAGGCGATGCCGCGTGGGTCGTCTGCGGCGGCGGGGGCGGAGGCGGAGGATGCCGCGGCGGGGGACGATGAAGATGCGGCTTGCGGCGAGGATGGGGACGCGGCGGCGGGTGAGGCGCTGACCGCGGGTGGCGCGCTCGTGGCGCCGTGCGATGCGGGTGCGGCGCCGGCGGGGGCCGTGGGTGCGCTCGTGGCGCCTTCGGGGAGGGCGCCGAGGAATCGGACGGCGGCGCGCACGCGGGTGGCGACGGGCTTTCCGTCGCGCATGCCGGGAACGAAGCGCCATGCGCGGGCTGCCTCGATGGCGGCCGTGTCGAAGGCGGGGCCGAGGTGCTCTTCGACGCGCACGTCGGTCACCTTGCCTTCGACGTCGACGACGAGCTCGACTGGGACGACCACATCGTGAAGCTCCGGCCTTCCGGGCCAACGGGCGATCGGCTGCTCCAGCGGCTTGGGGGGCTCCACGTCATGGGCGCGGGCGCGGGCGGATAGGAGCGCGATGGCGAGAACGAAGCAGCCAGACAAGCGCGCAAAGCGATCTCGTGAAAACACGGCGGGTGTCCTCGTAGCACGAAGCTGCGCAAACGTGTCATGGTCGCAGTAGCACGATTAGATCAAATCGTGACACGATGGTAGCGCAAAAGGCGCGCACCCGAGCTCGCGTGCAAAAACTCGTACGAGCGGTCGCGCTCTCCGGATCCACCACGGCGTGAGCACGAGGGCGCCTCGGTCGGGCTCGTGGGCTCACGGGCTCACGGGCTGGAGAGGGCGGGCGCGTTGGCGCTTCGGTTGGATTTTCAAGCCTTGCGAAGGATGTCGCGCAGTTCGAACACCGCTTGGTGCTGGTCTTCGCGCGTCACGAAGGGCGCGAGCAACTCGAAGTCGAGCTCCGGCAGAAATCGGCTCCGCTCGATCCGTGCGTAGACGCCGTCGTTCAATCGATAGAGCTCGAACACACCGTCTTTGAAGAGCCAAACCTCGGGTACGTTGAACCCCTTGTAGACCTCGAGCTTGTCGACGAGCGGGTTCTTGGAAATCACCTCGAGCACGATGTCGGGGTACTCACCGTCGCGCATCGAGGTGCCCAGCCGGTAGCACTCGTCGGGTTCGGTGCCGCGCTCCTCCACCGCGCTCTGGAACGTCGTTGATCCGTAACCGACCAACGGAAGATGCCGCTCCAACGCGTAAAGCTCGACCAGCCGAGCGACGGTCGTCTTCCACAGCTCGTGTTTTCTCGAGGTGGTCATGAGCTCGAGCGCCCCCTTGCAGTACGTTATCCGCAGGTTTCGCCGATCGAGGAGCTCCCGAAGAATGACGTACTCCTTCCAGCTGATCCCCGTGAGCAACATCCTTTGCTCATCGAGCGACTCGCTGGGTCGCGTCACAGGAAGCGAGGCGGCAGCGACCATCGGCTGACAGCATACCCCTCGCCGAAAACTTGGCCATCCTCCCCCATCCGGAGGATCGATCCCACGATGCCGCGCCGCCCCGCTACCTCGTCCAAAGCGCCGAAGAATCCGCCTCCAACCGCCGAGCGACGCGCGCTCGGCGACCGGCGCACGACCCCCGATCGCCGCGAGATGCCACCGCGGCCGGAAGGGCGAAGGCACAACGGTGGACGCAGGGCCGGCGATCGCGAAGACGTTTGATCATCCGCGCCCCGCGCCTTTGCCGTCATTCCCCCCCGCCGCCCGATCGCGCGCAACGCGGGCCTTGAAGTCGTCGGCGCTCTCGTCGACGCCGCGCCACATGTAGCCGCCGCGGGAGCTCGGGACGACGAAGTCCGTGGGCTCGCTCGAGGGGGCTTGCTCCTCGCGGGCTTGACGCCCGGCCATCACCACCACCGCGATGGCGGCGCCCACGATGGCGGCGAGCGCCACGATGCCAAGCACGAAGAGCATCCTTTACCCCTCCGAATCGAGCGCGAGCGTAGTACGACGAGGTACTGTGACCACCCGGCAGAAAAACGCGGCCATCCTGATTGTCGCCGTTCTTGGAACCTTCGGCGCGCTCTTTCTACTCGAAAAGAGCCGGAGCTCTGCGGAGCGCGGTGGGACCCGGATTTTGGATGCGATCCCAGCGGATACGTTTCTTCTGGCGACGGTGGACGTGGAGCCGCTTCGGGGGTCTCCGCTGGCCGATCCGCTTCGGGCGCTCGGGCCGGGGATTGGAATGAACGGCAAGGAGCTGCAAGCGCAGTGCGGCTTCGATCCCTTCGATCGGCTGGACGCGCTCGCGTTGGCGATCCCCGAAGGCGAAGGGGTCGGCGACTTCGGCATCGTGAGCGCCGGGCGGATCGCGAAGGATGAGCTCTTGCGATGCGCGCGCACCCTCATGCAATCGCGCAGCGCACGGCTCGGCACGCGCGACGTCTCCGACTTTACCCTCGTCGAGGATCAAGGGACGTTCGCCGCGTCGCAAGGGAAGCTGGCGGTCCGCGATGGCGGGCCTTTTCTGCTCTCCCGCGAGCCTTGGCTCACCAGCATGATCGAGGCCTGGGACAAGAAGCGGCCGCGCATCGAGGCGAGCACGCGCCATATGGAGCTGCGAAAAGAGCTCTCCACGCCGCAAGCCCCCGTCGTGCTCGTGACCGCGCTGCTCCCCACCAAGCTGCGCGATCGACTCAAACGCGAGATGGCCACCAACCCGGGCGACGCGACCGACCCGTCCAATGCAACCATGCTCGGGGTCCTCGGGGTGGAGGCGGCCGGGCTCTCGCTCACCATGAGCTCCGGCAATGTCCTCGATCTCGCCGCCGAGCTGCGGTGTGAGACGGAACAGGATTGCACGATGGTCCGCGATCTCATCGTGAAGAAGCGCGACGAGTGGGCCTCCGATCTGCGATTGCGGTTCATTGGATTGGGCGCCGTCGCGCAAGGGCTCACGGTCGAGGCCAAGGGCACGCGCATCTCCGCGCGCACCCGCGTGGCCATGGACGATGCGCGAAGGCTCATCGATCGACTCCTTGAGCTTCGCTCCGCACCGCCAAACACCGCGCCCGGCGCACGCGCCCCCGCGCCCACCACGACGCCCGGCGCACGCGCTTCCGCGCCGACCACGGCGCCCAGCGCACGCACCTCCGCACCCAACCCGCCAACCACCACACCCAGCGCGCGCACCGCGGCGAGCTCCCCACCCCAGCGGCCCGTGCCCCCTGACAAGGACGCCGGCTCGCGATAGATTGGCCTCCCCATGGCCGACCGCAACGTCATCGAACTGACGGACGCGACCTTCGATCGCGAAGTGCTCGAGGCCGATATTCCAGTGTTGGTCGATTTCACGGCAACGTGGTGCCAGCCGTGCGTGGCGATTGGGGCCATGGTTTCGAAGATCGCGGATGAGAACGTTGGAAAATACAAAGTAGCCAAGGTCGACATCGACGATTGCCCGGAAATTGCGAAGCGCTATGGAATTCGCGGCGTTCCGACGGTGATGGTTTTCGAGAGCGGCACCAAAAAGCGCCAGCATGTCGGCGTGACGAATCAGGAGATGCTCCTCAAGCTTCTCGAGGCATGACCGCGGACTACATGCACCCAACGCGTACGACGGAGGCGACCCCTTCCAACTTCGAGCCCCCCATCTCGGGCTCACACGTGGCCGAAACCGGACGTCCCTCGGCCCCCACCCTTCCGCCCGAGAAGCGTGCCCAACGCGCGATCGGGAAACGGCCTCGCATGGGAACTTTTTTGCGTGTGCTCATCTTGGTCACGGCGCTCGCCCACGTCCCGGTGGCGGCGGCGTTCGCCGAGATGGCGCGGCGCCTCGGCTTGCCAGCGCCTTGGGCCATCGGGGCCATCGGCGCGGTGGGGGGCGTGGCGCTGTTCGTGGGGCGCTCGGGGGCCGGGCTTACCGATCGGCGGCGCTCGACCCTCTTTTTGCGCTTGGTCGACATTCCATTCTTCATCCACTGGTGCGCGGCCATCTTCGCCATCTTCCCCAGCGTCGCCGCCACCATCGCCATCCCATGGTTCGGCGTGCCCATGAGCGTGTACATGGGCGCGTACCTGACCGGCCTCGTGGTGGCGGGCTACGGCATTTTGATCCGCCGGCGATGGTTCGTGGTGAAGAACGTGACCCTCCCCATCCCCGGGCTCGATCCCAAGCTCGATGGCTTGCGCGTCGCGCACCTCTCGGATCTTCACATCGGCGCCATCACCCCCAAGAGCTGGGGCGATCGCTGGGTGCGCGCGGCCAACGAGCAAGGGGCCGATGTGGCGGTCATCACCGGCGATTTGGTCACCAGCGGGGTGGACTTCCACGAGGACATCGCCGCGGTGGTCGGCGGCCTTCGCGCCCCGCTCGGCGTCTTCGTCTCCATGGGCAACCACGATTATTTCGGCGAGGGCGAGCCGCTCATTTCCCTCCTGGAAGAGCGCGGCGCCGCGGTGCTTCGAAACGAAGGGCGCGTGCTCGAACGAAACGGCGCGAGCTTCTACCTCGCCGCCATCGACGATACGTGGACCCGCCGCGACGATCTCAAAAAGGCGCTCCAAGCGCGCCCGCAAGGGGCCGCGACGATCTTGCTCGCCCACGATCCGGAGCGATTTCTGCACGCCGCGAAGGCGAAGGTCGAGTTGACCTTGAGCGGGCACACGCACGGCGGGCAGATCGCCATCCCCTTCCTCGCGCGCGTGCTGTCGCTCTCGCACCTCACGCATCACTTCCACCTGGGCGTGTACCGCAAAGGACCGGCCACGCTCTATGTGCACCCCGGGCTCGGCACGACGGGTCCGCCCGTTCGCATCGGCGTGGCCCCCGCGGTGGTGATTCACACGCTGCGCGCGGCGTAAGACGTCTCCGGTCGTTGCGCCGCGGGCGACGGGGCCGCTGCGGGCGCCGCGGCCTGCGCGCGACGGAACGCGCCGATGAGCACTCCGCCGATGACGGCGGCCCCGCCCGCGATGTCCGTGAGGTGCACCTTCTCGCCGAGCACCAGCGCCCCCGAGGCCATGGCAAAGAACGGCACCAGCATCGAGAACGGCGCCACGGTGGCCGCACCGTATTTGCGAATCATCGATCCCCACACGCCGAACCCGACCAAGGTGGAGAGAAAAGCGATGTACACGAGCGCGCCAAAGGCGCTGAAGCTCATCGACCGAAGGGCGGCGTAGTCGGCCGAGGGCCCCTCGACGAGCAACGACACGACGATCAACATCGGCGTGGCCACCGCGCTCACCCACACCATGAAGCGCAGCATGTCCGGCGCGGCGGCCTTGCGCATGGCGATGTTCGCGCTGCCCCATGCCGCGGCCGACGCCACGCAGAGCGCAAAGGCACCCGCGGGACGATCGGGCCCCAGGCGCGAGGCCACCAGCACCATGCCGAGGGCCGCGATGACCATGCCGAGGATCTGGCGACCGGCCACGCGCTCGCGAAGGAACGCCACGGCAAATGCGGTGGTGAAGATCGCTTGGCTCTGGAGGACCAGCGCGGAGAGGCCGGACGGCATCCCCGAGGCCATGCCGGCGAACAAAAGCGAGAACTTCACCACGCCCAGGAGCACGGCCACGGCGAAGACCCAGCGCCAGGGCACCTGGGGGCGGCCTACGAAGAAGATGGCCGGAAAGGCGGAGAGACCAAAGCGCAGCGCGCAGAAGAGCACCGGGGGAAATTGCGCGAGGCCGACGTGGATGGCGATGAAGTTGAAGCCCCACACCGCCATCACCGCCACCGCCAGGGCCATATCTCGAGAACGCATGGTGTGCAGAACGATGGTGTCTCGAACCGTAAAGGACCAGCGAATGTTTCTACCGCATATCTTTAGCCGTGCTACACGATCGAGATGATTGAACTGGGCCGCCTTCGAGCGCTCTCGGCCGTCGCCACCTATGGAACGGTCTTCGCGGCCGCCGACGTGTTGCACTGCACGCCCTCGGCGGTGTCGCAACACATCGCCAAGCTCGAACAAGAGACGGGCACGAGCCTGTTCGAGAAAGACGGCCGCCGATTGCGGCTGACCGAGGCGGGCCGGCTGCTCTCGGAGCACGCGCTGCTGGTGCTCGGCGCGGTGGAGCGGGCGGAGGCCGCGCTCGCGGCCCATCACGGCACGGTGTGCGGGCGGGTGGCCATCGCCTCGTTTCCCACCGCGTGCCGCGCGCTGGTCCCGCTGGCCTTGAAGCGCCTCGCCAAGGAGCATCCGCAGCTCGACATGGCCATGCTCGAGGCCAACCCGCACCAGGCGCTCGACTTGCTCGCCCGCGGCGAGGCCGACATCGCGCTGGTCGATGAGTGGCCCGGGATCAGCTTGGAGTTTCCGCCCGGCGTCACGCGCACCGCGCTGGGGGAGGACTACGCCGATCTGGTGGTGCCGTCGAAGCACCCGCTCAGCGCTCGAAAGCGGCCCGTCCGCTGGAGCGAGCTCACGGACGAGCGCTGGATCGCGTCCACCCCCGGCACCATCTGCTACGACTGGGTCACCCGCGCGCTGCCCGGGGTGCGGCCGGCGTTCTTGGTCGACGAGTTCGAAACGCAGCTGAATCTGGTCGCCACCGGCTTGGCCGTCGCCATGGTGCCCAGGCTCGCGCGCATCTCCGTGCCCTCGGGGGTCACGATCCTTCCGCTCGATCCGATGCCCTCACGCCGCATCAGCGTGGTCTGGCGCGAGGCCTCCGGGAGGCGGCCCGCCCTCGAGGTCACCGCCACCGCGCTCCGCCAAGCTTGGGAGAAACGGGTGACGGCCAGCGGCTAAGCCCCCGGGCGCGCGCGGGCGCCCGAGCGCGATCAATCGCCTTCTTCGTCTTTGCCTTCGCCCTCGACGGGCACGTACTCCATGCGCGCCATGGGGATATCGCCTTTGTAGACCACCATGGGCGCGAGGGCGCGGGCGATGTCGCGCACCTGTACGGGCAGGCCCTCGAGGGTCATCATTTGGCTCCGGCCGATGCCGGCGAGCTTCAAGGCGCGTTCGAAGAGGGACGCGTCGGGCGCGGGCAAGGTGCGCAGGGGCGCGTCGTAGGGGAGGTTGCCCAGGGCGCGGGCCTCGGCCAGGGCTTCGCGCAGGCCGCCCATCTTGTCGACCAGCTTGTGGCCGAGCGCTTGCTGCCCGGTCCAGACGCGGCCCTGGCCGACGAGGTCGACCTCGGCTTTGGTCATATGGCGGCCGGCGGCCACGCGCTCCAGGAACTTATCGTAGAATTGTTGGACCTTGATCGCGAGCACCCGCCGCTCGTCCTCGGTGAACGGGCGGAAGAACGACTCGGCGTCGGCGCGCGGGGTGGTTTTGTAGACCTCGACGTTGATGCCCAGCTTCTTCAAAAGCTCGCTCACATCGGCTTTGCCGTAGAAGATGCCGATGGATCCGGTCACCGTGAGCGGCAGGGCATAGATGGTGCGGGCGGGCGTGGCGATGTAATAGCCGCCGCTGGCGGCGGAGGAGCCCATCGAGACGATGAGCGGCTTCTTCTTCGCCAGGAGCTCGAGCTCGCGCCACATCACGTCGGCGGACATGGAGGAGCCGCCGCCCGTCTCGATGCGAAGGACCACGCTCTTGACGGTGGGATCGTTCTTGAGCGCCGCGATGCTGTCCGCGATCGTGTACGAGCCGACCAGCTTCGAGTCGAGCAGCGGAATGGTCTCGGAGCGGCCGTCGACCATGTCGCCGTCGACCAAGAGGAGTCCCACCTTGTCGCGCGGGCCGAAGGTCTCCGGGACCTTCTTCGGCTCCTCGTATTCGCGGAGCGAGGTCCTCCCGCCCAGCATCTCGCTCATCACCCGATCGAGCTCGTCGTCGAAGGCGTACCCGTCGACGAAATTCGCCTCGCGCGCTTCGGCGGCCACGTAAGGGCCCTTGAGCGTCTCGGCGCGCACGCGCGCGTCGGTCATCTTTCGGCCGAGGGCGACGTTGCGGTTGAAGACGGCCTCGTATTGGCGCAGCAAGTCGGCGTGGTCTCGGCCTGCCGTGTCGCTCGAGTGCTCGTTGGTGAACATCTCGGGGGCCGATTTGTGCTCGCTCACCCGCAGCATGTCGGCGCGGATACCGAGGTTGTCGAGCAGCCCCTTGATATAGAGATACTGCGTCTTCAATCCGGAGTAGCGAAGCCCCCCCGCCGGGTTCACCACGGTGCGATCGGCGTTGGCGCAGACGTAGAGCGATTTGGCGCCGTTGTCCTCCCAGCTGCAAAGGACCTTCTTCTTCCGCGCGCGCAGGACGCGCACCGCGTCGGCCAGCTCCTCGGCGTGGGCGTACGAGGTGGCCGGCTCGGCCCGCAGGATCAAGGCGACCCCGGAGATGCTCGGATCGTCGGCGATCCTCCAGAGCTTGCGCAAGAGCGCGATGTGCGTCCGCGGGCCGGGGGTGCTCTCCAGGCGAATGGAGACCGCGCGCTGCCCGATTTGAATGCCGGGGGTGCGGTAACCGGCGATGGATGCGGTGCCAAACTCGCCGAGGCTATCGGTGCTCCCCAAGCCGTTGCCGAAGAGAACACCGCCGCCGAGGGTGGCCGGGCCCAGCGCGATCTCCAGCCCCGCCGTGCCCACCACCCCGCGCCGCGCGTCGTACGGCAGGTGCGCGACCTCCACGTCGCCGCGGAGCCTCCCCACGTAAGGGACGTCGACGCCGAGGGTCGCGCGCGGGATCCATTGATCGCTGTCCGCCAATTGGCTTCCGGCGAGATAGCGGAGCTCGAACCCCAGCTCCAGCTCGCGGCGGCCCGTGGGACGCAAGGCGGCCGCCAAGACGTAATTGGCGTCGAGCACGGGCTGTTGGCGATCGCCGAGCGGCGCGGTGCTGGGGCCATTGAAGTCGTGCGCGATGGCCGCGAACGACAATCGATCGATGGGCCGAACGGTGAACGAGGCGCTGAGGCCCGTCAGATCGTTCAAGTACGGGTTGCCCGAGTACGAGTGCTGAACGCTGAACCCCAGGGACAGCGCGTCGGACAGCTTGTAGCCGAGACCCCAGGTCACCCATGTCATATCGCGACCGCTGTAGGGAAAGCCGACCGTCCAAGGGGTCTGGAGATAGTCGACCCGCAGGCCGGTGCTCAGGCCGAGAAGGAGCGGCGTCGCCGCGCTGAACGCGTGGCCGCATCCGACGCGCTGGGGTGCATCGTGGCAACCGATGCCCGTCCATCGCAGCTCCCACGAGGGCATGTTCGCGAGGTTGGCGGGGTTGAGCGACAGGGACTCGGCCGTGTCCTCGCTGGCGGCGGATCGGCCGGGTGAGGAGAGACGGGCACCGCGGGTGGGCATGGGCTCGCCGGCCTTGGCCTCCTGACCGACCGACGGACAGACCAGCGCGGCAACGAGGGCAGTGAGCCATGCGCCTAGCCCCGCCTTCCGCATTTTTTTCGTCATGGGATCTCTCACACCAGAGTGGCCAGATCGCGGAGGATCCGTGCCTCCGCATCGAAGGTCTTTTTCACCTCCGACACGATCACCCGCTCACCGAGCTGTTTCAGCACGCGGGTGACGTTGAGCTCGACCTCCCCTTGGACCACTCGGCTGGTGACGCCATTGCCACCGGTGACGAGCGAGTACGTGCCCGAGGCTCGGAAGTATTTCTGCCACTCCGGCTTCAGGCTGGGGGTGATGATCCACTTGGACGAGTGGGTGTCGATCGAGTACGTCGAGCGCTCGTCCCACGCCAGCATGTCGAGGGTGACATAGGGCTGCGCGAAGGTCGGTACCTTGACGTTTGGCTTGTAGTTCCAGATGCGCTCCAGCACGCGGTTGTGGAGCTTGTGCGTCGTTTGCTCCACCCGGTCCACGTTGGGGAGGCCCTTTGCCATCTTATCGACCAGATTTGGCGACAAAATCGCGAGCTCGAGCGCATCGAGCGGGGCCTCGAACTCGTGTGTGATCTCGAACCGCATCGGGTGAGCCGGAGCATAGTCCAAACCTCCGCGGGTTCCGTTTCGATTTCGACGCGAAAACTTACTCGTCGGCGGGGTTGGCCAGCTTTCGAGCAAAAACGATGGCGTCTTTTCGCTCTCGGCCCACGACGAGGTGGTTCTGCAAAACGCCCGTCCGACGAAAGCCGTTGTAGACGAAGGCCGCCGACAGGCTGGCATCGTCGCTTGGTGCAAGGGCGAAGCAGCCCACCGTTCCGTCGGCCTGGAGCCGCTCGCACAAAGCCTTGAGCGCACCGGTCGTGCCCGCCCGTTCGCTGTCGTTCCGAGGCGATACGAGCAACTCGAGGAAGGCGTTGCCAAAGCACGCCTGCGACTCGGCCGACGCCACGAGCTCGAACCCACCGCGCGCCGTGAGCGCAAAATAGCGGCGGATGGCGCCCCGCCCGAACGGCTCGAAGGCGGTGAGCGCACGCCCCGAGCGCAGCGCGGACCCGATCGGCTTTCGCGTCTGCGCCTCCGCGATCTCCGAGAGCTTCACGGCGGGCAGCGCGCGCTCCGCGGCCTCCTTAACGAGCTTTTTCGCGCGGATGAGCGTTTTTTCAGCGAAGTCGTACGCCGTGGTGTCGGCGGGCGCCTCGACATCGTCCAGCGGGACGCGCTCCAGATCGAGCCAGGCCCGCGAGGCGATGGAGGCCCGCGCGAGCGATGGCCCGCCCTGAATGATCAGCCGCCGCTCGCTTTGAACCGGAACCCGCTGCGACGAGCTCGGGGGGCCCGACTTGGACTCCGGCGCATCGTCGATCGAGCATCCAAGGAGAAAGGCGTCGCTCCGCTTGTAGAAGGCCGGGATGTTCCCCTCCTTCGCGAACCCGAGCTTGACCCAGGTGGCCACCTCGTCGCGCTCGACCACCGTGTAAATTTTCTCCACACCTTCGCGGCGGGCGAGCGCGAGGACCAAGGTGCGCTTGGCCGGGGTCGGACCTGCACGAAAATCGATGACCCGCATCGTCTTCGAGCGGCGTTGCACCAGGAGGCAGAGCGACACCGCGTCGTTCTGAAAGAAAATGGCGCCATCCCCGCCGGCGCTCTTCCTGGTGCTGCTGCCGTTGCCGTTCTCGGTCTTGTCGGTCGCCGTTGCCCAAGCCCTTGCCGCCATAGCCGCCCCTTCCCCGAACAGGCCCTGCTCTCTGGTCTACACGTGTACATTTTCACGCCAAGAGAGCGTTTCAACTTTGAAATGCCGATACCACGCGCTTCGCGTCAAGGTCAACGGATGGAGCCAAAAAGCCAGCAATTCACCGCAGATCCATGACACCTCAAGTATGAAATGCGAATGAATTTACGCAGTCGCGCCGCGTATAGACAACGGGCCCATCCATGAGATACGCCGCTCGATAGGGGGGGCGGACGAATCTGACCATCGGCGAGTTGCCGAGTCCGATGAGTCCTCCATCCGCTGAAGGAGGGCTCGTCATGCGACCACCGTCTCGTTGCTCGCGTTCGCCTCGTTGGGCTCATTGGATTCGTTGGGCTCATTGGCCACGCTGGGCTCATTGGCCTCGTTGGATCCCTCGAGGCGCTCGAACATCGTGGGCTGCTGTTCCGATCGTCCTGGTTGTCATCACCATGGCGCTGTTTATTGGCTGTAGCGGGGGCTCGGGTCCTGGAGGGACATCGAACGAAGAGCCGGCCCCCGAAAACACCAGCGCCTCGAAGTCGGACCGAGCGCCGCCCGTAGCTGCGGCCGCGGGCAAGAAGGACATCACCGTCGATATGCTCGTTCCATCCGACGTATCCATCTCGGAGCTCGCGCTGGTGGGCGCCGAGGTGGACGTGGGGGAGCGCGCGCGCATTCTCACACCGCACGCGCGTTACGCGACCGTGGCGAACGTGGGCATGGTGGGGTCGGCGACGACCCTGATCGGGGCGAGCGCCGAAACGGGATCGCTCTACAGCGTGGGCAACGTGTCGTTGCGAGATGGCGCGTTCGTGCACGGTCGGTTGCGCACGGCCGGGCGGGTGCAGGGCGCCGGGCGATTTACGGTCGACTCGGGGGTCGAAGAGCTGCGTCCCGTGCCCACGCGCCATTTGATCCGGCGCGCGACCTTCGGGGCCATGGGCGGCTCGGTGGTGGTGGCCGCGGGCCAGAAGCGCGAAGCACCCGTGAGCCCGGGCTCCTACGATACCTTGCGGCTCGGCAAAGGGGCGCAGGCGACATTGCTCGGGGGCAACTACGCGTTTCGGAGCGTGGTGCTCGAATCGGGATCCACGCTCCGCATCGACAATACGCAAGGGGCCGTTTACCTGTACGTCGAGCGCGAGCTCGATCACGCGGGGACCATCGTGGAGGCCAAGGGCGGCTATCCGCGCTGGCTCGTCTCGTATGTCGGCAGCGGCACGGTGTTTTTGCGTTCGCCCTTTGCGGGGAGCGTGATCGCGCCCAATGGCACCATTCAGCTCGATGGGCACGGCGCACCGAGCGGGCGGCACGAGGGCGCGTTCTTCGGGCGCGCGGTGCACGTGGGGCCCGATGCGGAGATCCGGCTCCACGATTTTCCGTGGATCATTCGCGGGGTCCAGGTGGACAAGCCGCTGGTGTGCAGCGGCGATAGCGTTCATGTGAAGGTCGACGCCCCGGAGCCGGCGGCCCCGGAGCAGCCGGCCAAGGTGAGCATCGACGGGATGCCGCTGGGTGAGCTCTACGATCAGGTCCAGAGCGCGCCTGGAAAGCATATGTACTCGGTCACCGCGGTGGCGGCCGATGGCACCAAAGAGTCGCACGTGACGGAGGTCGACGTCTCGGGCTGCCCGACCACCACGCCGGTGCTTCCGAAGCTGTTCGCGCAAGAGAACATGTACCACCCGGACACCGTCGATCTGGCGGTGGTCAACGCCGCCGCCTTCCCGGGCGCGGACACCGTGTACGACTGGAGCTTCGGCGACGGCGCGTCGCTCTCCACGTCCCTGGCCTCCGTGTCCCACGACTACGCGAACGCGGTCCCCGTCGACCTCGAGCACAAGGCGTTCGACGTCTCCGTCACGGTTCGCCGCTCGGGCGCTTCCCCCGTGACGGCCAAGCGCACATTCGTGGTCTGGAGCACGTACGGCATCGCACGCGCGCGCGGGACCATCGAGCCGCCCGCCATGCCCATCGATCCGCAGTTCCGGATCGTGAGCGGGGCGGCCGGCTCCGAGGCCATGGGCGAGGTGCAGTTCGAAAATCGTGAGAGCGAGGCGCTCACGTACACCCAACGGCGCGTGGATCAAGTGCCGTGCAAGCCGGACGACGCCATCGTCTACGGCGCGAACGAGCCCGTCTCCGTCTCCGTCCCGCCCAAGGCGAAGGTGACGGACACCTTGCGGGTGGCGCAGGCGAGCCTGAGTGGATCGAGCTGCGGCGTCACCGTGCACTACTGGGGCGCGACGAGCAAAGGGCTGAAGGCTCGAACCAGCGTGCACTTCGAGCGACCCAGCGCCGTGGGGCAAGGCCTGCCGGTGCCGGATCAAATGGCACATTTGCTCAATTACGTGGCGGACAAGGGGCTGGCCACCAATCCGCACCGCATCAGCGAGGAGGAGATCGCCAAGGTGTACCGCGAGCGAAAGCTCCCCTCGTCCGCCGTCGATTACGTGCCGCCCAATACGCCGCTCACGTCGCTCGTGGAGCGCGTGCCGTGCGATCCCGACAACCCGGGCGCGCCGCCGCAACCCGGGTTCAGCTGCCAGCCCACCGGGCGCTGGGAGGGCACGGGACCGGGCGATCAGCCGCTCGAAGAGCACATTCAAAATGCGCTCAAGGGCGACACCATTCTGGTGCGAAGCTGCACGGGCATGGTGTCACCGCTGCTCGGCGCCGTGGATCCGCCGCAGAAGTTCACGCATAGCGGGATCATGACCAAGCATCGGTTCGAGATCACGCACTCGACCGGTGAAGACGATTACCTGGTCAAGGAGCACCCGAGCGGGGTCTTCGGCCAGCCGACCGACGGCTTTCAGGAGCAAGCGCTTCGGTATCTGTGGCCTGGAACCGTCACGGCGTCGGTGCGCGAGGCGTTCGCGGGCGACGGGAGGCCGGTGCAGACGCCCGAGGGCAAGCCGTGGAAGATCCGCGGCTTCGAGCGGTTGCAAGTGCGATGTCCGGGCGATGCGCAAATCGTCTATCCGCGCGTGCTCAAGCCGCCGCCCGAGTTCGAGGCGGCTACGCGTCCGAAGCTGATGGCCGCGGCCGACGCGGCGAAGACCCTCCACGGGCATTACCGGTTTCATGCCTATTCGAGCGCGCACGACACGGACGCGCCCGATCCCAACGGTCCGCAGCCCATCCCCGACGCATCGGGCCGCGAGCCCTTGTATGGGCAGACCCCCACCGTGTGCTCGTCGTTCGTGCGGCTGGCGCTGAAGAAGGCGGGGTTCGAGCTGGATCACGACAAGTCGTTCCCCAAGCCCAGCGACGTGCGAAACAACCCGCCCGACGGCATTTTCTTTTACGACGTGGACGAGCGGAAGCACGCGGGCAACGTGCTCTACACGGGCCTCTACAACACGGTGCAATACCAATTGTCGCAGGCGGCATCGGGCCTCGTGGACGAGGCATGGTGGCTGGGCACGCGCCCCTACGAGGGCGGCCTCTGGGGCAATGGGGCGGCCTTCGTCTCGGGTGCGTTTGCGCTGCTCGGCCCCGTCGCGGGCTGGGCAACCGACGCGCCGGACGACATCGGCAATCAAATCACCAACTGCTTCGCCTTCGACTATTGCTCGGAGGAGGCGAAGGACAGCGATGCCTGGAAGGAGCCCGGCAACGGCTTCGCCGTGAGCCCGGACAACCTGCTCGATCATTTGGACTCGCCGGCCACCGGGGGTCCTTATGGCTACAGCGAGCGGATGATTTACCGCGGTAAGGATTACCGTCCCATCTTCGAGTGGCGGCCCAATCTGGGTTCGCTGCCGCTCAATGTGATGGTGGCCACGCCCGAGGGCGCGGCCACGGCGTTCGCGCAGGTCGAGGTGCGCGGCTTTACGCTCAACCCGCTCAGCACGAACTTCTTCGGGCGGGTGCTCATCGAAGGCGTTCCGCGCGGCAACATCATGCTGCACGCGCAGAAATACATCGGCGACGAGCTTCGCGAGGGCGACGCGTGCTATGTGCCCGCCGATCCTGGCAACCCGAGCTCGCAGACCTTGCGGCTGGTGGACTGCAGCGACTTCGGGCGGTACCTCGACAACGTGGTCCGCACCGAGGCGCTGGTCACCCTCAAGCCGCCGCGCGCCGAGTTCCGAAATGTCGTCTTCGACGCGCAGGTGGATCTCAAGGACTGCGACTGCCTGAGCGAGGACGAGTGGTCGCACCCCGTGCTCCACCGGGTCTGCGTGGTGAACCCGCTCCACCGCGACGACGACGTGTGGATGGATCCCGGCGAGCTTTGCTCCGACGAGGTGGGTCTGCGCTTCCACGCGCACTGCCAGCTCAAGCCGGACAACCGCACCGTCCACGTCTGGCTCGACTACTGGTTCTACGAGAGCACGAGCCCCACGTGCGGCGGCAACGACTTGGAGGACGAGCGGCACCGCGAGTACGACGCGCCGCCCGACCAAACCATGTACCCGCCTACCGAGACGCTCAACAACAGCGGCCAGTGCGCCTTCTCGAGTTGCAACGATTTCGCCACCATCCGTAGCTTCTCGTTCCACAACCGCCGCGCGGATTGAGCCTTGGTGGACGAGTCCACGAAGGTCGATGAAGGCCAAAGGCCGGAGTGACGGCGAAATCGCAAACCGTGTGCGATCTCCGTGGACAAGCGTGTGAAAAATTGCACGCTTGTTCCACGGAGATGGAGATGTTCGACAATGTGCCCGTGACGCGCGCGGCCATGGCTTTTGCCAAGCTGGCCTGGCCGCTCGCTGGGGCTCTCGTGCTCGCCGGGTGCAGCAGCGCCCCGGGGCCGGGCACGTACTGCCAGTCGGGTCCGAAGTACGGGACCCAGTGTTACACATCGACCGGGACGGGAAATCCGGGCGCCCCCCTGGGCCCGGCGCCGCCGCCACAAGAGCGCTCCATGGAGCCTGGCGGGATGCGCTAATCCGCGGCGGACGGGGTGTGCGGCGCGCGGACTGAGACGCCTTAATCGGCGGGCGTGCGCGCCTCGCCGCGCGCGAGCAGGGCTCGGATGCGGGCCGCTTGCAGGCTCTCCGGGTGCTGCTGGAGAAATGCCCGAGCTCGAGCCTCGGCGGCGGCGCGCTTGCCGGAGCGGACGAGCGCGTCCAGGCGCAAGACTTCGGCTTCCTGCCGCAAGACGCCGTGCGGGAAGGCTCGTTGGTACAGGTCGAGGCCCATTGACGCTTCGGAGATTTGCCCCGCGGCAAGGAGCGAACGCACGCCGTCGAGCGCCTTCAACTCGGGCGCGATGGAGCGGGCGGACGATAGCGCAGGCGACGCAGGCGACGCAGGCGACGCAGGCGGCGGTCGTTGCGGGCTCGATGCGGCTTGCGCGCTGGCGTAGGCGTCGAGCAGCGCCGAGGGCGTGTTGTCCACCGCGGTGCGCGTCGAGACGGCGGGTGCGCCCCACTCGGCCATCGCCGGGTTCGTGGGGTTCACCGGGCTCGCAGACTCCATGCGCGCCAGGTTCCCCGGCGCGCTCGCGCGACGTGCGCGCGCTTGCGAGGGGAGCGCGGGCTCGGGAGGCGCGGTCGCGGCCTCGGGGGTCTCGCCACGGGTCGGCGGCGTCGAATCGTCCCCAGGTTGCCGCGATGTGCCCGACGCGCTGGATGCGCTCGACGCGCTGGATGCGCTCGACGCGCTGGATGCACTCGACGTCACTGGTGCGACGGCGGCGCTCGACGCAACGAGCGCAACGTGCGGCGCAACGGGGCGCGAGGCCATCGACTTTTCCACGGCGACGGTGCCCACGACCGAGCCCGAAACCACGAGGGCCGACCCGATCACCCACTTCGCCAAGGCCGAGCCACCGCCGACCTTGGCCGCGAGCCCAGCTCCCCCGGCCGCCGCCGTCATGGACGAAGCGCCCATCGACGCCGTGGACGAAGCGCCCATCGACGCCGTCGCAGACGATGCACCGAGCGACGCGGCCGCCCCGGTGCCAGCGGCAATGGCCGGCGGCGTTGCGGCGACGACGGCGGCGGTGATGCCGAGCGACGCCAGGAGCTTCGTCTCGGCCCCGAGCTGGGGCCCATCGTGGTCGGCCGAGCGAAAGGCTGCGCCGAAGGCATCGTCGCGATGCAAATCGCGCAAACGGGGGGGCTCAGTCATCGTACACCTGCTTCCCCCGCACGCAGCCGTGCAATGGTGGCCTCCACCAGCTCGCGGGCGCGCCGCAAACGCGACGCGACCGTCCCCTCGGGGAGATCGAGGGTGGCGGCGATTTCGTTCTTCGTCATTTGTTCGAGCTCGAACAAGATGAAGACGCTGCGCAGCTTCAGGGGCAAGGGATCGAGCACCTTATCGAGAAGTGCCCGATCCGCGATCGTTTGTTCAGGGCTCGCGCCGCCGCCCATATAAAGATCGATGTCCTCCGTTCCGGCGTGCCGTTTTCGCCTCTCCGCGCGCCGCTCGTTGGAGGCGATCCGAATGGCCGTGGCGAAAAGAAACGAGCGCTCACGATGCGGCGGCACCTTGCCGAGCTTTCGCGACACCGCCAGAAAGACCTTTTGCGTGGCGTCGTCCACGTCGCATGAAACCACGCCCAAACGCCGCAGCGAGCGCCACACGAAGGAGTGGTGCGTTTGCACCAGGCGTGCGACGCGGGCGGGATCGACGGGCTCGCAAGGCTCGTCCAAGAGCGCCTCTTCGGGCAACTCCGAATCGATGGAGAACTCGGCGGGCAGGAGGGCTTGGGACACGTGCTCGTCTCCCCTCATGTCCTCCATGAGCAGCCCCGGATCATGGGAAGTGGACACCCGCCGAAATTCCCACTTGGCCCACGATCTCCGGCACGGAAAAGGACGCGCCGTCCTCCGAGAAGGACGGGCGGGCCAGCGCGGGCCCCACGCCGCCTTGTAGCTCCAGGAATAGAAAACGGACGGGCCTCACCTCGGCCGAAAGAGCGAGCTCCGCTGCGGCCCACAGCGCATCCATCGAGCGCCCGCGCCAAGCATTCGCGATCTCGACCTGCATGCGCCCCACCTGCATCCGCGCGCACGTGCGCAGCGCCGCGGACACCGACGCGAAGAGCCGAAATGGGCAAACCTCGAGCTCCCCCCATTGAAGTCCATATTCGGCCCGCACCCCCTCGCGCGCTTGCTCGCTCGCCGGCAATGCCGAATAAGCCCCCAGACGCACCCGCGGCGCCACCATCGTCCCCTCGCGCGCCACCTCGATTTGTCCAAACCCGCCAAGCGCCGGCGCAAAATCGGGACCGACACCCCACTGCACCCTCGACGATGCACCAAAGCCGAAAATCACCTTCCACGAGGGCCGCACGGGCACACGCGCAGCAGAAGCAAGAGGCGAAGGAGAAGCAGGAGCAGGGGCAGGAAGAAGAAGAGGAGGCGCGGGCGGGGACGGCGGTGGCGCGTCCGGCAGCTGGGCGAGCGCCAGCCCGAGGGTCAGCGCAAAGGTGCTCCACATTTCGTCGCAGGTCGCGGCGGCGACGGTGCGGGTCGCGGGGGCTTCCTCGCCCGTGGTGAGCGCAAGGCGGCCCTCGAGCTCCAGGCCCGTGGAGCGCACATCGATTTCGACCTCGTAGGCGGGGGCGTCCGGCGCCTGAACCGCCTCCAGATCGCGCGCGCGAAGGTGCTCGGAGAAGGCGGCTTCGTCGTTGCACACGCTATTTGGCGCGAAGTGGACGCGCACGGGCGACGCGGCGCGCACGGGGCTGCTGAAGGTGAGGACCCCGAGCATCCCCAGTAAGGTAAGCAAGGCTTCGAATTTCACGGTGCTTGCGGATGAAGAGCGGCGCAGGCCGCGCCGAAGGAGTCGCTAGCCTGCACTGCTTCGTTGCCGCACGCCCATCAAATCATTCGTTCGATATCCGAACGGGAAGCGCCCAGCTTTTCCAGGGCCTCGCGGAGGCGCTCCCCTTGGACCGACACCAAGGTCGGCATTCCCCCCGAGAGCCCGAGCACGGAGAGGAAATCGATCCCACTGTCGAACGGGGCCGCCAGGGTCAACGTGTCGCGGTCGAGCACCATGGCCACGCGGGCGCGCGCTTGCCCCAGGAGCAAGAGGAGCGTCTTGTCGTAGCGGCCGTGGTGATCGGTCGCCTCCAAGAACGCCAGGTTGGGCGCCGGCCCCGAGAGCGGGATGATGGTGTAGCGGGCGGCAAGCTCGCGGGTCGCCTGCTCGATGGCCGAGAGCTCCTCGGCCGCTTCGTCGATGCAATGCCAGAGGGATGCGTCGGAGAGGCCGGTGGCGAGGTGGCGGACCACGATGCCAAAGAGGGACTGATCGCGCGGCCGAGCCCGCAGCGCCCGATCGAAGCGCGCCCCGATGGCGCTCGGTGCTCCAATGCGGGTATCGATGGCCCGCGCGTCGTCGTCGGCGCCGGGATAGGGCTCCTGCCCTCCCCGGATCCACTTGGCGGCGCTGCACAACCCGTCGAAGTCATTGTGGCACACGATGGTCTCCACCGGGCCGATGCGCGCCACCAGCTCCGGGGTCACCATTTCGGGGCAGGCGCCATGCTCGGCTTTGGTCGCCAGCATGAAGCGCGGGTCGAGCTTGTACTTGGCGTGCAGCACGTGATCGTGGTGGTCGACCCAGGCCACCAGCCGAGGGCCCAGCTGCTCGATGAAGGGGCGGGTGATGTCCGCGAAGCCACGACCAGATGCTTCCGAGGCGAAGGCAATGTCCAGCACGACCACGCGCCCGGAGACCTCCTTGGGTTTCGGCAACTTACGTGGGCTGGCGAACGCGAGGGTTGGATACAGCGCTGTCGCATTCATATGACGAGACCGTACAGCATCGGGGCTTTCATGGGCTCCACTCCATCGACTTGGGGGGCCGTGCATGTAGCACGGTCCGCGAGCCGACCCCGCCGCGCTTGCACGCTCCGGGCGGCGCACGATGACGGAGGGGCACTCGCGCGCGACGCCGCGCGCTCGTTCAAGAGCCCTTCTTCTTCCTTCTTCCTCAGCTCGCGAAGTGACAAGAGAAAGCCGCTCCGATATTCTGGCGCGAAATCATGAGCACCAAAGTTCTCGTGTTCGAAAGCGACGCAGCCTTCGCGAGCGAGCTTCGAAGCGAGCTGGGAAAACTCGGCTGTTCCACCTTGGTCGTGGACGATGGGAATGCAGGTTTGCAGCAGGCCGCGACCACCAAGCCCGATCTGATTCTCCTTTCGATCGAGCTCCCCAGGATGAACGGGTTTTCGGTCTGCAACAAGCTCAAGAAGGACACGAATCTCAAGGACATCCCGCTCATCATCATGTCGAGCGAGTCCAGCGACGAGACCTTCGAGCAGCACCGCAAGCTCCGCACCCGCGCGGAAGACTACGTTCACAAGCCGATCAGCTTTGGCGAGCTGGTGTCCCGGATCCAGCCGTTCGTACCGCTCCTCGCGCCGCCTTCCCAGGGCGGCGCGCGCGTGCAGGAAGCATCCCCGCCCAGCTCCCCCATCTCTCCCGTCTCTCCCGTCTCTTATCCGGGCATCGTGATCGACGACGACATCGAAGAAGAAGAGCTGCTCGCGGAAGAACCGGCGCGCCCCACCCAAGTGGAGCCCGAGCGGGCGGAGTCCAACGCCCTCGGCGAGATCTTTCGCGCGAGCGGGGACCACGCCCCCGTGTCGGCCGACGTCGAGGCGCTCACCGATGCCGCGTTTTACCGGATCACGGGGGGCGAATCGAACGGCGCCTCGGGCTTTGCGCAGCCGGAGCCAGAGCCGCCGTCGCGGCAAGACGAGCGGCGGCCGCCGAGCGTCCGCCCGGCCGCCGACGACCGTTTGACCCTGCGCATCGCGGAGCTCGAGCGCGAGCTCGCGACGGCGAAGAGCGAAAGCGGCGCGCTCCGCGAGGATCTCTTGAAGGCGCAGTCCGCCGGCGCCGAGACGCAGCGGCTGCAGCGCGAGGTCGATGATCTGAAGGCGCGCCTGGCCAGCAAAGGCGGCGGCGTGTCGAGCCGCGAGTTCCTGGATCTCCGCGAGAACCTGAACAAGAAGGACAAGGAGATCCTCGCGCTCAAGGAGTCGTTCTCGCGCAAGGACCGCGAGATCATCGAGATGCGCGAGAAGTCGCTGGCGCTCGAGCGGGCCAAAGGGGAGCTCGACGACGCGCTCCTGCAGCTCGAACGCGAGGCGGCCGATTCGCGCGATCGCATCGAGCAGCTCGCGGCCGACAAAGATCAGGCGAAGAAGGCCAGCGAAGATCACCGCACGCGCATGCAACGCGCCGTGGCCGAGAGCGAGGCGCGCGCGCAAGAGGCGCAAGAGCTGCGCTCCAAGTTCACCGAGGTGCAAGCGCAGCACGAGGCCGCGCTCGCGGCGCTCAAGGCCGAGCACGCGAACCACGTGACCGCCCTCACGCAGGAGCACGAGGACGCGGCCAACGCGGCGCTGGTGGCGGCGCACAACCAGTACGAAGAGGGCGTCGCGGCGCTGCGCAACCAGCACGCCATGGAGCTCCACGAGGCCGACGCCAAGCGCCAGCGCGATCTCGACGGCGCCGAGGCGCAGCGCATCGCCGATCTGGATCACCTGCGGCGCGAGCTGCAGAGCGAGCTGCACGAGCAGGCGGAGCAAGCCATCCGCGAGCGCGCGCAGGCCGTCTCCGAGCGCGAATCGGAGCTTCGCGAGCAATACTCCGCGCACGTCGAGGGCCTCCGCGCCGCGCACGCCGAAGAAGCCGCGAGCCTCCGCGCCGAGCACGCGTCCCAGCTGGCCGCCGCCGAAGAGCGCCGCGCCACCGACCTCGCCGACGCCGAGCGCCGCCGCGAGGCCGAAATCGACGCCGAGCAGCGCGGGTTCGCCGAGCGCCTGCGCGCGCACCAGCAAGAGGCCGACGAGTCGAAGGCCGCCGCCCTCGCGGCGCTCACCCTCGACAAAGATACGCGCATCGCCGCCATCGAGGGCGACCGCGATCAGCGCATCACGGCGCTCGAGCAAGATCGCGATCAGCGCATCACGGCGCTCGAGCAGGACCGCGATCAGCGCATCGGCGCCCTCGAGGAAGATCGCGACCAGCGCATCGCCACCTTGATCCAGGAGCGCGATCAGCGCATCGCCACCTTGATCCAGGAGCGCGATCACCACGTGAGCGCCCTCGAGCAAGATCGCGATCAGCGCATCGGCGCCCTCGAGCAAGACCGCGATCAGCGCATCGCCAGCCTGGTCCAGGAGCGCGATCAGCGCATCGCGAGCTTGGTGCGGGAGCACGAGCAGCGCGTGACGGAGCTCGAACAGGACCGCGATCAGCGCATTGGTGCCCTCGAGCAAGACCGCGACCAGCGCATCGGCGCACTCGAGCAAGACCGCGACCAGCGCATCGGCGCACTCGAGCAGGATCGCGACCAGCGCATCGCCAGCCTGGTCCAGGAGCGCGATCAGCGCATCGCGGGCTTGGTGCGGGAGCACGAGCAGCGCGTGACGGAGCTCGAACAGGACCGCGATCAGCGCATTGGTGCCCTCGAGCAGGATCGCGACCAACGCATTGACGCGCTCGAGCAGGATCGCGACCAGCGCATTGGTGCGCTGGAGAAGGATCGCGATCAGCGCATTGGCGCGCTGGAGCAAGATCGCGATCAGCGCATCGCGGAGCTGGAGCGCGAGCGGGACAATCGGATCGCGCTGCTCGAGCGCGATCGCGATCGCCGGCTGGAGGAGCTCACCGCACAGTACGAGGGACAGCTCCGGGACGCGGAGCAGCAGCACGCGGCGCGGGTCTCCGAGCTGGAGCGCGATCGCGACAGCCGGCTGGCCGCGCTGGAGACGCGCTACGCCCAGGAGCTCGCGGAGGAGCGCGAGCAAGGCGCCCGCGCTCGGGAGCAGGCGGCGCGCGAGATCGCGGCGCTCACCACCGAGTTGCAGAATACACGCGAACAGCTCTCGGCCATGACCGCCGCCAAGCGCGAGAACGACGCGAACAACGCCGCGCGCATCGCCGAGTTGGAGCGCGATGGGGCGGGCTTGCGCACGGTGCGCGAAGAGCTCGAGGGCGAGATCAAGAGCCTTCGCGACGCGAAGAGCGAGCTCGAAGCCGAGCGCAGGGAGCTGCAATCGACCCTGGAATCGACCCGCGAGCGCCTCTCGCACGAGACCGGGCGGGCAGACCGCGCGACCGAAAAGTGGAGCGCGGACCGCAACTCCCTCGAGCGCGCCAAGGATGCACTTGCGGTTGCGCTGGCCCAGATCGACGACGTGGAGGCGCGCTCGCTCTAGCGCGCCCTCCCAGGTCTGGACCGTGGTGGTAGGGGTGGCGCGCGTCGCGCTCCTTGCGATAGCCTTGGGCCATGGGGTGCAGGGGGAGCGCGTGGAGGGGAAGTGGGCGGATCTGCACGCGAATCGTCACCGCCAGCACCGTGCTCGTCGCCTCGGGATGCTCGGTGCTCTTCGGCTTGGACGATCATACGGCCAACCCCGGGGGCGAGGGCGGTGTGGACTCGAGCACGACCCTGCCGGACGGCGGCAAGCCGCTCGACGATAGCGGCGGCGGCTCGCACGATGCCGGCGTCGATGCGCCCGTGCCCTCGTGTGCCCGCGGGCTGACGAGCATCCTACGGATCAACCCTACGGCGGGCGAGGATTACTACAGCGCCCGGGGAAAGAAGAACAGCGTCCTCGAGGCGTACGTCACGGTCGAGCGCGGCCCTCTTCACATCTACGAAGGAAACCGCACCAACACCGCGCAGTCCTTCGTCATCAACTCCGCGAACATCGGCTCGTTCCAGGGCACGGGCTGGCAGCAGCACGGCATCGCCACCGCGGACGACACCAAAATGCTGTACGTCCAAACGCCGACGGACGGAGGCGCTTCTCAAATATGGGGAGCCCTGCGCGTCGATTCGGGCTTCCAGAATTTCTATACCTACTCCGAAACCAACGGCAGCCCCTCCATCAACAACACCGAGGTCTACGCCAACGCCACCGCGAGCCTCCTCTACTTTGCCTCGAGCCGCACCGGGCAATTCCGACTTTACCAAGCGACATCCACCGGCACGGCGACCTACAGCGCCGCCGCGCCCATCCCCGGTTTCGACGCATTTCCGGGCGAGCTTCGGGCGCCGGTCGTGAGCGAAGACGGAAAGACCATCTTCTTTGCGCGCCGCGACGGCGATGGATTGCGCCTTTATTCGGCCGTGCGCGATCGCGCCGATGCCGCGTTCACCGATCCACGACCCGTCTGCAATGTCGCCGCGTCGGGGGAGCAGCAATACCCCACGTGGCTCGCGAGCGACCATAGCCTGCTGTTCTTCGTCAAGATCGTCAACGACAAGTACGACCTTTGGCAGGCGAAGCCCGCGCTCTAGCTCCTGTTTCGAGGGTCGCGCCCTCGCGTCGTCACGCCATCACGAATCGTCACGAAAGCTCGGCCCGCCCCACCAGCTCCCGCGACAACTCACGCGCCCGCGCCACCACCCGCTCGCGATCGAGCTTCACGTGATCCCCGTGCCGCACGACGATTTCGCCGTCCACCAGCACCCAGCGCACGTCGCGCGCGCCGCACGCGTAGACCAGCTTCGAGAAGACGTCGCCCCCCGGCTCGGCGTGGGCACCATCGAGGCGCACGACCACCAGATCGGCGCACTTGCCCGCCTCGATGGAGCCGATGCGATCCCCGAGCCCCAGCGCCTTCGCCCCATCGAGCGTGGCCAGACGAAAGGCGCGCGGGGCCGGGAGCGTGGTCACCCCGGTGCGGATCTTCGCGAGCAGCGCGGCGTGGCGGAGCTCCACCCACGGATCGAGGTTGTTGTTGCACGGCGCCCCGTCGGCCCCCATGGCGAGCGGCACGCCCAGCGCATCCAGATCGGCGATGCGGGCGATGCCGGAGCCGAGCTTCAAGTTCGCGCTGGGGCAGTGCACGATGCGCGTGCCCTCGGAGGCCAAGGTGCGCGCTTCGTCGTCGGTGAGCTGCACGCCGTGCGCGAGGATGGTGCGCGGACCGAAGGCCCCCCAGCGCCGCAGGACGGCGATGTCGTCGTCGCCGAGGACCTCGCGAACGGCCTGGCGCTCGCCCGCGTGCTCGGCCGCATGGGTGTGGAACAGCACCCCGTCGGAGGCGCCCACGCGATCGGCCACGCCGCGCACCAGCGGCTCGCTGCACGAGAGCAGGAAGCGCGGCGCGTAGGCGTAGCGAAGACGTCCGCCGCCCTTGCCGTGCCACGCGGCGGCGAGGCGATCGCTCTCGCTCAAGCTCTCCGCCGTGGTCTCCTTGAGACCGGCCGGCACGTCGGCCCCCAAGTCCATCATGGTCTTGCCGCCGATGGCGCGCACGCCGCTGCGATCGCACGCGTCGAAGACGGCGTCGTAGTGGTGCACCGTGCCCATGTCGAGGATGGTCGTGGTGCCTGCGAGCATCATCTCGAGCAGCCCCAGCTCGGCGCTGGCGCGAAGGCTGTTCGCGTCGTGCGCCGCTTCGAGCGGCCAAATGCGTCGTTTGAGCCACTCGAGCAGCACCATGTCGTCGGCCATGCCTCGGAACATGACTTGGCAAAGGTGAACGTGCGCCTGCACGAAGCCGGGGATCACCGCACAACCGCGCGCATCGATGACCCGCGTCACGCCGCGCCGTGCTTGCGTGATGCGGGGTCCGCTTCCAACCTCAACAATGATCCCGCCGTCCACGAGGACATCCCCTTGGAGGACTTGCGCGTTGGTGCTCGCATCACACGTGACGATCGTTCCCCCGCGAATCAGCGTCTGCACCTGGTGCACGCTAACATAGAGGGAACGCGACAAGGCGCTGAACCTGATGCGGGCGCTAGGTCTGGCTAGGTCTGGGATGACAAAGAGACCACGGCGCGTCATCTCATTTTCGTACGAGCGATATCGGCGTCTTCCGCCTATAATCAGGACTCTGTGGTTTCGTGCTCCCCGCTAGCGGAATCCTCTAGCCCCCGCATTTTGGTTGTCGATGACAGCCCGACATTGCGGAAGGTCGTCGCGTCGATTCTCGAGCGACACGGGTATATCGCGCGCACGGCGCCCGACGGCGAGTCGGCGCTCGCGGCCCTTGCCAATGGGGCGCAAGACACCGAGTTGGTCCTGGTCGACTTCGTCATGCCGCGCATGAACGGGCTCGCATTTTGCCGTGAGCTCCGCAAGCGCTTTCCCGACCGCAAAGTCGGCGTGGTGTTGATGAGCGCCAAGGCCGACCGGATCCGTGAGAGCTTTTTGCAGCAAGCTGGCGCGCTCGATGCCATCACCAAGCCCTTCGATCCGCAGGCGCTGCTGCTCGTGATCGACAACGTGCTCCGCAAGGTGGACCACGCACCCGAGCCCGGCCCGGTGGCGGAAGGCGAGCTCGCCCCCCAATCCGCGCTGCGCCCCCCCTCCGATCCACCGGAGGACGCGAGCCTGGTGCGCGCGCGCGCGGTGGCCACCTTGTCGATGAATGTCGCGCGGGAGCTCACGCCCATCGTGGGAACCTTGGTTCCGGAGGCGCGGCACGAGCACATCTTCACGCACCTCAGTCGGAACCTCTCCGAGCCCACATTGCGCACGCTCGGCCGCGTGATCCGCGATGTCGATCTGGGGGAGGGAAAGCTGGTGCTGTCGGGCGATCTCAGCAGCCTGCCCATCGGCGCAGTTCTGCAGATGCTCCAAATGGAGAACCAGACGGGCGTGCTGGTGGTCGAAGGCGAAGACCGCACCATCGTCATGACCTTGCGCGAGGGCCTCATCGATCTGGTGCAATCGCGCGGCGCAGGCGATGAATTTCGGCTGGGGCGCTACTTCGTGGAGGCTGGGCTGGTCACGCCCGAGGAGCTCGAAGCCCTCTCGGCCACCCGCGCGAAGGCCGGGTCGACCAAGCTGCTCGGCGATACCTTGGTGGAGTCGAACAAAATTTCGCTGGCCGATCTGCGCAACGCGCTCATTCGCCAATCGAGCGAGCTCGTTTACGAGGCGCTTCGCTGGCAAAAAGGCCACTTCGAGTTCCGCCGCCGTCCACCGCCCACGTTGGCCGCGGCCTCGCGCCTCGGGCTGCCGGCGGCCCAAGTCGTCATGGAAGGCTTCCGCCGCGTGGACGAGTGGCGCCTCATCGAAGCGCGCGTCGGCCGCTTCGACGAAGTGCTGGTCCGCGATCCGGTGGCCATCGAAGCTTTGGGCGAAGGGCGCCTGGTCAAATCGGAGCGCTCCATTTTGGACTCCGTCGACGGCCGCCGCACCATCCGCGAAATCGTCTCCGCCGCGCACATGTCGAGCTTCGAAGGCTGCCGCATCCTCTTCCAGCTCATCGAGGCCCGCCTCGTCCGCCGGCGCCCGACGTGAGCTCCCCCCTCGATCCCTCGGCCACTTCCGGAGCCCCTGCCGCCGCTCCTTCTGGCAAGCGCGGCGGACTGCTGGTGCGCATCGATGGCCGCCCGCACTTCCTTCCCGCGCAAGCCGCGGTGGCCATCGACCCCATTCCGCCGATCGTCCGCGTCCCCGGCGCGCCGCCCCAAATGCTGGGCATCGCCACGCACGAGGGTGAAGTGCTGCCCGTCATCACCATCGGCGACGCCCCCACCGTCATGGTCGTCTGCCGCTATGGGGGCGAGCTTCTCGGCCTCGTAGGCCTCAACGTGGTCGGCGCCGGCATCTTCGAGTCGGCCCCCGGCCCGGGCGACTCCGTCTCGTTCCTGGGCGAAATCGCCGAGGACATCGACCTGTCGGAGATCTACACGGCGCTCCAAGGCGGTGCCTGGGCGGGCCGTTGGGGCGGATGATCCTTCGGCCTCGCCGGCGATGTCGTCGAACGTAGCAAAGGCGCCGCCCAAGGTCGATTTCGCTCATTCGAAGAATCGCGACTAGCGAATAGCGGTGCACGAGCGTCGCGATGCGCGAGCGATCGGGGGCGGCAAATCATTTAACGTAAGACGAGTTTCAAAGACCCGCGTTATGAAAATAGTGCAAATCCAAATGAATCTTGCCGCTCCAATTTCCCGCGCGGGCGAGAGCGCGACGTCGTTCGGCCTCACGGGCGACGAGCTTTACGAGGTGGTGGACCTCGCCGAGCTGCTCGACGGCGACTCGAAACATGGACCCGACCGTCGTGGCGACCGCGGGTGACGGTCGCTCGAAGGCGATTCGCGCGATCGTGCGGCCCGATACGCCGCAAGAGGTCCTCGATTATCGCCGCGGCGGTGGCCGGCCGTACGTATTTCGGCAGCTCCTCTGAGCTCAAACACGTTACTCTCGCGGCATGCCGATTGAACGATCCAAGCGTCATTTCATACGGCTCCTTCGCCGGTCGGTGAAGGGGGCGGCATCTTCGGCGGCCAGCCGGAACGCGGCGGAGGAGAGCGCGTTCTGGCTGGCGCACGAGCGGGCGCTCAATCGGTCGCGCGAGGCGGCGGAGGCCGCGCAGAGGATCGCGTCGGTGGTCGCCAAGCAGCGGGCGGCGGTGGATACGCTCTCGGATCGATCGCGGGCGGTGGCGGCCAGGGCGCAGGAGCTCTCGACGACGTTTGGCCGGGTCGCGGATGTGTTCGATCGGCTCGGATTGGTCGCGCTCAACGCGGGGCTCGAAGGGGCAAGGCTCGGTGAGACCGCGGGGCGCGCGGTGCTGCTCGTGAGCGACGAGGTGAGGACGCACGCCTTGCGCGGCGCGGAGGCCGTGCGCGAGCTGTCGTCGGCGCTCGGGGAAATGGGGACGGATCTCGCGCAGCTTCACGCGAGCTTCGAAGGGCCGCGCGAGGCCGCCGGCGAGATGGCGCAGCACGCGGCGCTGGCCGCCGGCGCCGCTTCGGACGCCGAGCGGGCGCTGGCGGAGATCGAAGCGAGGATCCGGCAGGCGACGGGCAGCGATCCCGAGACGGCGCGGGCGCTGGCGGAGGCCAACGACCATGTGCAGTCGCTCATGACCACCTTGGGTACGCTCGGGAGCAAGCTGTCGCACGACGATCTCATCTCGTCGATCCGGCCCATGCTGGAGCCCATCGCGCGCGTCCTCGCCGACGCCGAAGCCGACGACGAGCCCGAGCCGGAGCCGGAGGAGCCGCCCGCGGCGCGCGAAAAATCCGAGGGCACATGAGCGAGAACGTGGATCCGGAGCTGACCCGGCTGCTCATCTTGGAGCTGCGCCGGCACCTCCCCGCGCTCGAGAAGAAGCCGCCCAACCTGGAGGCGTGCCGGCGCACCCTCCACGCGCTCAAAGGCTCCGCCGGGCTCGCGGGCGAATCGGAGCTCGCCGCCTCCTTGCAGAGGCTCGAGCGGCGGGTGCGCGAAGGCGAGATCCCCGCCATCGTCGAGGCCTCGCACCTGGTGAAGCGCGCGGTCGAGCGGCTGGAGAGCGGGCACCGCTTCGCAGGATCCGCGTGGCCGGAGCCGCCTTCGGATCTGCGGCCGCAGGCCCTCGATCCCATGGTGCGCACCCAGTACACGGAGGAAATTTCGGACCGGCTGCGCGCCATCGATGCGGCGCTGGCCTTTGCCGGCGATCCGGTCGACGCGGCCATGGCCGCCTACCGGCACGTGCACACGATGAAGGGCGCCGCCAGCGCCGTGGGCGACGAGCCGATGAGTTGGTTCTGTCACGGGCTCGAAGAACGGCTCAAGAGCGCCACCGTGCACGAGCGCGCCGTGGCCGCGCTGCAGGAGCTCGGCGGCTTTCGCGCCGTGCTGGGCGCGCTGCTCGACGATCCGGAGACCGCCTTGCGCACCTTGCGCGGGATGCCGAGCAAAGGGCGCATCAGCACCTTACCGACCCCGCGCCCCTCCCAGCGCCCCGAGGAGGAGCCGCGCACCTTTGGCGTCGACGATGGAACCATCCGGGTCGAGGCGCAGTCGATCGATCGCCTGCTCGATCGATTCGTGGTGATCGGGCTCGCGCGCGAGCGCATCGCGGGGCAGGTCGAGCGCACGCGCGGGCGGGCGGGACGGCTCCGGCGGATGCGCGCGGAGCTGTCGGAGGCGCTGCGCCTCATCGGACCGCCGCGCCCTTGGGGCGCTCCGGCCGCCGCGCTCAAACGGGTGGACAAGGCCATCGCCACCTTGACCGATATGACGGACGAAATCGACCGCGCCGCCTACGAGATGCGCGCCGGCGATCTCGTCCTGAAAGACAGCGTGAGCGATGCGCGTGGGGAGCTCGCCGCCATGCGCCAGATGCCCGTGGGGCAGATGTTCGCGCGCATCGCCAGCGCGGTGGAGGCCGAGGCGAGGCGCTCGCGGCGCGAGGTGGTGGTGCGCATCGAGGGCGCGGAGGAGACCATCGATCGGCGGCTCTCGGAGATGCTCTTGGAGCCATGCTTGCAGATCGCACGCAATTCGGTGGCCCACGGGATCGAGCCCCCGCAGAACCGGACCGAGATGGGAAAGCCCTCGGCGGGCACCATCAAGCTCTCGGCCCGCAAAGGGGGCAGCCGCCTCACCATCACCATCTCGGACGACGGCCAAGGGGTCGACGTGACGGCCGTACGCAAGCGGGCGGTCGATGCCGGCGCCGTGGCCCCCGCGCTGGCCGATGCCGCCGATGACAACACCTTGCTGGCGCTCCTCTTTTTGCCGGGCTTCTCCACGCGCGAGACCTCGGACTTGCTGGCGGGGCGCGGCATCGGCCTCGACATCGCGCTGGGCTCGATCCAGCGGCTGCGCGGCGCCTTGCGCCTCTCGAGCCGGCATGGCGAGGGGTTCGCGGCGCGGGTCGAGATCCCCATCGAGACGGGGCTCGCCAGCGTGCTTTGGATCGGCGCGGGCGGCGAGGAGTACGCGGTGCCCGCGGCCAATGCGCGCGCGGTGCGCAAGAACGGTATGGAGAACGGGCCGCGCGTGCCGCACCTCTCGGCATGCTTGGAGGCGCGCACCAACGACCAGGCGCCGCTGGCGCTCGAAATCGGGCTCTACGACGATCCGCCGTATGCCGTGGGCATCGATTCGGTGGGCCGCACCGAGAAAGTGCTGGTGCGGCCACTGACCCCGCTCGTATCGACCATGGGGCCGTACGCCGGGGCCATCGTGCGCGAAGATGGCTCGCTGCGCTTGGCCATCGACGTGTATGCCCTCGCCCCACGCGCGCGCGCCTTGGGCGCGGTACCGGAAGCGCACACGAGCGTCTTTCCGCTCCGGGACGGAACCTGACCGCGCGCGCCGCTATACTCTCGGGTGATGCACCCCCTTCGAATCGAGTCGATGCGACCCGGCGACATCGCCGACGTGCTCGCCATCGATGCCGCCTCGTTCGAGAGCCATCGCGCGACCGAGGCCACCTTGCGCGAGGAATTGGCGCGCCCGTGGTCCCACCTCTGGGTGGCGCGCGCGGACTCGGACCGACCCTCCGCCTACATCATCGTGTGGCACGTGGCCGACGAGCTCCACGTCCTCAACGTGGCCACCGACCCCGCCTCGCGCCGAAGGGGGCACGCGCGCGCGCTCATGGAGCGCACCATCGAATACGGCCGGCGCGGCGACGTTCGCCTGGTGGTGCTCGAGGTGCGGCGCTCGAACCGGGCGGCGATCGCCCTGTACCGCACCTTGGGGTTCTTCGCGATGGCGCTCCGCGCCGGGTACTACTCCGACGGCGAGGACGCGATTGAAATGATGCTCCTCCTCGATCCGGGGACGCGGGAGATTCTCCAGCGCGAGGACGAGGTGCGAATCTGATGCGAGGCGGGCTCCTCGCGGGCTCCCCCGGGGGGAAGCGCTCGAGTTCGTGATACGACGAAGACATGCGTTCCAGGTCCATCTCTTTGCTGGTTGCGTCGACGGTTGCGATTTCGATGGGCACGTATGCAGGTGCTCAGCCGCGTTCGGGGCCGCCGGGACGGCCGGTCGCGCCGGCGGCGACGAGCCATGTGCCGGCGGCGGCGCCGGGGACGTTGGCGGCGGCGCTTCAAGCCGCGACGGCGACGGATTATCCGCGGGCGGAGAAGGAGCTTTTGGCCATTCGCGGCGCCGATCAACCGGCCGCGCAGATCGCGCTCGCGCGCATCATGCTCGAGCAAGGACGGTTCGGCGATGCCGAGAGGTATGCGCAACAGGCGGCCCAGAACGCGGCGCAGCGCGCGCTCGCGACCTCGGTGCGCGCGGAGGTCCTCTTTGCGACGGGCAAGGTGGCGGACGCCATCAAATTGCTGCAGCCCCTCAAGACCGAAAAGGGCGCGGGCGCGCGACGCGGGAAGCTGCTCCTCGGTGAATACCTGATCGCGAGCGGGCGGAGGAGCGATGCCGACGAGCCGCTCATGGCCATCATTCAGGAGTACAACGACAATACCATCGGCGATCGCGACGCCGAGGGCCTGGCGAGCGTGGCGCGTGCGGCCTATTTGCTGCGCAGCCCCAAGGACGCCAACAACGCCTTCAACGAGAGCGAGCGGGTCGACAAGAAGAATGTCACCACCTTGCTCTGGCGCGCCGAGGTCTTTCTCGACAAATACAATCCGGGCGACGCCGAGCAAGTCGTCAAAGAGGCGCTGGCCATCAGCCCCAAGCGCGCCGACGCCCTGGTGGCCATGGCCCGGGTCAAGCTCGAACAAACCCTCGACTTCGAGAGCGCCGAGCAGCTCGTCAAAGATGCCCTGGCCGTCCATCCCAAGCACGTGGGCGCCTACGCCGTGCGCGCAGGGCTGGCCTTGCACGACATGGACCTGGTGGGCGCGGAGTCGGCCATCGCGGCTGGCATGCAGATCAACCCCAACGATCTGGAGCTCTGGAGCCTGCGGGCGGCGGCCAAATTCCTCGGCGACGACCGCACCGGCTACGAGGCGGCCAAGCGCGAGGCGTTCGCGCGCAACAAGGAGTTCTCGCGCCTCTACGCCATCGTGGGCGACTACGCCGAGTGGGAGCATCGCTACGACGACATCGTCACCATGATGAAGGAGGCGACGAAGATCGATCCCCAGGACGAGAAAGCTTGGGCCCAGCTCGGCCTCACCCTCCTGCGCAGCGGCGATGAAACGGGCGGGCTCGATGCGCTGAAAAAGGCATGGGCCAAGGACCGTTACAACGTCCGCGTCTTCAATACGCTCAATTTGTACGAGCAGACGATCCCCAATACGTACGACAACACGCAGCTCGGCATTTTCAAGATTCGGTATTCCAAAGAAGAGCGCCCCGTCCTCGAGCGCTACGTGCCGCGGTTGCTCGGCGAAGCGTGGGGATCCATGAAGGCGCGCTACGGGTTCGTGCCCACCAACCCCGTGGGGGTCGAGCTCTATGGCACGCGCGAACAGTTCAGCGTGCGCACCAGCGGACTGCCCAACATCGGCATCCAGGGCGTTTGTTTCGGCCGGGTGGTGGCGGCCATGAGCCCGCGCAGCGAGCCATTCAACTGGGGTACGGTGGTGTGGCACGAGCTGGGGCACGTCTTTGCCATCCAGCTCTCGAAGAACCACGTCCCCCGGTGGTTCACCGAAGGGTTGAGCGAGTACGAGACCATCGCGCGAAGGCCCGAGTGGAAGCGCGAGCTCGATCCCGAGCTCTATCTGGCCATTCAACGCGGCTCGCTCCCGGGCGCCGTCGACATGAACCGCGCATTCACCCACGCCGAGGGCGCATCCGACGTGACGGTGGCGTACTACGCCGCGAGCCAGATGCTCGTCTTCACGGTGGAGCGCTTCGGCATGGCGAGCGTGGTGCGCGCGCTCAAACTCTGGGGCGAGGGCGCCCGCACGGCCGACGTCATTCAACGCGCGTTCGGCGTCTCCGCCGCGGAGTACGATCGAAGCTTCCGCGAGTGGTCGCTCGGGCGCATGGTGCGCTACAAAACCCAGTTCCTCTTCGACGATCATCCCAAGCCGCTCGAAGACGCCAAGGCGGCCGTCGCCAAGGCTCCGCAAGACGCCTCCGCCCACACAGAGCTCGCGCTGGCGTACACGCACGCACGCAAAGTGGATGAGGCCAAGCAGGAGCTCGAGAGCGCGCTCAAGCTCGATAAGGATCACAAGAAAGCGCACTATCTCTTCGCCAAGCTCGCCAAGAAAGAACCCGAGGTTGCCTTAGCGCATCTTCAAGCCGTTCAGCGCGCCGGTGGCGATGGGTTCTATGTGCAAATGGCGCTCGCCGATATCGCAGAGGCAAAGAAGGACAAGGCCGCTTATCGAAACGCACTGGAGAGCGCCTTTCACTACGATCCGAGCCAGTCGGAGCCGCTGAAGGGGCTGTTCGATCTCGCGCACGAAGAGAAGCGCGAGGCCGATGAGCTGGAGATTTTGCGCCAATTGGCACCGCTCGAACAGCACGATCGCAAAATTTGGCGCATGCTTCTCGAACGCCTGGTCGCGGCGAAGCGGTGGGACGAAGCCCGTGCGGTCGGCGAATCGGCTATCTTCATCGACGTCGAGCACCCCCTTACCCACATTGCGTACGCCCGCGCACTCTCCAATTCAGGCGATCGGAACAAAGCGATTTTCGAGCTGGAAAGTGCGCTCGCCAGCTCGCCTCCGGCCAAGGAAAAGGCGACGGCGCATGCGCTTCTCGCGATCGAATACGTGGCGCTCAAGAACGTCCCGGAAGCGCGTAAGCATCTAACGGAGGCACAAAGACTCGACCCCGACAATGCCGACGCAAAAGCCGTGAAGATTCCTTAGGAAGAGCCCTTTTCCTCTGCTCGAAGGCGAGGCGGTAGCGGTATCGTAATTAGAGGAGGTCATGACCATGTTGACCGGTCGCATGATGGATTTCCCTTTGACGGTGACGCACCTCCTCGAGCGTGTGCGAACCTTTTTCCCGGGCGTACAAGTCGTGAGCCGCCGCGGGGATCGTTCGCTCGAGCGGCGCACGTACAAAGACATCTACACGCGAGGCGTGCGCCTCGCGGCCGCGCTGGCGAAGCTCGGCGTGGGGCCAGGTGATCGCGTGGCGACGCTCTGCTGGAACCACGGAGAACACCTCGAGGCGTATTTGGCAGTGCCGGCCATGGGGGCGGTACTGCACACGTTAAATTTGCGGCTCGCACCATCCGAGATTGGGTACATCGCCAATCACGCGAAGGACCGCGTTCTCCTGGTCGACAAGTCGCTCCTCCCGCTCTATGCGAAGTTCAGGGCCGACGTCCCCTCCCTCGAGCACGTCTTCGTGCTCGACGGCAAGGAGGAGGGCCTAGGCCACTACGAGTCGCTCATCGCCAACTCCGATCCCTCGGGCTTCACATTTCCAAAGCTCGACGAGAACACGGCGGCGATGCTCTGTTACACCTCGGGCACCACGGGGAAAGCAAAAGGTGTACTCTACAGCCATCGCTCCACCGTGCTGCACGCGCTCGTGGCGTGCATGCGGGACAACCTGGGCATCGGCGAGGACGACGTGGTGTTGCCGGTGGTGCCGATGTTCCACGCGGCCGCGTGGGGGCTACCGTACGAGGCGGCGGCGACGGGGGCCAAATTGGTCTTCCCCGGTCCCCATTTGGATCCGGAGTCGATCCTCGATTTGATCGAGCGCGAGCGGGTGACGTTCGCCGGTGGGGTCCCGACGATCTGGATCGGCATTCTGGATCGGCTGGATCGCGAGCGAGGCCGCTGGGATCTATCTTCGCTGCGCCGCATGATCGTGGGCGGAGCGGCGGCGCCGCCGGCGATGATCGACGGCTTCGCCAAGAGGCACGGCATCGAGGTGATCCACGCGTGGGGAATGACCGAGATGAACCCCCTCGGAACCTTGGCCCGGGTCAAAGCCGGAATGGGGACCATTTCGGAGCAGAGGCACCTCGCCTATCGGTCGTCGCAGGGCTACCCCGTGGTGTTCGTGGAGCAGCGGCACGTGAGCGACGACGGCGCCGTTCTGCCGTGGGACAACGCCAGCATGGGCGAGCTCGAGGTGCGCGGGCCTTGGGTCGCGTCGACCTATTTCGGCGACGAAGGGGCCGATCGCTTCACCAACGACGGATGGTTCAAGACCGGCGATGTGGTGACCATCTGCCCGGAAGGCTATGTGCGGATCTGCGATCGCTCGAAGGACGTCATCAAGTCGGGCGGTGAATGGATCAGCAGCGTGGCGCTGGAGAGCGCGCTGATGGCGCACCCTGCGGTGCTGGAAGCCGCCGTGTTCGCGGCGACGCACCCGAAGTGGAGCGAGCGTCCCGTCGCGGCCGTGGTGTTTCGTGAGGGGATGCGCGCGTCGGAGGACGAGCTGGCCACGCACCTGGCGGCGACCTTTCCCAAGTATTGGCTGCCGGACGCCTATGTGGTGCTGCCGCAAATTCCGCGAACGTCGACCGGGAAGTTCCTCAAGACGAAGCTGCGGGACGACTTCGGGTCCATCCTGGAGAAGCAGGAAGAGCGGCTGACGGCTCCTCCGTAAGCGCACGTTCACGCGTCCTCGCGCCTCGACCGGCGTGCGTTCATGCGCATTGCAACTCCGCCGCGGCGTGCTGCGGCGCGGCTCGGTCAGTGTTTGGCGGCGGTGGTCGAGCCCGTTGGCTTCTCGCGTTGCGCTGCGGCGGGCGGAGCTTCGGCGTGCGCGTCCGCATCGACGTCATCGTCGGGATCGGCGACGGCGTCGAGGGCGCGCCAGGCTTCTCGCTTGAAGCTCTCCCACTCGCGCTCGTCGACGGTGTCGACCCGCTCGGAGAGGTCGGAGAAGATGGCGCGCTCCTTTTCGAGGGCCTGCAAGGCCTTGTACACGGTGGCTTGGCTCGCGCCCCGGGTGCGGTCGGCGAGCCGTTCGAGCGCGTGTGTCTTGCGCGCAACACCGTCGGCCGCCGCGCGCAGCATGAGGGCTACGGTCGGGCGCTCGCCGGACGCACCGTCATCGCGGGCGGCGAGCCACACGGCAGCGGGGTCGCGCCTCCGATCCGAGCGGGCCGCGTCGCGTGCTTTCGTGGCCTCGGGCGCCTTCGCCGAAGGTGCGGAGGCTTTCGCGACGGGTGCCTCGGCGTCGCGTGGCGCTCCGCCACGTGGCGCGCACGCCAAACAGACCGTTCCCAACAAGAAAAACATGACGAGCCATCGGGGTTCACGCGCCTCCAACTGCAGCACGCACTCTTCGATTGCAGCCCGCGTGCCTTACGCTCCCCGTGGCGCGCGCGCGACCAGCGCGATTCATTCCCCGCCCCTCTTTCATTTCTCGCTTTCTCGCTTTCTCGCTTTCTCGTTTCCGTTTCGTCGCCGGGTGGTCGCTCGCGCGCGGGGTGCCATGTTTGGCGTGCTGCTCTCGTTCGTGCGTTTTTCTCGCTTCTCACGTCATTCGCGTCTTCCGCAAACGGAGTACCCTTTGATGCTGCTACTGGGTATGCACGTCTCGCGCGAAGAAGCGCACTCGTCTTCTTCGGCGTTTGGATCGCAGAACACCGCGTAGACGTTGTCCACCGACGAGTCCTCGGTGATCGCACACTCCTTGCGCGGCGTGCACTCGATGGACGTGTAGCGCGCGCGATCGATGCTGTATGTGCCGCAGCAGACTTCGCCTCGCTTGCAGTCATTGGCGCCGTCGCAGCCCACCTTGATGCCGGTGCAAAGATCCAAACCGCCGCGGACCGCGCACGTGCGCACGGGCGTGGTGACCAGCGAGGCCACGCAGCAGTACTCCTTCTCGCGGGCGCAGTACGTGGGCTGATGCTCGATGTCCCCGCAGAGGATCCCGATCGGCGGTCTGGACGCGTCGACCGGGCCGGCGTCGTCGCGGGGCGGCTGCCCGCCCGCGTCTTTGCGGCCCGCATCGAGCTTGCCCGCGTCGAAGCCATCGCCGCCCGGCGCGATGGACCGATCGTCGACCGGCCCCGCGAAGAAATCCGAATCATTGGCCCCGCTGCAGGCGGCAAAGCTCACGGTCAGGCCGAGGCCCATCCAAACAAAACGAAGACTCCTGGTTCGCATGCGTGTTCTCCCCACGCGTGGTTCGGATGGAAGGCTGCAGCCCATCGTCCGAAGCTGCGTGCGCTGCGGCCTACGGCCTCGAGGGGCCCTTCGGCCGGCGAATCACGAACGTACGAGTCAACGGCAGTCAACGGCAGAAATGGTAGGCCGAGTTGACCGGATCGGTGCCCGTGCATCCTCCGGTCGCGCAATCGGCGCTCGTATTGCAGAGGTGAAGCTTCCCCCTCTCGCAAACGTCGACTTTGTCGCACGTGATCCGATCGAACTGGTTCTGGTTCTTCTCACTTGGATGCCCGCAGCAGCGGCGACCGTCCGGACAATCGCTGTCACCATCGCAATCGACGCGCAATTTCGTGGTGTTGCTGTTCGAAACGCATTCGCCCGGCTCTGTGGTGCAGGTGTAGCTCTTCACCCCCAGAAGGGTGGGCGTGGCGATGCAGCACGACGTGGTGTCGGGATCGCAGAACGTCTTGGGCGGGGCGTTGCCGTCCTCGCAGCGGATGCCCAGGTTCGAGCCCGCATCCGGCTCGGGCGGTGTCCCGCTGTCCACACGGGGATCGCGGCCTTGGCTCGCGTCCCCACGGCCGCCGTCCGCGCCCGGGAGCCCTCCGGTGTCCCCAGGCCCGGCAGGAGCGGAGAAAAAGTCGCTCGAGTTCGCTCCACCGCAACCGCTTGCCATCGCGAACCCCGCAACGGCGGACAGCGTCCCCAAGCGCAAGATGTAGCCAAACTTCATAGATCCTCCAACCCCTCCCCGGTCGTCCTGGTCATCTCGGTCGGCCAGCGGCATCGACGTGCGGAAAAGCTCGGTCGACGAGGCCAGTTTGCCATGGCACGACTATTTCGCAACGCATGGCCCGGCGCCCGGGACTCTGATAAAAGCGTGCGCCCCGCCGCGCACGGGCGGTGCATTCCGCATCGATCCGCGGATTTCGATCCACACCCACCATTCCCCAACGAACTTCATCCAACGCGGACTCGTCGAACGTGACCATGCCGATAGCCACCCCACAGGAACTGCAGCAACTGCCGCCCAGCGCCGATCGCGCGATGGACGCCCTCAGCCTCGCCGCCTTCGCCGCCGAGTCGAGCCAGACGAGGCATATCGTCCCGGCCACGGCGAGCGACTTCGAGGCGGCGATCAAGCTCGATAGCGTCAAGGTGCGCGGTCTGCTCGATCGGGTGGTCATGGGGCAGGATCCCGAGCTGGGGCTCGACGTGCTCCTCGAGAACGGGGCGCTGGCCGCGCTCTTTCCGGAGGTCGAGGCCATGGTCGGCTTCGGCGACGGCGAGTGGCGGCACAAGGACGTGTGGAAGCACACCAAGCAGGTGGTGCGCCAGGCGGTGCCGCGCCTCGAGGTGCGCTGGGCTTCGCTGTTTCACGACATCGGCAAGGTGAAGACGCGCTCCATCACCCCCGACGGCAAGGTCCACTTCTTCGGCCACGCCGAGGTGGGGACGCGCATGTTCGATCGCCTCGATCGCCGCGTGCAGCTCTTCTCGCCGGAGCCCGCGCTCAAGGAGACGGTGCGCTTTCTCATTCTGCATCACCTGCGCGCCAACCAGTACGAGTCCTCGTGGACCGACAGCGCCGTGCGCCGCTTTGCGCGCGAGCTCGGCGCCCACCTCGACGATCTCATTTGCCTGGCCCAAGCCGACATCACCACCAAGCGCCCGGAAAAGAAGCGCCGCGGGCTCTCGCAGATCGCCGAGCTCGCCGCGCGCATCCGCACCCTGGCCGAAGAAGACGCCAAGGTGCCGCCGCTCCCCTCCGGCGTGGGCGACGCCATCATGGTCGCATTCGCGCTCAAGCCGTCGCGCCTCATCGGCGAGATCAAGCGCGGCCTGGAGGAAGCCATCGCCTCCGGCGAAATTCCGTCGCACGAGGTCTGTGAGGTCTACGTGGAGTTCGTCCGCCTCAACAAAGAACGCTTCGGCATCGCGTAGCTCTCACGCAGCTGTCGCGCAGCGCGCAGCTGCTACGGCTGCGCCTGGCCGCGGGCTTCGATCTCGGCGATGGTGCGCCCGAGCGCGCCGTCGCGGACGAGGCACGGGTAGGCGGCGCACGATTTGACGCCGAGGAAGCCGCACCCGTAGGTGCCGTTGTACGTGCGCAAGAGGGCCGCGGTGCGCGCGTCACCCACGGAGCCGGCGCGCGGGAGCAGGACGCGCTTTCGATCGCAGCCGGTGGCGCTGCGGAGCTCGAGGGTCACGGCGAGCGAGGCGCTCGCCAGCGCGCGCACGGAGGGCTTCGTGAGCGATGACTTTGCGCGATCGGCGGAGGCGCGGAGTTGCGGGGAGGACGGGCCGTAGGCGATGTCGTAGAGGATGTCCGGCCCCGCGCTCTTCATCTTCTTCTCGAGCAGCGCGAACGCATGATCGGCCACGTCCCGGTCGCGTCCGACGGCGGCGTTGCGGACGTCTTCGTCGAACTTGAGATCGTCGATGGCCGTGATGTCCGCGTCGAGCCAGAGCTCTGCCTCGCGCATGGCGTCGCGGTGGTTGCGCGTGGCCGTGTACGCTTTTTGAAGCACGCGGTGGATGTCCGCGCGCTCCGGGTGCTCCTTTTCGAGCGCGGTGAGCTTCTCGATGGCCATCATCGCGTCGCCCTTGTCGACGAGATCCATCGCGGCGGCCACTTGCGCGTCGAGCCCCGGATCGCGCGAACCTGCGGGCTCGGCGGCCGCGGGCTCGCTCGATGCGGCGTCGGCGGCGTTCGCCTCGCCCGGCTTCTCGTGGGAGCCCGAGAGCATCGCGATCAAGAAAATGGCGCCGATGAGCACCATGGCCCCGAGCCCCGCGAACAGGAGCACCCGCGGATTTTCGCGCAGCGCAGCCGGGAGTACGCGCCGTTGGAGCCCCGTCGGCACCGCCTCGTTGAGGGGGCTCGCAATATAAGGAGGTGGCGGCGCCGCGTCCGGGTGCGAGCCGAGGGCTTCGCGCGCGTTGACCAGCGAGGCCCGATGCGCCGCCGTGCTCCCCGGGTTCGCGCTGGGGATGGCGCCGTAGGACGCGCTCCAGATCGCGTCGAGCGCATCGAGGAGATCTTTGGCGTCCTTGTAGCGCTGGGCCGCCTCTTTCTCGAGCATGTGAAAGACCACGCCCTCGACGTCGCGCGGGATCACCACCCCGGGTGCCTTCTGCGCGAACGGCGGGACGGGGGCCGTCACGTGCATGCCCAGCAAGGTGACCTTGCTCTCGTGATCGAACGGGCGCTCGCCGGCGAGCATCTCGTAGGTCATCACGCCCAGGGCGTAGATATCGGCGCTGGGGGTGACGTTTTGGCCGAGCGCTTGCTCCGGCGCCATGTACTCGGGGGTCCCGTACACCATGCCGAGCTGGGTCAGCGCTTGCCCCGCGGGGCCCGATTTGTTCTCCTCGTCGCGCGAGAGCTCGGCCACCGGCACCTTGGCGATGCCGAAGTCCAGCACCTTCACGAAATCCGGCTCGCCGTCGCGATCGATGAGCATCACGTTCTCGGGCTTGAGATCGCGGTGCACGATGCCGAGCGCGTGCGCGCGCTGGAGCGCCGCCGCGATCTGCCGCAGGATGCGCATGACCCGGCCGACGGCCAGCGGCCCGAGGGCGATGGCGTCGCGCAGGCTCTTGCCCTCGACGTACTCGAGGACGAGGAAGAACGAGCCGTCCTCCAGCTTTCCGAAATCGGTCGCGGTCGCCACATTGGGGTGGTCGATGTGCGCGGCCGCCATGGCTTCGCGCTCGAAGCGGGCGACGACCTCGGGCAGGCGGCTCATTTCGGCGTGCAGCACCTTCACTGCTAGCCGTTTGCGCATGTGGGTGTGCTCGGCCTGGTAGACCGCCCCCATGCCGCCCTCGCCGAGGAGCCGCTCGATCCTGTAGCGGCCACTGATCACCGTGCCGAGCAGGGATTCGGCGGGGCCCGCACGAGGGCTCTCGTTGCGAACCGAGTACGGTTCGTCTGCGGCGCCGTTCATGGGAGAATCCCTGCCGGGGACGACGTCGTCCTCACTCGGGGAATCTGTGGTTTCGCTCGACGACATAAAGCCCGGGGAGAACGATTATCACAGCTTATTCGTCGAGGCTCACCCCCAGCACGGCAAACGGGGACACGGTGTCATTTCCTACGGGCGGCACGAGCCGATCGCCGCCGCCTGCAAGCGTTGCCGCGCGCCCGGGGTCTTTGTAAAGGCTGCCGTTGAAGCCGAACCCAAAGCGTGAACCCACCTCGAGCGTGAGCTCCCAGGGCTTCCAAAAGCGGTACCCCACGCCGAACCCAAGCGGAATTTCCACGTGTCCGCCCCCCGCGCCACCCACCAAGGCATCGCGCCGCGCCCCATCGGTAATGATGAGCTCGCGATGGTAGCTCGGACCGTACACGCGCGCGTAGCCCGCCCCCAAAAACGCCCAGGCGTGCCATGCACCGCGGGGCCAGGGCGAGCCCACCTTGATGCGCAGCCCCGCCGCCGTCGTATGACGCATCGCTGCGTCCTCGCCATCGAGGCTCGCGGGCGTGACGTCGTGCGCAACATATGCGCCGATCCGGATCAGAGGAAGAAGGGCGACATGGCCCTGAAGCCCCACCACCGGCCCAAAGCCGCCTCCCCCTGCCCCACCGGGGTAGGTGCGCGCAACGCCGCCGGCTTGCACCCCGAGATCCCAGTGCAGCTGCGCAGCCGCCGGCGCCGGAGCCAGCCATGCCGCGAGCCCAAAGGCGCCGCCCGCGGCGTACGCCGTCCAGAAACGTGCGCGCCCCGCGAGACGTGCTCGCCCGGCGAGCGCCCGCCTATTTCCGATTTGCGAGCGCAAACCCGATGACGCCGATCGGGATCCGCAGTTTGCCAAAGACGGCGGGGCCGATTCCCGCGTCACCGTAACTTCGATACTGGGCTTCGACACCGATCACGCTCCACCCCACCGATAGCATCCCCATTGCGCGGGGCTCCACATCGATCCCACCGCCCGCCTGGATCCAGAAGCCGCTGGTCAGGTGCATCTGCTCGACTTGGATCCCAAACGTTCCGGGGGTGAAGTTCGAAAGATCGTAAAACGCGCCGACCGATGTGAACCACTGCCCGTGCACCCAAAGGATGCCCCCGCGCAGCCGCCCAAACGACACGGTGCGGGCGTGAATGTCCCCAAAAGCGCGTCCGAAGCCGCCCTCGAGGTTCGCGTCCCACGTCACGGCATGGGCGCCCAACGAGTCGAGGCTCTCGCCGCGCTCCTTGACCCCAGGCGTCGAGGACGCGCTCTCGCTCTTCGCGTCTTTCTCATTCGTGGGTGTCGCTTGCGCCGGATCGCCGGCTCCCGCCTGCGCTGGCGCGGGTTGTGCACCGCTCTGCGCTGCAGGTGCAGGTGCAGGTGCAGCCGGCGTGGACTGCGCCGCAGGTGCAGCCGGCGTGGATTGCGCCGATGCGACACCTGTAGCGACGACGAGGCTTGCAGCCAATGCAGTGGGCGCGAGGAATCGGAATCGGAAGGAGAGCGTACGCCGAGTCATTCCTTGTTTCCTTTGGTCGTCTCGTTGGATGCCACGGCGGCGCGAATCTCCGCCATGGCATCGAAATCCGAATCACCGGAGGGGTTGCCCTTCGCCGAAAATGCCGCGTTCTCGATGGCCTTGCCCGCACACGTCGCGAGGGGATCGACCGCCGGGTCCGAGGGCGACGGGGGCGCGAGATGCAGGGCCCCCGCGTGCACTTTCAGCCGAAGCCGCACGAACCCTTCGCTCTTTGCCAGCGAATCGATTTCGGGACATTCGGAGGCAATACGAAAAAGCGCGTCAGCGATGGCGGTGGGCGGAGGCTCACCGTGGCCAGGGGTGAGCGCGAGGGCCATTTCGAGCTGCGGACGTCCTGAACCGACGGAGAGTCGGACCGAAACCGGTTCGCGATACTGAACATCGGGCTTTGGCTTCGAACAGCCAAACGTGACGCCAATCGTGATCAGCGTGATCAACGCGATCGGTACGTTCGGACGGAACGCCAGCGCAGCGGCTCGAGCGATCCTTGGGAAAACAATCCGCATCCTGGCATTCCTGAACGTCGAAAGAACCTCGAAAAAACCGTGGAAAGATGGCCGGAGGTGGCCGACAAAAAGCAAAGAGGCCAGCTTCAGCCGACCTCTTTACCATCAACATTCATCCGTACAGACGAAAATTTCAGGGCGACTCGGAGTCTGCACACGACGTGAGGCCGGCGTCGGTCACCTTGCAGACGTAGGCCTTACGGAGAGCTCCAAAGAGGAAATAGTCGTTGCGCGCGACGACGACCTTGTCGGTTCCCGCGAGCGAGACACCGGAATAACCACAACCCATCGTGCTAGCGGCGCCGATGAGCGTTAGGGCGACGACGAGCATCCGCTTCATGTCACGGATTCTCGTTGGTCTGGCAGGAGGTGAGGCCCGCATCGGAGACCTTGCAGACATACGCCTTGCGGAGAATGCCGAAGAGGAATCCGTCATTACGTGCAACAACGACCTTATCTCCAGCAGCGCTGACGCCACCATACGAACATCCTGCCGCACTGCTGAGAGCTGCCACGGCCAGGACCAGAGCGATGCCTTTTTTCATGCGATTTCACCTCGAAAGAGCGTTTGTTTCCAGCGGGGGACGCAAACCCGACCCCCGACCCCCCAAAAGTGCACGGTGCAGTGAATTAGCTTAAGCTACGCGCTCAAGGGCATAGACGAGTACAATCGAGCAAGTCAAGTTCGTTTCGAATGATACTTCGTGTTCTCAATGCTCTCGCGTTCTTACGCCTCTAACGTTCCATCTCTTCCCTCGCCGCTTGCTCGACCGCGCAAAGGAATCGTCTTCGCCTCTGTAAGCGACTTAATTCGGGCGCGAGACGTACCAGTAGCCGAGTTAGTCGATCCGCTCCGGCGCGACGCCCGCGACGGCGCTAAGATGACATCCGCCCATCGACCTACCGCGACGAAGCGACACCGGAAAATATTCAAATGGCATCCTTCGAACAATTCGCCTCCCGCCCCGACGACGAAATCGACCTAGGCCTCGGCGCGGTTCTCATCGCGCGCGACGTCTATCCCGACCTGGATATCGAGCGAACCTTGGGGGCCTTCGATGAGTTGGCGCGGCCGCTGCAGGGGCTTGGCCTCGAGCATGCAAGCCCGCTGGCGCAGGCCGAGCACCTGCGCAGCCACCTGCACGTGACGTGCGGCTTCAACGGAAATGAGCGCGACTACTACGATGCGCGCAATAGCCTTATTTCCGATGTTCTCCAGCGTCGTTTGGGCATCCCCATCTCCTTGTCGGTGATCTATTGCGAAGTCGCCAAGCGGGTCGGCGTGTTCGCGCGCGGGGTGAGCTTCCCGGGACACTTTTTGGTGCGCATCGACCCCCCGTCGATGCGCGCCGCCGCAGCGCACACCACCTACGGGGCTGCCGACGTGCAAGCGGCGCACCTGGCGGACCTTGCCGATCTTTCCGAAGATATCGACCTGGAACCTGTGTTCGTCGACCCATTTTTTGGCTGCCGGGTGCTCGGCCCGCGCGATCTGTCCGCACTGCACGCCAAGACCATGGGCGACAGCCCGATGACCCCTGACACCTTGGCCGCCGCCACCCCCCGCGCCATCCTCCATCGCATGCTGGTCAACTTGCGCGCCGTGTACCTTTCGCGCGGGGACATGGCGCGCGCGATGTTGTCCATCGATCGCATCTTGTGTTTGACCCCCAACGCCACCGAGCCGCTGCGTGAACGCGGTCTTCTCTCGGCCCGCCTGGGGGCGCGCGAGCAAGCGCTGGCCGATCTGGAGCGCTTCTTGGAGCTGGCGCCGCACGCCGAAGATGCGCCCCAGATCCGGGCGCGGGTGGCGGCGCTGAAAAAGGAGCACACGACCCTCAACTGAGAACGCCTGGCGCGCCTGGCGCCCTAGCCCGCAGACGTGAGCGCCAGGTGAGGAGGATGTGTCGAATACGTGGCGGACGGCACGCTTGACGTAGGGGGTGAGTCGGGTCGATATGCTCGGCATCGTCCGATGCCGAAACCGATGCCGAAAGCAACATCCCGTTCCACCTCCCGGCAGGCAGCAAGCTCCGCGCCGGCGAAGGTTTCCCCCCGCAAAGCCTTCGAGGCCGCGCGCACCGTGCACCCCGTGGGCATCACGGGCAAGGAACGTCCCGTCGACATCGTGACCCATATGTTCCCGGCCTATGTGGGCCGCCAGGAACGAACGGCGTTCGAGTTGATGCGCCGGAGCATCGCCGAGGACTGTTGCACCTTCTTGACCTTGTCGGGCGCGATGACCCCGGCGGGGCTCCATCAGTCGTGCCTGATTCCTCTGCTCGATCGCGGGCTGGTGGACTGCATCACGACCACCGGAGCCAATTTGTATCATGACGCTCACCGCATCATCGGGCACCGCATTCGCGAGATCGAGCCCAACGCAGGCGACCTGCAATACCGGCTTGCGCGCATCATCCGTATTTACGATCTGGGCTTCTGGGAGGAGACGCTCCTCGAGACCGACAAGCTCTTCTCGGCCATCCTGCAGAAGCCGGAGTTCCAGAAGAAGATGACCACCACCGAGCTGCACTACCTGCTCGGCAAGAACATCGCGCGCATCGAAGACGCCCTCGGCGTCACCAGCCCGTCGCTGCTCTCAACGGCGTACCGCTATGGGGTACCGATCTTCGTGGGCGCGGTGCAGGACGGATCCATTTTCCTCAACATCGTCAAGTTGAAGAGGCTCCTCGGGCCGGCCTTCAAGCTCGAAATCGACGTGAACGACGATGTGTTCGAAATGGGCGCCATCCAGCGTCACTGTTTCTCGACCCTCGGCAAGCCGATGGCCATCTGGATCCTCGGCGGCGGCGTTCCAAAGAACTACACGCTCCAGGGCGAGCCGCTGCTCGATCAAATCCTGTCGGTGCCCACCCACGGCTTCGACATCGACGTGCAGTTCTGCGTCGATCCCGTCGACAACGGGGCGCTCAGCTCGTGCCCCGCGGGCGAGGGGCACACCTGGGGCAAGGTCTCCGCCGAGAGCGTGGCCTCGGGCTCCGTGTACGTGCACGCCGACGTGACCGCCGTCTTTCCGTGGCTCACCTATGCGCTGCTCTCCGATCCGCGCATCCACCGCCGCCACCGCCGCCTCTACGATGCGCGCGAGAAGGCCGTTCTCGGGCTTCAGGCCGAGGTGGAGAAGCGACGGAAGAAATTGCTTCCTACACTGAATTTTCCACTGCCAAAGGAAAATGTTGCAGATCGGCCCGTGAAGAAGGCCAAGGTCAAGGCGAAGGCGAAGAGCAAAAAGAAGCGATAGGCCCGCGGCTCCGCACCCCAACCGGCCCACCCCAACCCTGGGGGGAGCGTGACGGCGTTAGCGGTCGAAGACGAAGGTGCTCACGAGCTCGAAGAGGGCGAAGATTTTGGCGGAGTCTGTGGCTTCGAAGGCTACGCCGAAGCGGAGGGCCGGCGAGGGCGGGGAAGGGCGGACCCAGACGATGCGGGCGGGGATTTCTAGCGGGTCCCAGAGGGTGGGGGCGATGAAGGAGAGGGCGACCCGGTCGTTTTCTCGAAGGAGGGGGGAGGGTGGCGCGCTGGCGCGGCCGGACATTTCGAGGCCGGCGCCGCCGAGGCCAATGTCGTGAACGCGGGCCTCGCCTTGCCATCCGCCGGCGTGCGACATTCCCACGACGAAGCGCACAGGCTTGCGCTCGTGAACCCGGAAAGGGCGCTCTGCCGGTCCTTGCCCCATTGGCTCTTCCAACGGTAGCACCTTCTTCTGTCTTTTCTTTCGGCTCCTTGTGGCTCCCTGTGGCGTCTCGTCGCTTCGAGGTGCTCGTTCTGGGCCGCTGCTCCGTTCTCCGTTGGCGTAAGGAAGGCCAAACCGGTTACCATGGCACGGCGGAACGAAGAGAGACCGATCCATGACCCAGGACACCCGCAAAGATCCGCGTGCGAAGATCGTCAGCTTGAACGTCCGCTACAAGAGCGCGACCGTTGACGAATTCATCGAGAATCACTCGCACGACGTAAGCAAAGGGGGCATCTTCATCAAGACGTCCACGCCCTTTGCGCAAGGAACGCTGCTCAAATTCGAAATCCGGCTCGCCGGCGATCAAGCGGTGATCGCCGGGGTCGGTCGCGTCGTGTGGAAGCGCGAGCCTGCGCAGGCCAGCGCTGAGCGACCGGGCGGCATGGGCGTGAAGTTCATCAAGATCGATGAAAATTCACGCGCGGTCATCGATCGGCTGGTGGGCGCCAAGGAGGATGCCGGCTCCGCGTTCACCTCCGAGCTGAAAGAGCCTCTGGCCGCGCTTCGCGAGAAGACGGGCGGGGTGGTCTCGCCGGTGGGGGCCGCGCCGCGACCGGGCAAGTCCACGATTATGGGCATGGGATCGCTCCACCCGGACAATGCCGCCGCGGGAGGACCCCCGCGACCGGCGGCAGGAAATCCGGCGGAGCCGCGCACCGCAGCCGTGGGCGGGACGGCGACGGCAAAAGGTCCGGCGGCAGGTGCCACCAAGCCGGGGGGCGGCTTCTTCCCGACGACGCAATCCGAAGTGGAGATGCCTCCGCCGGAAGAGCGCACCATGATGAAGCAAGCCGCCGAGCTGCTGGAGGAGGCGCTCAAGGGCGCCGGCGGCTCCATGGAGGAAGTGGGGAACAATCCCCTCTTTGCGTCGACCCGGGCTGCGGTGCCCAAGCCTGCGCCGAGCGGCGTGGCGCCCATCGCGCCGAGCGGGCGCGCAAAAGCTCCGACCCCCGCCGCGGGGATCCCCGTTCCGCCCAAATCGGGCGTGGCCATCGGCGAGCCTCCTCCGTCGACCCGCAGCTTTGGCTCCGGCGGATCGACCACACCGGGCGTGCCTGCGCCTCCCGCGTCGGCCCCCGCACCGCTGCGGGTGAAGGCGCCTTCGTCGCCGCCGCCGCCGGTCGTGCCCAAGCCGCTCTCGGCGCCGCCGCCCGCGGTGGTCAAAGCGCCGTCGTCTCCGCCGCTCGGGCCCAAGCCGCTGTCGGCGCCGCCGCCGCGGCTCGCACCGTCGACTCCTGCGCCGGCCATCACGGCCCCGCCCCCGTCGGCACCTCGCTCCGCCACCGCGGCGATCCCCACGCCTCCGCCCTCGGCGCCCGCGCCGCTGCGGGTGCGCGCGCCCGGGAGCGATCTGGTCGACGATGTGTCGATCCCGAAGGCGCCGTCGGTGCCCGCCGCCGACTCGATGCGCACCACGGTGAAGACGAGCGCGTCGCAGGAGCTCGCCGAGACATTGGTGTCGCCCGCCGGCGCGGCGAGCGCGAGCCCCCCGCCACCCTCCGCGAGGCCGGAGAAGAAGGCCGACGAGGCGTCGGTACCTTCGTCCTTGATGGTGGAGTCGATCCTGAAGACGCCCACCGACGCGCCGCCGCCGGACGTCGTGAAGGACGGCGTGCGGCTGCCTTCGGACAAGCCGCCGGCCCTCGCGGGCATCGCCGCCAGCGCAGAAGCTCGAAGCGAGCCTCCGAAGGCCGGAGCGTCGGCGCCGCCGCCGTCGCTCAAGTCGAACACCACGAGCGCGCCGGTCGCGCGCGCCGTGAGCGAGCGCCCCGCGCCGCTTCGTTTGGCAGAGCCCGAGGAGCGCAGCGGGGGCGTCTCGGCCATGTCCAGCTTGCGCTCCGACAGCTCCGCCCAAGCGCTGAACAAAAAACCGAATTGGGTGCTGTGGGGCGGCCTCGTGGTCGTCGCGGCAGGCGCGTTGGTGTTCTTCTTTTTGAGCCAAGGTTCGTCGGGCGAGGGAAGCACGCCCACCGCAACCAGCGCGTCGGCTGCTCCGCCGTCACCGCCGCCGAGCGCACCCGAGCCTCCGCCCGCGCCCACGGAGACGGCCCCGATCGCCGCGACCACCGAGGCGGATGCCGGCGCAGCGGCCACCGCGATCGCCGATGCATCCGTGTCGAGCGCGGCCAAAGGCGCGGGGGCTGCTGCCGCTGCCGCGTCGGGCGCAGCGAGCGCGCCGGCCGCCGGGCAAGCTCCGGCCGCGCCCGCGTGGAAACCGCGTCCGCCGAAGCCGAAAGAGACGGCATCGACCGAGGAGCAATTTGGTGCGCCGCCCGGGGCGCCGTCCGCCACCGCGCCGGCCACCGGTCCGACCCCGGTGCCTACGCCCTCGTCGACCCCGACGGAGGGAAGTGGAAGCACGACACCTTCGCCCTCGGCCAGCGCGGCCCCGAAGGCGCCCAAGCCGGCTCCGTCCTCGTCGGCGCCGAAGCCGGCTCCCTCGGACGAATTGGAGAACCAGCTTTAGATTGCGGGCTGCCCCTTGCCCCTCGCCCCTCGTGATGCGGCGAGGGGCCGGGCGCCTACGGCTTGCAGTCGTCGTCGTAGAACAATTTTGCGTTCTTCGCGCAGGCGCACGCCTTCTCCGCGTCGGTCATGCACAAGCCGTAATCGGCGGCGCCGGCGACATTCATGCAGTTGCGCGCCGCGCCCGTGCACGAGCTCCCAGCGATTCCACCGCACCCCTCGTTGCGATCGGGCGCGCAGAAGCCGTTGCTCCCGGTCTGCTCGCAGCGCAATCCGTTCGAGCAGCTCCCCTGCCCCGAGCACACATCACCGATGTGACGGCATGCGGCGCTGCCACCGCCGGCGTCGTCGCCTGCGCCTCCACCATCGGACTTCGTATCACCTCCATCGGAGGGACCGGGGTTCGAGCTGCTGCTGCTGCATCCGACCGACGTGGCCGAAATGAACAGCCCAACGACGAGCGGCATGTACCGCAGTACGGAGTCGTTCATAAGTTAACCTCCTCATCTGCTTGTACACGCACCCGCGCGCGCAGCACCGCGCAAAACGATCAGCGCGGGCAGGTCTGGTCCAAGCCGATACATTTGCCCGGCGTGCCGTTCTTTTTCACGCAACAGAGCGTGTTCGGCGCACACCTCTCCTCGCATTGCGAGCACGCGCTGTAGCCGCACGCCACTCCATCGAAGCCATGACACGGCCCGCCTGCGCAGCATGTCGTCGCGTTGGCGGGGAGCTTTCCCGGACATGTGCTGGGCCCCGCGCCTGCCTCCCCGGGATCGACGTCGTCGGTGTCCGGATAATCGGCGTCGCTGGAGCCCCCACCGTCCACCGGACCGGGATCGGAGCCCGCATCTTTGCCATCGACGAAGAAGAGATCCGGCACCGCGTTGCAAGCCGCCATCGACGTGATGGCGAACGCGAAGCCAAGGCCGACACTCACGAGACGGCGTGGAAGCATCTTTCCAAGTTTACACCGCGAACGCGAACGCGAACTAGAACGTGGTCGTGAGGACCAACCGACCGCCCCCCGGCGCGGGTCGGCCCCCCAACCGAAGCTCACCGCGCGCGCCGTTCAAAAAATTCACGTTCGATCCCGCTCCGGTGCTGGCATTCGGATGAGGTTTCGACAGCAGAATATACGTACCTACCCCAATGCCCACCGCGCCGAGCCCCGCGAGCACCCCCGCGATCGGCCCCTCGGCTTGCGCGCGGCTTCGAATGCTCGATAGCTCGTCTTCGCGCTCGCCCGGGCACACGTTGTTGGGGCACGCGTCCTCGAGCTTCGAAATATCCGACTGGCGCAGCGCCAACGTCACACCGGCACCCACGAGAAGCGCAGCCCCCGCGCCCACCGCGATCCATCCTCCGGTGGTGCGCGCAGAAGACGATGACGACGACGACGCGGTCTGCGCGGGCGCTTCGGGCGCGGTTATGGCGGACGGCGGAGACGCGGGCGGCGGCAACGCAGTGCGGTGCTCCTCGTTCTTTGGCGCGGGCTTGGGATCGAGAGGAACGAGCAGCGAGAGCCGTGCTCGCTCGGGCAAGGTGATCTGCGTGCGAAACGGAACAGTGTCGGGAGCGCTGGCCGTCACGTCGTGGGTGCCGGGGTCGAGCGGGATCGGTTTACCCAACTCCGCGACCGGGAGCGGATCGCCGTCGATCCGCACCTCCGAGCTCGACGGAGCGCGCGGGCTGACCGTCAATGTCAACTGTGGGATGCGTTCGCCGAGGCTACTCGTGTGTCGTTTTGCATCACGGACCACTTCGAGATCTTTCGGATCCCCCGCGCCAAGATCGATGGCAGCCTGATACGCGCGCAACGCTTCCTTCAATTGGCCGAGTCCCTCGAGGCATGCGGCGATGCGGTAGCGAACGGGAACGGTATCTTTGACCTGGGCCACCCGCCGGAACTTCTCGAGGGCCTCCGCGAAGTTCCCTTTTTCTTCGGCGCGCAGGGCCTCGGCAAAGAGCTTGCGTGCGGCGGCGAGTCCGTTTTCACCCTGCTGCTGCTGCTGCTGCTGCTGCTGCTGCTGCGCATGGGCGGCGTTCTCGAAGGCCGCGGGAGCGAGCGGCAGCGCAAGCATGACCAAAAAGCGCACGCAGAAGCCTCGTCGGCGGGCTCCCTTGCGGGTGGTTTGCACGGGGGCGCGCCCTCGCTCGCGACTCGGGCAGAGGTGAATCCGAGTTCCGAACATGCTTCCAAGGTACCCCAGCCTACTTCAGGTCGTCGAGACGGGCCGAGGCCAACCGCCGATCCCCCGACCGCCGAAGTGGCGGGATGCGACACATTCATGCACGACCGCACCGAAGGCCGAACCGCGCATACACGGAAAGAGCATCAGAAAGACCTAGGGACACGTCCTCGTTCACGCATACGATACTCTCTTCGACACCATGACCGACCATGCATCGCGAGGCGAAACGGAAGTCAACACAGGGCTTCGCCCGCGCACTTTGGTAGCCATTCCGCGACTGACGGCCATCGCGGGGCCAGCCAAAGGGCGCGCATTTGCGATGGCCAATGCGCTCGCCACCGTAGGGCGCCACCCCACCAACGACATGGTGCTCGACGATCCGCGGGTCAGCGGCGTGCACCTGCAGTTGCAGCGGGTCGACGATCACATCCGGCTGCGCGACGCGGGGAGCACCAACGGCACCTGGCTCGGGCAGCACCGCGTGATGGAAATCGAGCTCGGTGCAGGCGCCGAGTTCACCGTGGGCTCCACCACGTTGCAGCTCGACGTCGACGACGCGGCCACCACGTCGCCCGTCAGCGTGCACGACTCGTTCGGCATGCTGGTCGGTCGTTCGACGGTCATGCGCGAGCTCTTCGCCACGCTCGAGCGCATCGCCCCCAAGGACATCGGGCTGCTCATTCAAGGCGAGACGGGGACGGGGAAAGAAGAGGTCGCGCGGGCCATCCACCTGAAGAGCCTGCGCGCCAACAAGCCGTTCATCGTGATCGACGCCACGGCCATCCCCGAGACGCTCGCCGACTCGCTGCTCTTCGGCCACGAGAAAGGCGCCTTCACGGGTGCAGCCGAACGACGCGTCGGTTTCTTCGAGGCCGCCGACGGCGGAACGATCTTCCTCGACGAGATTGGAGAGCTCTCGGCGCCGTTGCAGGCAAAGTTTCTACGGGTGCTGGAGCGGCACGAGCTCACGCGCGTGGGGGGACAAGTCCCCATCAAGGTGAACGTCCGAGTGGTGGCCGCCACGCACCGCGATCTGCGCCACGAGATCGAGGCGGGCCGCTTCCGAGAGGACCTCTACTATAGGCTCGCGCCCGTTCGCATTCTCCTCCCCGCGCTGCGCGATCGACCCGATGACATCCCGGTTCTCTGCGAGCGGCTGCTCTCCTACATCGGCGATGCGCGCTCAAGCCCGCTTGTCATCGACGCTTCGGCCGTGCAATTTTTATCGTCGCAACCCTGGCCAGGAAATGTGCGGGAGCTTCGCAACGTGCTCGCACGTGCAGCCGCACTCGCGACCGACAACGTGATTCGTCGGGCCGATGTGGCGGGTGAAGGCTTTGGCTTCCGCGGCATGCGCGAGGAGCGGACCCCGCTCGATCTGTCCGGTACCTTCGGCTCCGCGAAGGAACGTGCCATCGAACGCTTCGAGTCGGCGTACCTTGCCGCATTGATGAAGCGGTGCGCCGGAAATCTCTCGATGGCCTCGCGCGAAGCCGACCTGGCCCGACACCACCTCCGGGAACTGCTCCGCAAACGCGGGCTCTACGGCATACCGTGGGATCGCGAATCTGACGTGTGAGCCTCGCGTCCAAAGTAAGGGCGTGGAATAATCTTAATGCTTTCCTCATGGGCGCCCCGCTAAGAGACTCCGTGCAGAAGCTCCGAGCACAAGACCGGCTCGGGGGTAAGTACCTCCTGATCAAGCGCATCGCGCTTGGCGGGATGGGTCAAATCTGGATCGCCCGCAACGAGATGACGGACGCCGAGGTAGCGCTCAAGGTGCTCCGGGCGGACCTCGACAAGCGCATTCAGGTCGAGCCGCGGTTCCGGCACGAGGCCCGCCTGGGGGCGATGCTGTCTCACCGGAACATCGTCCGCATCTACGACTTGGTCGAGGACGCACAAGACGGCTCGCTCGTCCTGGTGATGGAGCTTCTGCGCGGCGAAACATTGCGGCGGCACTTGAAGAAGAAAGGGCCGCTCCCGGCGGAGGAGGCGATCGCCATCATCCTGCCGGTGCTCTCGGCGCTGGAGCATGCGCACGAGATGGGCGTGGTTCATCGCGACATCAAGCCGGCGAACATCTTCCTGGCCGTCGACCCCGATGGACACGTGACGCCAAAGCTCCTCGACTTTGGCATCGCCAAGCTCCCGCAAGGCGGCGGGGTGCTGACCCTCGACGGGCGTGTGCTTGGAACCCCGCGCTACATGTCCCCCGAACAAATCCGTTCGGAGACGACCATCGACGGTCGCAGCGACGTTTTCAGCGTCGGCGCGGTGCTGGTGGAGATGCTCACGGGCCACTCGCCCTTCGCGGCCGAGACGCCCAGCGCATCGCTCGCGAGCGTGCTCGAAACGATGCTCGATCCGGATCCCAGCATCGATCCGAGGCTTTGGCTGGTGCTGCAGCGCGCCCTCTCCAAGCGCGCCTACGAGCGCTACGCACACTGTGCCGAGTTCTCCCAAGCGCTGCGCGACGCCATCGGCGTGAGCGATCACGCCCTCATCGCAAACCTTCGCCGCAGCAAGCCACCGCCCCGCATCTCGACGACCCTCAGCATCCACCGCCCCGACGATCCGGCCGGCGTTCACGCCGCGTCGCTCGGCCTACGCCAAGCGCGCCGTCTCGAGACGGACTACGACGACGAGTCGGTCGACGAAGACAGCAGCGACTACGCCATGGACGTGGTGAGCTCGCAGTCCGACAGCACGGGCAACACCGGCAACACGGGCAGCGAGTCCATCTCCGGCTATCGCGCCAGCAGCGGACTTTCGAGCGCATCCCACGGTGTGCCGATGGCCACGGGGTCCCATGTGCAGCCCGCCCAGGCAGCGCCGGCGCTGCACCATCCGCACGTGCGGCTGTCGCGGGGGCGCGTTCTGGTGTTCGGGGCGGTGCTGCTCACGATTTTGGCGCTCGTGTTCTGCGGGGGCATCTTCTTCCGCGAGGCCGCGGATCGGGTGACCAACCGCAAGCCGACCGCTCCGGCGGAGGCGCCCACCTCACCGGCCGTAGCTCCCGTCACCGAATCACCGGCGGTCGCAGCGGACCCGGGCGCGGTCATGAACAGTCCAGTTCGCTCGGATTCCACGGCGGGAGTTACGGGCACAGCTACGGCCCCTTCGGGTGGCCCGGCTGGCTCGGCTTCGGCGGTCCCCTCCGGTCCGGCAATTCGGGGGCCCCGTCCGGGCACGGTCGTCAAAAAGAAGGTCGCGACGCAGCCGGGCTTCTGATGGGTCTAGCCGTAAGGCCAAGGTCTGATATAGGTTTCTTCCGTCTTTCGGGCATCGTCTAACGGCAGGACAGGAGATTTTGGATCTCCTTATCAAGGTTCGAATCCTTGTGCCCGAGCCCCTGCTTTACACTGGGTGTAAAAGCATTCGCACGACTCTTCGTCGATCCGGTACGGCGTGCCGCGTAGTACGGGACTCGGGCGAATCCTTGTGCCCCGCGCCTCTGCGCTTCGTTTTTGCGGTGCGCGCGCGCGACTCTTCGTCGATCCGGTACGGCGTGCCGCGTAGTACGGACTCGGGCGAATCTTTGTGCTCCGCGCCTCTGCGCTTCGTTTTGCGGTGCGCGCGCGACTCTTCGTCGGTCCGATACGGCGCGTCGCGTGGTACGGGACTCGGGCGAATCCTTGTGCCCTGCGCATCGTTTTGCGGTGCGCGGGCGCGCGACCCTTCGTCGATCCGGTACGGCGCGCCGCGTGGGTACGGACTCGGGCGAATCTTTGTGCCCTGCGCCTCTGCGCCTCAAAACGGTGGGTTCCCGCGCGTGCACGTGAGCGAATCTTTGTCCCCCCTGCGCATCGCACGCGGGGGGGGTTCACGCATCGGTCAGAAGGTGACGGCGGCGGGGAGCTGCGATGTGGTGTCGTCGTTTGACCACGGGTTCGCGCGTTACGGCTTGGGGGGTGCGGCACGGGGAAATCCGCGCCGTTTGCGGGGTGATGCGCTGGCGCACGCTTTGCGATGAGGCCGGACATGATCGCGTTTCGAAGGCGGATGGGCGCCATGGTTCTTAGCGTTGCCGCATTGACGGCTTGCTCGGGTTCGGACGACGGCAGCGTGAACTATTGCGCGACCACCGTCGACGTGAACGTCAAGTGCGACAAGGC